>CAZXFE010000079.1:0-15212 GCA_964639795.1 uncultured Enterobacteriaceae bacterium | reverse complement strand
GTATCCTAAATAGCCTGCCGTTCGGCTCAGCTTTTAGTTTTCTAGTTGAGAAATAGGGCCTTATAGTGCCAGAAGCGAACGATTGTGGCAATGGAATGGAAAGCTGGGCGCGACATCCGTGCCCCTCTCTCAGACTTAAGCAGACTTACACGGTGGGTTTGAATAGCGGAACCGAGATCTCCGGGGCCATATCTTCAAAGGTAACTTCAACCGGCATACCGATCGTGACCGTCTCGGGATCACAGTCCACGATATTGGTCAACATCCGCACGCCTTCTTCCAACTCCACATAGGCCATGACATAGGGGACCTTATTGCGAAACCCGGAACTCTGATTCTGCCGAGTGATTGTGAAGGTATAGACGGTACCCTTGCCGCTACATCTCAGCCAATCAAAGTCTTCTGATAGATCTTCGGGACAAAATGCACGAGGATAATAAAAGACCGTGTTACAAGTGCGACACTTTTGGACGTAGAGTTCGTGTCGCGCGCACGCTTCCCAGAACGGCTTGGACTCCTCATCTACACGGGGAACAGGGCGTTTTGATTTCTTTTTTTCATCAGCCATGACGTATTCCTCAACGTATTTTTTCTGCCTGCCTTCTACCCACCCAAGACCAGAGAGGCCCCGCTGTGTCTAAGTCCAAGGGTTCCACCTGTACCATGACAGAAGGCTAGCTGGCAGTCTTTGACCTGACGCTCCCCACATTCACCTCGGAGCTGCTTGACGGCCTCAATCACCAGGAAAATCCCACGCATGCCGGGGTGGTTGGACGACAGCCCGCCCCCGTCGGTATTGATCGGTAGCTCACCGCCAAGGCCGATACGTCCGTTTTCGACAAACGAACCGCCTTCACCTTTTTTACAAAAGCCAAGACTTTCCAAGGTCACACACACTGTTATGGTGAACGAGTCATAGATCATGGCCATGTCAAAGTCTGCATGCTTCACTCCGGCCCGCTCCATAGCCTTGGGACCGGACTGTTTGGCAGCTGCGTCAGTGAGATCACGCATACCCGCACTTGTGTGAGAGCAGGCTTCTGCCGCACTCATAATATAGACTGGCTTTTTCTTGAGATCGCGTGCCCGTTCGGCTGAGGTGACAACCAAAGCGCCTCCACCATCTGAGATCATGCAGCAGTCCAAAAGATGCAGTGGAGAAGATACCTCGCGTGAGGCCAGCACGTCGTCGACCGTAATCATATCACGGAATTTGGCGTGGGGATTGAGTGAGGCATGCCTGCGGGTTGTGACCGCGATCTCGGCCAGCTGTTCACTCGTTGTGCCGAATTCGTGCATATGGCGCTGGGCCGTCAGCGCATAATCGCCGACTGTTGTTGGGCCGTAACAGCTTTCAAATTGCTCTGGCGGATCGCCGCTGCCAGCGCCGCCCGTGCCAATAGCAAAACGATCCGATGACCATTTACTGCCGTATAAAATAAGCGCTACATCGCAGTAGCCAGCAGCGATGGCCGCTGCGGCATGCGCAGTATGCGAGACAAATGACGAGCCACCTATCGAGTTGGAATCAAGGAAGTCCGGATTCAAATTCATGTGTTCGGCCAGAGCAATAATGCCCATGCCGCCAACGCCTGAGGTAAAGAGGCCGTTTACATCCTTAATGGTCAGCCCAGCATCGTCTAACGCACCGCGCGCACTCTCGGCCATGATTTGGTATTGGGTTTTATGCGGCGCCCAGCGCAACGGATGCTCGTAGACACCCGCAAGGGCAGTTTTTCGACTAATACTCATGAGATCCCTCTTAGTTGAAGAACACGTCAATTGCGTCGCAGGCTTCCCGAGGTTTTTCAAGCGGCAACCAGTGCCCAGCTTCTGGAATCACGGCCAATTGAGCTCCGGAAATATTGTCTCGTAACTCTTCAGCCTGAGCCACAGGCGTGGTTGCGTCATCTTCGCCAGCCAGAACAAGAGTCGGAACCGTGATTGCGCCCAGCTGGGCGGTCAGATCAACCTGCTGACACGCCATCAAATCAAAGCAACGCACGCGCGGGTCTGTTTTGATCTGCTCCATCCAGCCTTCCTGGATGATCTCCTGCGGTGTTTTGGGTGAACACGAGACCTTGGTAAAAGGTTGGCCTTGGCGGCCTTTCATGACGGATTCCCAGGTTTTGACCAGCTCGTCCGGGATATTGAATTTGGCCGCGGTGCAAGTCAGCACCAACCCTTCGATCATGTCTGCATGGCGCAAAGCTAGATCTATAGCAATCGCCCCACCCATGGAGTGGCCGATAATGACGGCTGGCCGTACGTCTAGAGCTTTCCAAACGGCATAGGTGAAATCGCTATACGCGGCCACACTCTTGAGACTTTCCGTACCACTTGAACGGCCATGGCCCGGAAAATCAAATGACAAAGGGCTATGGTTGGCTGACAAAATACTTACCATTTTATTAGCAAAATGACCGTTACTGCCCGCACCGTGGACATATAGGAAGAGCGTGCCCTGGCTCACATCCGGAACTACTGGCGGCAAAGTCGTTTGGCCAGCGTGAAAATAATTCACAGCATAGCCGTCAACATCAACATACTTGGTTGGCATATCCCCTCGCTTTGGAAAAACTCCACTTTGGACAAAGCTGTCCACTGACTAATCGGGCGGGGTTGGGTTTGTCAAGGGTTACAGCGGTAGCAATCGCTCAGATTTTTGTTCCCAAGTCTTTCTGTATCTCTTCGATGATGGTATAGTAGACCAACACAGATAAAGGCACGTCTCCATCTCAAAAAGAAAGAGTTGAACCCCGACGGAAGCCTGAGAAAAATTCGGATCTGGTAAGTGGCAAAGAGTAGCGCATTTCCAGGAGGGATAAAGTATGCCTTCTACTTCACTGGATCAGGGCCAGATCGAGAAATCCTTATAGGTTATG
Organism: uncultured Enterobacteriaceae bacterium; assembly: GCA_964639795.1. Classification (GTDB taxonomy): domain Bacteria; phylum Desulfobacterota; class Binatia; order Bin18; family Bin18; genus Bin18. The sequence continues at coordinate 12,327 of CAZXFE010000079.1, read as the reverse complement.
ACGATCGCCACAGGCAAGGAGACCAGCAGCATTTTCGAGGCGTGGAATCACCAGTAGAGGTCTCCGGTGTAGGAGAGCTTGCGCAGTGGTTCCGACGTGAAGTCTCGAAGCATTTACAAAAGTAGGTAATCAAAGTGAAAGGGAAGTCATGAAAGTGAAGCGAGTAAAGATTGGTGTCCGTCCTCCAGGGACAATTTTTGATGAAGCTACCGATGTTCTTCAGCGGCTAGAGTCGGGCCAGAAAGCACGCTCTCAAGGGGAATGGTTGTACTTTTCCGATGTTCGGGAAATGGGAAAGGTACTGACACCGAGACGATTAGAGTTATTGAAGGCAATCCACGACCATCGGCCTGACTCCATACGAGCTTTGGCAACAGTAGCAAGTCGTAATGTAAAGAATGTAGCCGAAGATCTCGGCCTTCTCGTCTCATTAGGACTCGTTGAAATGGAAAGTGGGACCAGTCGAAAAAAAGCGCCTCGTGTTGAGTATGAGACGTTAACCATTGAGGTGCATTTGTAGTAGAGAGGGTTGGTCCCCGAACCACCTCAGGGATGTATTCTAATTTTGCTGACGCAGATTTCGCCGGTGCATAGGAAGCCATCATATGCAACCGAAACTCACACTCCGCCTTGACGACCGGCTCATAGAGCAGCCTAAGGCTTATGCCATACGATCTGGGAAGTCAGTTACGCGACTCGTCGCAGAGTACTTCTCTCTTCTCCACGCTTCGTTGCCAGTAAAAAATGATCTCAGCTCGTCCGTCCGGAAACTTAAAGGAATACTCAAGAAATCAAAGACTCGGATTGAAGATTATCATGAGTATTTAAGGGAGAACTATCTGTGAAAATCATCTTCGATACCTCCACTGCACGGATGACAATCCTCACTCGTTTACACCCGAGCCAGCTCACGGACTAACACCCGCAGCGATTGGACATTAAATGCGGGGAGAAAGTGATCGATATACGGTAGGGCCGCACGCATGCCTTTGGCGCGAGGCTCAAAGGTCGAGGCGCCGTACATCGGATTGATCCATACGACAGTTCGCACGTGCCGGCGGAGTGCGCGCATTTCTCGGTCGACCACGGAAGTGTCGCCGCTGTCATAGCCATCACTCAGAATAATGGCGACCGTCGAGCGGGCTGAGCCCTCACGCAGCGCACCGCGGTTGAGGCCTGCAAGCGCGCCGCCGATATCCGTGCCGCCCGACCAGTGCCGTACGCTGTCGCCCATTTCGCGCAGCGTTTGTTCGACGGAATGGCACCGGAGCATAGGCGTAATTTCTGTGACTTGGGTGCTGAAAACCAATGTACGAGAATTCTTGAATTCCTTCTGGAGCCCGAACATGAGCTGGAGTAGAAAAGGATTGAACGCATCCATGGAGCCGCTCACATCGCATAACATGACGAGGCGCGTTTTGCGCACCCGACGTTTGATACGAGAGAGTTCAACTATATCCATGCCGTACCGGACATTGCGCCGAAGCGAACGACGCAAGTCAAGACGGAGGCCGCGAGACGCAGGTTGGACGCGCCGGCTCGGGCGGGTGGCTAGACGCTTCGCAAGCTCTCGCACGATCTGCTCTATCGGGGGCGCTTCTTCATCCCAGCGCGCGGTCAGGTTGAGATCTCGTCTGGTTTCTTCAGCACTTACGTCTTCAGGTTGGCCGATAATGTCTTGATGAGCCTCTTGCAGACCCTGATCGAATTCTCCCCGCAGCAGCTCGGGCCGTATCCCTATGCGATAGCCTTCATTCTTTGCCGTACCATACCAATATGCGTTAAAGACGCGGTCGAAAGTCTGCTCCTCCGCACGACTACTGGCAAGATTCGTCCGGAGTGCAAGGCGAAATTCGTCTTCACTAAGAAACTGTATCCCACGAAGGGAACGAAACACGTCGATGACGCGGCCTTGGGTCACACGAAGCCGTGCGTCTTTTGCCACACGGCACAGCTCAAGCGTACGCGTCAACAGCATACCTGTAACTGCTACGGGGTCTGCGAGATTCCCGAGACCTGGGAAGTCAAGGGTCTGGTCTTTTAGGGGCATATATTCAGCTCAATTCCGATCAGTCCTCAGCCTTGGCTACACCCTTTTTCAAAGGCGCGTTTGACTATGCCGCACCGCCTTCACCAGATTGCCCGCTCAGAATTTTATCTGCCCCGATTGCGCGCAAACGCTGAATGTCGTCGTGGTATTTGAGAATCACACCAGACGTTTCGTCGAGCGTGTCGGCTTGCAGCTCATCCACTCCAAGCCCGAGCAGTGCGCGACTCCAATCCAGGGTCTCAGCAATACCCGGTCGTTTATAAAAATCGACTTGCCGCAAGGTCTGCATCACAGACACAATTCGGTCAGCCAAGCATGCTCGAATCCCTGGCACACGACGCAAGATGATCTCATGCTCCTTGTCCGGTGATGGATAGTCTATCCACAGATACAGGCAACGCCGTTTGAGTGCATCATGGAGCTCACGGGTCCGATTCGAAGTCAGCACAACATACGGCGGGTGTTTTGCCCTAAACGTTCCGATCTCAGGCACGCTGACTTGAAACTCAGACAGAATCTCTAATAGAAAGGCTTCGAATTCTTCATCGGCTCGGTCCACCTCATCAATAAGGAGCACCACCGGTCGTGGGCCTGGATGGCGAATCGCTTCAAGTAGAGGTCGATTAAGAAGAAATTCATCACTAAAAATCGTTTTCTCAAGTGTTGCACGCCCTTCCGGTTGCTGCTCGGCCATACGGATCTGCAGGATCTGCCTGGCATAATTCCACTCATACAGCGTCGTGTTGGCATCAAGCCCCTCGTAGCATTGGAGTCGAATGAGTGGGGTGTCTAGAACACAGGCTAGCACTTTGGCGACCTCTGTTTTACCCACGCCGGCTTCGCCTTCCAGCAACAAAGGTTTCTCCAGCTCTGCCGCAAGCTTTACCGTCAGTGCAAGCGCACGATCAGTGATATAGTTCTGCTTGGCAAAAGCAGCTTGGACGGCATCGACCGATTCAAATACGGGCCGGCTCTGTTCAGCCATTCGGGCTCCTTCGATCACTTCACTGGGAAAGGTCTCTCTTAATAATGGCCGGTATCGGCAGTGTGTATCGTATTTTTTCCTGCTGAGCTATTCCAGGGCCTTCTTCAATAGGTTTCCCTTCGCCGGGATCAAACAGATCTGAGGGATCATGCACAAACTTCACTATCTTCACCTTCCCCGCGTTGGTATGCTGCTGCGCAGCCCAGGACAAAAGCGACGAGCCTGTTTCTCTTATGTCTCTAAGGTCTTTTTTCTCTTCTTTACGACCAAGCAGACGCACGCCGAATACAGGTAAACCGCCGCTCAGCCTCAAGGATCGCTTTCAGGCACTACGTACCCTGCCCCAATTCTTTGGTCTGATTTGGGATACCAGCCCCTTCATGACAGCCGCGAATCTCCTCCTGCGGCTACTCCGCTCGGCCATTCCTGTTGCCCTACTGTATGTCGGTAAACTCATTATTGATGAGGTTGTCCATCTCACTCAGCTCGACGGTGTTCAAGAGCTTACTTATGTGTGGACATTGCTTGCCACTGAGTTTGGTATCGCCCTGCTATCCGACATACTGACTCGTGGCATTACCCTGCTTGATGGCCTCTTAGGCGATTTGTTTTCCATTCACACCTCAGTCAAAATTATGCAGCACGCGGCCAAGCTCGACCTTGACCGCTTCGAGGATGCCGACTTCTATGACCGCTTTGAACGCGCTCGACAGCAAACGGCTGGCCGCATTCGTCTTATGTCCAATGTGCTTACCCAAGTCCAGGATAGTATCACTATGGGTTTCCTGGCCGTTGGCCTCATTGCCTTTAATCCCTGGCTCATTGTGTTATTGGCCGTTACTTTGATCCCAGCATTTCTTGGCGAATCGCACTTTAATGTGCAGAGTTATTCCTTTCTATACGACTGGACACCAGAACGACGCCAACTTGAGTATCTCCGCTATACCGGTACGAGTGATGAGACAGCCAAAGAAGTCAAGATGTTTGGCTTGTCTCGGTTTCTCACCGAACGATACCAAACTTTATCCGTGCGGTTTTACGAAAAGAATCAGACGTTATCTCGTCAGCGAACCTTTTGGGGCGTTGTTTTTGCCATGGTTGGCAGCATCGGCTACTATGCCGCTTATGCCGTCATTCTTCTTCGAACGGTTAGCGGCCAGCTTTCGCTTGGCGATTTGACCTTTCTGGCAGGCTCGTTTAGCCGCCTGCAAACCTTGTTACAGGACATTTTGAACCGCTTTACTGATGTGGCTGATGGAGCCCTCTATTTACGTGATTTGTTTGACTTCTTCGAACTCCAGCCGCGAGTGACCTCACCAACAAAGCCATGCCCGTTTCCACGTCCAATCCGAGACGGTTTCCACTTTGACAATGTCGGCTTTCAATATATCAACTCTAACCGCTGGGCGGTGCGACATGTGTCGTTCACGTTACAAGCCGGGGAACGACTGGCTCTCGTTGGTGAGAATGGCGCGGGCAAAACAACTTTGGTCAAACTACTGTGCCGCCTCTACGACCCGACGGAAGGGCGTATTCTTCTCGATGGTCATGACCTCCGAGAATACGACCTATGCGAACTGCGACAGGAGATTGGTATCATTTTCCAAGATTTTATCCGCTATCAGATGACGGCGGCGGACAATATTGCCGTCGGGAAAATTGACGCCCGTGAAGACCGACCCCGAATTGCCCTGGCCGCAGAGCGAAGCCAAGCAGACGCCCTCATAGAGAAGCTGCCGGCCAAATATGACCAGATCGTGGGGAAACGCTTTGCCTCTGGGGTCGAGTTGTCAGGTGGTGAGTGGCAAAAGATTGCGCTTGCACGGGCGTATTTGCGCGAAGCACAAGTGCTCGTTCTAGACGAACCAACCTCGGGCTTAGATGCACGAGCCGAGCATGCCGTGTTTCAACGTTTTGCTGACCTGACCCGCGGCAAGGCCGCCGTCCTGATCTCGCACCGCTTTTCCACCGTGCGAATGGCTGACCGGATTCTCGTTCTAGAGAACGGGCGGACGCTGGAAATGGGGACACATGATGAGCTGCTTATTCAGGCCGGTCGCTACGCAGAGCTGTTCAATTTACAGGCCGCGGGCTATCGGTAAAGAGCTGCAACCACAGACCGCGCCTCATAGATAAACAATTATTCTGTTTAACGGGCTTATAGGCGGAGTCGTACGGTCCGCGCCGTCCACCGTACCCAGAAGAGTATGGTTCAGAAGACGGGGGACGTTCGTAGTCTCGACTAGGGCTTCCAATTCCTGGCGTTGCCGCTCGATCTCTCTCTGGTGCTGCTTCAGTCAGTACGTCATATCGTGTTGACGTACTGACTGCCCATACATTTGATCACCGATGAGTCCTCCCCCAATGCCTTGATATCCGACTTGGTTGCCGATAATCACCCCCGTCCCTGCACCAAGTGCACCGCCAGCAAGCGCGCCCTTTTCTCCTTTCGTTATAGGCGCGGCACAGATGCTGATAATGAGTAGGGCGAGACTCCGTAGCGTTACCGAAATCCGACTCGTTCGCAACGTATGCTCCTCCCTCATTTCCCACCGGTCTTAGGGGAAGAAACACCGCTGTGAGCGGATGGTAGCACTCAGCTCGTATAGAGTAGTGGAAAGGGAAAAGGTCTAGCGGGATTTTGAGCGCCATTCTTCATCGAGCTCCAGCGGTGTTTGCACACAGCAGTCGAAGCTGAGTGTAATTTTCCTGTGGGAAGAAACCTTCGCATAACGGTAAGGGAGAAGGTCAAGGAAAGCGCGACCCTGGATACTAAAGCCAAGGGGCGGCCCTTTAATGAGGAGAAGAGGTGTGCGGAACTACGGGAGCACCCTTAACGCAGTTGCCCTTCAACAAACGGTACTTCGTAGACCTTCTCATGGTTGATAGGTCCGTGCCCAAAATACCCTTCCTCACCAAACAGCTCGCCGTGGTCTGCTGTTATGGTAATATAGGTATTCGGTGGGACAGAATCAAAAAGCCGTTCAAAAACACCATCAAGATAGCGTACGGCATTCACCTGGCGCTCGCGTAGGAGATCGAGTTTATCTTGATCGAAGAACCGATCACCGTCGGCTTCAGTCTCAATCAGCTTACCGCCAACCATTCCATCATCAAAGTGCTTAAACACTCCATGCACGCCATGAATTTTCGGCCATTCGTCACTCGGCTCGCCGGGCAGGACATAGGGATAATGGGTCTCTCCGACATTGAGCACATAGAATGATGGGCGGTCCTCAGAGAAGGTCAACCGATCAACCATTGCAGCCATATCGTTATGCGTCGGCATAAGGATAAAGGTATCGAAATCCTTATTGATCAGCGTGGCCGGATTCAGCACGGGGAGGGACACCATGGCATGAGTCCGGTAGCCGAGTTTCCATTTCAAAAACGTAGGTAAAAAGAGTTGGGGAACGAAGCTTTTAAACTCAACTTTCTCTGCTCCTAAACGCTCTTGAAATTTGAGAAAGTCTTGCTTGTAGTATTCGGAAGCATAGACTTGTTTTGGACTCGAATGTGGCAGCAACCCCATGAGCAAATTGTAGTGTGAAGGAGCCGTCCAAGACGCATAGCTCCAGCAGCGCTGCACCTCACCGAGGGCACGGACTGTTTTCGGTGCCGCAGCCATAAAGGCATCATAACGACAACTATCGAGGATCACGATGATATAGTTGTTCGTGCCTTGAGGCTGAGCTTTCAGCGCTACGCTCTGGATCGTTCGGGCCACAGCGTCCTGTCTCGCCTCGACCTGCCGCGGCGAGGTCATAGACGCTTCCCGCTTGAAGATCCGGTCCAAAATGCCCATGCCTAGTCCTCTATATCGTTATCGCTTCGCAACGCGGCCAATTCTTCTTCGTAGACAAGCACCCTTAGAGCCGTAAGATATGGGAATCAAGGAAGTTCTTGAAGGCGTTCCGACAGTCAACGATCAAAGGACTGTGTTTCACGATCAGTTCGGCATCAAAAGCCGCGTGGTCGGTTAGCATGATAACACAATCGGCCCAATTCAGCACTTCTGGAGTCAGCTCAACAGCGTGCAGGTCTGTGCCATTGACCTTCACGTGGGGAACATAGGGGTCTGCATAACGTAAGAGCGCGCCTTTCTCATGTAGTTTATGCAGCACTTCGAGCGCAGGAGATTCGCGCACATCGCTTACATCGCGCTTATACGCAACCCCGAGAGCCAAGAGGTTTGCGCCGCGCAGGCTTTGGGCTTTTTCATTGAGCGCATCGGCAATCCGTCCCACCGTAAAGGCCGGCATTTGGCTATTAATCTGGCCCGCGAGTTCGATGAGTCTCGGCTCTACCCCGTTCATTTTAGCCTTCCAGGTCAGATAATGGGGATCAATAGGGATACAATGTCCTCCGAGGCCGGGTCCGGGATAGAATGCCATAAAACCGAACGGTTTTGTCTTGGCTGCTTCAATGACTTCCCAGACGTTAATGTCGAATGTAAGGCATAGTTGAGCCATTTCATTTGCGAGTGCAATATTCACGCTACGAAACGTGTTCTCCAGCAGCTTGACCATCTCGGCTGTTCCCGGAGAAGAGACCGGAATGATCTGTTCAATAAACTGTTGATACAGGAGGACCGCTAATTCAGTACACTGCGGAGTGATCCCCCCAATAACTTTGGGAATCGTCCGCGTCATATACAGCGCGTTCCCGGGATCGACCCGCTCAGGGGAAAACGCGAGAAAGAAGTCTGTCCCGACTTGCATGCCGGAGCGTTCAAGGATCGGCAGCACCACTTCCTGGGTTGTGCCTGGATAGGTCGTACTTTCCAAAATAATCAATTGCCCGGGACGGAGATGGGTACGGACCGTTTCTACGGCGGCAATAATATAAGAGAGAGCTGGCTCGCGGCTTTTCCGCAGCGGCGTCGGCACACAGATACTCACCGCATCCAGGGCTTCAATCGCCACAAGAGACTGGGTGGCCCGGAGACGCTCCTCTGTGACGAGCTTCCCCATATCGGCACTGGGAACATCTAAGACGTAGGAGTGCCCGGCGTTAACCGCCTCGACCTTCTTCCCATCGATATCGATCCCCGTTACCTGAAAGCCCTCCGTCGCCATCTCCAGGGCTAAGGGCAGTCCTACATAGCCCAATCCCATCACACCAAGCTGAGCTGAACGATCACGGATCTTCTGTTTGAACCTCGCTCCCTCCTGTGACTGCTCGTGACCGAGGCCTTTCACTACACGCTCCTTAGCCGTCTCTACCATCGCGCTCCCTGCTTGAATAAGGTCGGACAACACATGTCTTACCTCTCCTCTCTTGTATAAATGCTTCCGCCGAGAAGCATTAGAGGCATCCGGTTTCCGATTACCCGTTTAGACTGGCTACATTCTTTATCTCGCCGTTAATCACAGTCAGCAAAAATTCGTACGGAGGGCGATGCCCCGATCCTATAGGTGTCAAGGGACGTTCTCAATGATCTCTAACACCGGCCATATATGCAATAATACAGGCACTGGTTGCCGTTTCTTCAGCTAAGTCAATCACATCGATTGTTTCCTGAATCGTTTCGCCAAACGAGACAACACCATGCTTTTCCAGAACTAGCATTCGTGTGTTTTTATCACTAGCCGCGAGTGTCTTTTCTACGGCCTCTGCAAGCTCTCGTGTCCCTGAAGAGGCGAGCGGAACGACGGGAGACCGACCGAGTCGCATTTCAGCCGTCACAGTAACCAGCGGTATTTCCTCGCCTCGTACTGCGAAACTCACACAGTGCGGCGGGTGCAAGTGAGCAATCGCTCTAATTGCTGGGTGTGTAGCATAAATAGCCACATGCATGAGCGTTTCCTCTGAAGGAACGCATTGATCAGGACCAGCAATTTTACTCCCCTTAATGTCTACAGTTACACAGGTATCAATGTTGATTTCCCGCAAGGATATCTGGCTTGGAGTAATAAGGAATGTTTCCGAGTCCCCAATTCGAGCGCTGAGGTTTCCGCCTGTCCCAGACACCAGCCTCCTATCGTATGAGAGATGGCAGTAGCGGACGAGCTCTTCTCTCAGTGCCTGATCACTTATCATAGTCTCCACTTACCCATATGCATTCACTACGATTTCGTATTTGCTGCCCTTCTGCCGCCAACGATGTTTACTTCTCTCACAAAGGGCGGGAAGAAATCCTCCATAAAACAGTAGATTACGGTCATCTGGTCCTCTATGGTGTCGAGCATGGGTCGTCGTCCTTCAACGACAGCCGAGTCGGCTAACGTAATTCTACACATTGCTTTAGGACTGACGACCCTGCTCGATCAACTCAGGACTGAGGTTGACCGAGCCGTCTGAGCGCAAGACTACGTTTAAGGCAAAAAAGCGAAGTTTTCACGGCAGTACGGTTATACTCGGCGACCAATGGACGCACAAGCACGCCCTGCATTTGGTAGAATGCACGCGAAAACAGAGGAAAAACAAAATGACAACGACTGTTGACATCTTCCATCCAGCCCAAGAACATATTTTACTACGTCAGACCGTTCGAAACTTCGTCAAAGAACACGTTGAACCCCAGGCATTAGAACATGATCAGTACGAACGCTTCAATCTTTCCCTCTTTCGCCAGCTTGGCGAGCTAGGTCTGCTAGGGATCACCGTGCCGGAAGAATATGGGGGAGCAGGCATGGATGCGGTCGCTGCCGTGATCGCCACTGAAGAGATCTCTGCTTCTGATCCTGGTTTCTGCCTCGCCTACCTGGCACATGCTATGCTGTTCGTCAATAACTTCTGTCGCAATGGCAACGCCGACCAACGTGAGCGGTATTTAGCAAAGGTGATTTCTGGCGAATGGGTCGGTGGGATGTGTATGACCGAACCTACAGCTGGAACCGATGTTTTGGGAATGAAAACCCAAGCAGTCCAGCGTGGGGATGCATATTTTATTACCGGCCGTAAGATGTTTATTACCAACGGTGCTCTCGATGACACAACATTAGGAGACATCTTTCTCGTCTATGCCAAAACCGATAAAGGCCTGAGTTCCTTTGTGGTGGAGAAAGGGTTCCCCGGATTTTCCTTGGGACAACGACTGCACGGGAAGACCGGCATGCGTGCCTCAATGACCGCGGAGCTCGTCTTTGAAGAGTGTCAGGTACCGGTTGCAAACCGCCTTGGCGAGGAAGGCGATAGCGTGCTCCATATGATGCGCAATCTTGAAATTGAACGGGTGACTCTGGGAGCGATGTCCACCGGCATGGCTGGCCGGTGCGTCGAAGATATGACCCGCTACGCGAGCGAGAGAACGGCCTATGGTAAATCCATCAACAGTTTTGGCCAAATCCAACGCTATATCGCCGATTCATACGCCCAATATATGGCCGCCCGGACGTACCTGTATAATACGGCAATGAAGATGGACCTCGACAAACCCGGACATCGGGTCGATTCAGACGGAGTAAAACTCGTCGCCACACCGATGGCAAAGCACGTTGCGGATAACGCTATGCAAGTGCTGGGAGGCTACGGCTATTTCAATGAATACGTGGTCGAACGTTTGTGGCGGGATGCTAAACTGCTTGAAATCGGTGGCGGCACGCTCGAAGCGCATCAAAAGAATATTACGAAGGATTTAACCCGCCACATGGGACTCATTCGGTAAGGAAAGTATCATGCGCAACCTATGGGACCGGATTATGATTGGCCTGATGCTGGCTGTCATTTGTTTTTGTCTGATCGATGTCTGGAGCTCTCCGGCTCCCCTCCGCTGTGTCGTCGGCATCGGAGGGGCGATTGTCGTTATTTTTCTCAAAATAAACGCACTCAAGCAGGCACGGGAGGCAAAACCATAAAATCCACTATGCACCTCGCCCAAAGGGAAGGGACACACCCAGCTGAGGCGCGACGGGCACACGGAGCATCCTCCCAGCAGGGCTTCACTTTTCTTGAACTCATCGTTGTTCTCGTCATCGTGAGCATTGCCTACGCCATGGTCGCGCCTGCCATTGGCAACCGCCTCAGCAGTGGGGACCCCAAACAAACGGCTCTCCAGCTGCGCTCGACAATGGAGCTGTTGCGTATTCGAGCACTCGTAGACGGAAAAAAGCAACTTCTTGTCGTTGACCCGCAGGAGAATCAGTATTGGCTCGAATCTGCCGACCACGCACAGGCACAGGACGAAAGGGGGCAGGACGAGGTACACCGGGTGCCGTCGGGCGGAGGTGAACTGTCGGCACGGGGTATCTGGGTTCGCGACAACGGTGAGGTCGAGTTCCGGTTTTATCCGGACGGCATGAATTCAGGCGGAGATGTTTTTATAGAGCAACGCCGAGGGGTTAGCCTCATTGCATATACCGTTCACTTGAATCCTCTGCTTGGTACGGCAACGATCCAATACGGTGAATAGCCGACGTGCGAAAATGTTTTCAGAACAGAAAACGTATCCTATGTTGGTCTTGCCGTTGGCCTGTAGTGCCCTTTGGCGGCGCACCCCGGAGACAGGGGAAAAGGGGTTTAGCCTCCTAGAGGTCATTATCGCACTGTCGATCCTAGCCGTTGGCCTTGTCACACTGCTTGAACTCTTTGGCGGCAGTTTGCGTCTAACCGGAAAAGCTACTCGGCGCACCGTAGCGGTTATACATGCCCAGAACGTGATGGACAGCTTATTTGCCCAGGAATTTCTCGAAGATGGAGAGGACGGCGGAGAGCTATCGGATGGTTATTTTTGGCGGGCGAATGTGCAGGAAATATTCCTAGATGAGGAAGGGGAGGGCTCTGAAGCAGCATCGCCGGTCAATCGTCACACGGACCTTCATCTCATGGAGATCGAAGTACGTATTAGCTGGGAAGAGGCTGAGAAACAACGCAGCTTTGTCCTGCGCTCCATGCGCGCGCTACCAGACGATCCAACGAATACTCTGTAAGGAAACGGACCAATAAACATGTCCCACCCGCGCGGCTTTACGCTGCTCGAACTCATCATCAGCCTCACTATCATGAGCGCGGTGATCGTAGGCGTGTATGCCACACTCAGCCTTGGTACAAACGCATCCGAACGTGGCGAAGCGCGCACTATTGAAAACCAGCGGGTCCGGGCGGCGCTTTCATTGATTTCCCGCCAACTGAAGTCCGCCTACCCCCTGCTACTCAAGACTGAAGGAGATACCTCTGTTTATTTCTTTGGCGAGTCGGATGAGCTGCATTTCATTGCTTCGTCCAATCGACCGGAGATCGGCGGATTGGAAAAAATTTCCTATTTCATTAAAGAAGAGGATGGACGACGCAGTCTCTGGATGCGCGTTTCCGCGCCCACAATGCCGGCAGACTTAGTGGAGGATCGCGAAGG
>CAZXFE010000078.1:0-15221 GCA_964639795.1 uncultured Enterobacteriaceae bacterium | reverse complement strand
CTCCGCCGCCACTATCATTCTCAACAGCGGCGATAAAACAGGAACAACTCCCCTGCTATATTACCTATACGAATGAACGCACGCATGCAGTGATTGAGTCCGGACTTGATCGTTCCCCTATGTATTCCGGTGCTATTCAGGGTAAGGGACCTCGCTATTGCCCATCAATAGAAGATAAAGTAGTGCGTTTTAAAGAGAAGACGCGACATCAGATTTTTCTTGAGCCAGAGGGAAGAGACACTGTCGAAGTTTATCCCAATGGCCTCTCTACGAGTCTACCGCTCGATATCCAACTCAGCATGGTTCGTTCTATTCAGGGGTTGGAGCAGGCAGAGATCATGCGTCCTGGCTATGCCATTGAATATGACTACGCTGACCCAACCCAGTTATACGCCAGCTTAGAAACCAAACTACTAAAAGGCCTATATTTTGCAGGCCAGATTAATGGAACGACTGGTTATGAGGAAGCGGCAGCGCAAGGACTCATGGCTGGTATTAATGCTACCCTCAGTAATCGAGGCAAAGATCCTCTAATATTTTCGAGAGATCAAGCTTATATTGGTGTTCTTATCGATGACTTGGTAACAAAGGGAGTTGGGGAAGAACCCTACCGTATGTTTACTTCGCGGGCCGAGCACCGATTACTTTTGAGGGAGGACAATGCAGATCTTAGATTAAGAGAAACCGGGCATAGAGTCGGTCTTATAGACTCGCTAACGTACGAGAATACCAAAAGGAAAAAGGCTGAAATTGAAAAAGAAACGCAGCGCCTTGAGGAAACCATGATCACACCAAATCATGAAATCAACGCACGTGTATCTTCTTTGGGATCGGCTGAAATAAAAACTCCGACGTCGCTTGCAAAATTGCTGAGACGTCCAGAATTATTATTTGCTGACGTCCAAGCCATGAGTCCTTCTCCAGTTCCTCTCTCCAAAGATGCGAGTAAAGAAGTAGAGATATACATAAAGTATGCCGGCTATATACGTCGACAGGAAGAAGGCGTAAATCGCTTTAAACATTTGGAACGGGCGCTCATTCCAAACTCGATGGATTATTCAGATGTTCTTGGCCTTTCGTCGGAAGTACAGGAAAAACTTATTACATTACGTCCACGCTCTCTAGGGCAGGCCTCACGCATTCCTGGGGTGACACCAGCCGCCTTGTCTTTACTGGCCGTGCACTTGAAACGTGCCGGAGCTGTCTAACTATATGAATCGGGATGCTTTATCCCTCTTACTGAAAGGCGCAGATTTTTTTAACCTCTCACTTTCTCCAGTGACCCTTAGTATTTTGGACCTCTATCTGATTGAACTCCAACGCTGGGCGTTGGTTTTCAATCTCGTGGGTCAACACGACACTACAACGGTGATTCGGCGGCATATTTTTGATTCGCTTGCTATTTCACACTTACTGCCGTTTCGGGGTTCCTTTGTCGATCTGGGAAGTGGAGCAGGGTTTCCAGGATTTATACTCGCCGCACTAGACCCAGGGAGAAAGTGTGTATTAATAGAGGCGCGTAGAAAGCGGGCTAATTTTCTTAGAGCGGTAACAAGAACAACCGGAATCAAGAATATCATTGTCCGCGAGGGAAGAGCGGAATATCTTTCGAAACTAAGCGGACTGGCTTCTGAGTTTAACGTTGTAACAACACGAGCGACATGGAATACCTCTCAGTTTCTTGAGTTTTCTTCACCTTTCCTTAAGGTAGATGGCATAGCATTAGCAATGCAAGGTCCACGGAAAGCGGGATCGACGCTGATGGCAGATGCAGACTGGCATGCATTAGGCTTCGATTTGGAGAACACCCATGATTATCCGCTGCCGTTTGGAGAAGGGGACAGATGTGCCTTGGTCTTCAGAAAACGTGCTTGATGCATGTTTCACGTGAAACATTCGCAATCTAGATTAAAATACCCAACAAACCTCCTTTTAAATAACTACTTACAGCGCTTCTTTTCTTCCCTCCCTTAATGTGTTAGGAGAAACGCAGGTGGCTCGAACTATTTGCATTGCGAACCGAAAGGGCGGCGTCGGAAAAACAACTACGGCCATCAATCTCTCTGCCTCAATCGGTATTTCCGGAGATAAAACCCTCCTTATAGACTGTGATCCCCAAGGGAACGCGACCAGCGGTATTGGCGCCTGCATAGCCACTAATGCTGCTACCATCTATCACCTTCTTTTAGGAGAGTGCACGCTTCAAGAGACCATCCAAAAGACTGCTATTGAGAACCTCGATATCATTCCTGCGACCCACGACCTCATCGGTGCAGAAGTGGAACTGCTGAATGTCGAAAATAGAGAATACTGTCTCAAGAATATCATTCGGCAGCACGATTCTGACTATCGATACATTTTTCTTGACTGTCCGCCTTCTCTAGGATTACTAACCATCAATGCGCTGACTGCCGCAGATAGCGTTCTTATTCCGCTTCAGTGCGAGTATTATGCCCTTGAAGGGCTCCGGTCATTATTGGAGACTCTTGACATTATCCGAGATCAATTGAACCCCGACCTTGCAATCGAAGGCCTTTTGCTCACTATGTTTGATGCACGCAATAGACTGTGCCATCAGGTTACCGATGAAATACGGCAATTCTTCCCCCAGCACGTTTTCGAAACTATCATACCTCGCAATGTGAGGCTAAGTGAGAGTCCTAGCCATGGTGTGCCCGTCATCCTGTATGATCCATCATGCCGCGGTGCTAAAAGCTACATGGAACTCGCTCAGGAACTCATACGTAAAGAGCCAACGGAGTCCATAGACCCTGCGACAGGAATCGGAAGCACGATGGGAGTTGAGGCAATAGCTGCAATTGAGGCTAGTCCATTTATAGGGAAAAAAGAGGGCACCGAAGGATGAGTGAAGCAGTAATAAGTGGGAAAAGGCGTTCTCTAGGGAGAGGCCTGAGTGCTCTCATTCCGCAGGGAACATCCCTGGATGCCCCAGCTGAGCGCCGGGTTCCCATAGCTGATATTCGCCCCAATCCACGCCAGCCAAGGCGCTATTTCAATGAGGCAAAGATTGCTGAACTTGCTGAATCTATACGAAATCAGGGTATATTACATCCGCTTTTAGTCAGGAGAATGCCGAAAGGATACGAGTTAATTCTCGGTGAACGCCGTTTTCGCGCTGCTGGACGCGCAGGTCTAGAGCGTATTCCCGTCATCGTAAAAGAAGTCAGCGATGCGGAAAGCCTAGAAATGGCACTGGTTGAGAACATTCAGCGAGAAGAACTGACTCCGATAGAAGAGGCACTTGCCTATCGTCAGCTCATGCAGGAGTTTAATCTTACCCAAGAACAGGTTGCCCAGCGCGTTGGTAAAAGCCGTCCTGTTGTCACCAATCTTCTTCGCGTATTACATCTTCCTGATGAAATAAAAGACGAAGTTGACAAGGGCACTATTTCTGTCGGTCACGCTCGGGCGCTGCTTGGCCTCAATTTTGCCGAACAGCAGTTAAAAATGTCCCAACATGTGATAAAACATGGCCTTTCCGTGCGCGAAACCGAAACGCTGGTGGCCCAATCAAATGTTCAAGAAATTCCTTCACGATCTTTTTCACCGCAAAAGAACAGGATATCGACACAATCTGATATCTATCTCGATGCAGTAGAGGAAGATCTCGTCCAAGCCCTCGGGACAAAAGTGAAAATTATTCCTCGAAAGAAAGGCGGAAGAGTCGAAATTGAATATTATTCAAACGAAGAACTCGAGGGGCTTGTACAGCGTTTAAAAGGATGAAAGTAAAAAGGGCACAGAATAATAGCGCCAAAAATTATTACACCCATTCCTTTTTATAGTTTTTAGCCCTTTTCTTCTATATTTCATATCAAGAGGAGACCATTCTTCGGTGCTTTCTTTCCCGCCAGACTGGACTTTTATCGTCCAAATTGTTCTCTTTCTTATCGTTTGGACGTGTTTGCGGCGTCTCCTTTTTGAACCGAACCTTTCTGTTCTCACGACACGTAAACAGCGCACAGAAGGGGCTATAAAAGAGTCTGCGCTGGTCAAAGCTGAAGTCGAACAAATGAATGAACAATACCTGGCACGCCTTGCAACAACGCGGACTGAAGCGCGACAAAAAGTTAACACAATTTACAAGGACGCAGAGCTCCAAGCGCGCTCAGTCGTAGAGGCCGCGCACAAAGAGGCCGGCAATTCCGTCGTCGGTCTTCGGCAAACGCTCTCCCAAGATATTGAAAACACCCGTCAGAGCCTCGAAGAACTGCTGCCTACTTTCGCCCGTGAGATAAGTGAGAAATTACTGGAGAGACCCTTCACACAGTCATGATAAAGTCCATACAGCCAATAACAATTCTCAGCCTATACGTTTTTCTCCTGTACACCGTCCCCTCAATAGCCTGGGCCGCCGAGGATACACAAAGCCAACACGCTGGTAGCTCCCAATTGCTCACGCTGCTCTTTTTTACTATCAATTTTCTCATTTTTGTCTTCGTCCTCCGCAAATTTGCATTCGGTATTGTCAAACAGAAACTGAAGGAACGTCAGGCCTCAGTCGTGCAAGCTCTCGATGAAGCTAAGCGAGCTAAAGAAGAGGCCGAACAGCTCCGCCAAGAATACGAGCAGAAGATAGCCAATCTCGCCGCTGAAGAAGAGCAGTTCCGTATGCATGCTATTGAGGCTGCCGAACGCGAGCGTATGCGAGTCATGGAGGACGCGCGACAGATGGCTGAGCAAGCGACAGCCGAGGTCCAACTCATCGCCCTACGCGAAATCGAAGCGGCACGGCAGCTTCTCCGTAAAGAGGTCGCACAACAAGCGGTGAGGATTGCAACTGAGCTTATTAAAAAAAACGTCAATGCCAGTGATAATAGTCGTTTGATTCAAAATCTGGTTCGTGAGGTCAGTAATGCCGGGAACGAAGGCAGCTAGACGCTACGCCAAAGCACTCATCAGTCTTGCTCAAGAACAAGATGCGGGCGAAATCATCGGTGAACAGCTCGCCCAACTGGCGCAACTATTCACCGATCCAGAATTGGCAAAAATACTCAGCCTACCGGCCCTGCCGCTACAGGCGCGCCAAGGTATCGTGGAGCAAGTCGTCTCTCAGACATCCTCGCATGACACCTTCGTGAAATTCCTCCGGGTTCTGGCTGACAATAACCGCTTGCGCGACTTAGTCCATATAGATGGGGCTTACCAGCGCCTTCTCGATCAAGTCCTCGGTCGGATTCGAGCCCAGGTACGCTCTGCAGCTGCCCTTTCAGAAGAGGAAGCACAAATTATTACAGCTGCGTTTAGCCGTCTCACAAAGAAGACGGTGGAAGCGTCTTTTACCGTTGAAACAGAACTCCTAGGCGGAATCATCATCGAGATTGAAGGCCGGGTATACGACGCCACTCTCAAGACACAGCTTGCACGGCTCGAGAGTCGACTTGCGCAACAGCTGTAGCGAGAACTAAACGATCACTAGCAAATTGTACACAACGTATTAACGAGAGGGACGAATGGAACTACGTGCCGCTGAGATCAGCGAAATTATCAAGCAACAGATTCAAGGCTACGACCAGCAGGTCGAACAACGGGAGACCGGTACTGTACTTTCAGCCGGAGATGGAATCGCCCGCATCCACGGCTTAGATCGGGTCGCATCCGGAGAACTCCTGCAGTTCCCCGGCGACCTCTACGGCCTCGCACTCAATCTCGAAGAAGACAACGTTGGTGCCGCCGTCTTCGGTGAGGTGCAGTCTATTAAAGAGGGCGATGAGGTACGACGCACAGGCCGTATTGCTGAGGTCCCCGTTGGCGATGCCATGCTCGGTCGAGTCGTGAACGCGCTGGGCCAGCCTCTGGACGGCAAAGGCCCGATTGAAACAACCGAAACACGCCGGATTGAGGTCAAAGCTCCGGGCATCGTCCTTCGCCAGCCTGTCACAGAGCCCTTACAAACAGGAATCAAAGCCATTGATTCCATGATACCCATCGGTCGCGGCCAGCGCGAACTCATCATTGGTGACCGACAAACTGGGAAGACAGCTATTATCCTTGATACCATCATTAACCAAAAAGGTGGCGATGTATTCTGTATTTATGTCGCCATTGGTCAAAAGCAGTCCACAGTGGCCCAACTGGTTGAGCGCCTGACCCGCGCCGGCGCGATGGACTATAGCACGATCGTTATGGCCTCAGCCTCCGATGCGGCACCGCTTCAGTTTATTGCCCCGTACACCGGATGCGCCATAGGAGAATACTTCCGTGATAACGGCCGGCATGCTTTGCTCGCCTATGATGATTTATCCAAGCATGCCGTCGCCTATCGTCAGCTATCGCTGCTGTTACGCCGCCCACCAGGCCGCGAGGCATTCCCGGGTGACGTATTCTATCTGCACTCAAGACTGTTAGAACGCGCAGCAAAAATGAACGATACCGCAGGGGGTGGATCCTTAACAGCCTTACCTGTGATTGAGACCCAAGCTGGCGACGTATCCGCATACATCCCTACCAATGTGATTTCAATTACCGATGGGCAAATATTTCTTGAGTCCGACTTATTCTTCTCAGGTGTCCGGCCTGCCGTGAACGTCGGTATCTCGGTATCTCGGGTCGGTGGTAACGCCCAGATTAAAGCCATGAAACAAGTCGCTGGATCGCTTCGGCTTGATCTCGCCCAGTACCGTGAGATGGCCGCCTTCGCGCAGTTCGGATCTGATCTGGATGTCGCCACTCAACGTATGCTCTCACGAGGAACGCGCCTCGTCGAGATCCTCAAGCAAGGTCAGTATGACCCGATGCCGGTCGAACGGCAGGTTGTGATCATTTACGCCGGAACAAATGGCCTACTGGACGCCTTCCCCGAACCTGCACTCGCCACATATGAGGCTGAACTCGCCCGTTTCATAGAGAATAAACACCCTGATATCTATTCTGACATACTCACAAAAGGTGCGCTTGACGACGATCTCAGAGGGCGGATCGATACCGCGCTGAAGGAATTCAACGAAAGCTTTTCGACATAACTGACACTATGGCTACTCTGAAAGAGATTCGTAAACGCGTCTCGTCTGTCACGAATATTCAGCAGATCACCAAGGCGATGAAAATGGTCTCCGCCGCACGGCTACGCCGGGCGCAGGAGGCAGCGCTGGCAGCGCGGCCGTACGCAGAAAAGCTTGAAGCGATCTTACAGAACCTGGCGGCGCAGGGAGACGAACTCGAACACCCCTTCCTCACTAAACGAGAAGAGAAAAATATAACACTCATCGTGATTACCTCTGATCGCGGTTTATGTGGTGGATTCAATGCCTCTCTGGTACGCGAGGCAGAGTCCTTCCTTCGAGACCATGCCGAACAAAAAGTGAATCTTATTTTCATAGGACGACGCGGCTACGATCACTTTAAGCGGCGTGATGTCACCATCGCTGAAGAGCATATCAATCTCTTCGGACGTCTGTCCTCGGATTTAGCTCATGATATCGGCCGTCGACGTGGCGAGCAGTTCCTCAAAGGTGAAACTGACAGTTTCTACGTCCTGTACGCCAAATTTCGCTCGGCACTCGTCCAGATTCCAACGATTGATAAAATTCTGCCTATTGCTTCGACCACGCTGGCAGAAGATCAGACACTACTCGATTATCTGTACGAACCTGCTCCAAAAACATTACTAGCGAGTTTGCTAGAGCGCTATATCGATATGCTCATCTATCGGGCCATGCTGGAGTCGGTCGCCAGCGAGCATGGCGCGCGAATGACATCCATGGATAGTGCAACCAAGAATGCCGTCGATATGATTGACAGCCTGACACTGGATATGAACCGAGCACGTCAAACAAGCATTACAAGCGAACTATTAGAGATCGTTGCCACTGGCGAATCGTTGAAGGGCTAAAGGAAGAGCGTTATCTTTTTCCAGTAGAGAGCCCTACCGTATATAAACACGAGAACGGTCATTATAAGAGAGGACTCATTTCTATGAATGTCGGTCAGATTACTCAAGTTATGGGCGCGGTAGTTGACGTGGAGTTTGAAGATAGTGCACTCCCCCCGATTTATAACGCCCTGCAGGTGACCAACGCTGCGATTAGCAACAATGAGTGGAACCTCGTTCTTGAGGTTGCCCAACACCTCGGGGAGAATACGGTTCGTTGTATCGCCATGGATAGTGCGGAAGGTCTCTCACGCGGCCTAGAAGTTCGTGACACTGGTAACGTGATCACCGTTCCTGTTGGTGAAGAGACGCTCGGACGTATTCTTAACGTCGTTGGCGAGCCTGTCGACGAAGGCGCTTCGCTTGATCATGTTAAACGCTCTCCCATCCATCGCGCAGCACCTGCGTTTGTTGACCAAGCAACCGAGGTCAAAATCCTGGAAACCGGGATTAAGGTCGTCGACCTGCTCGCACCGTATCCACTCGGTGGGAAAGTCGGGCTATTCGGTGGTGCCGGCGTGGGCAAGACCGTTATTCTCATGGAGCTGATTAACAATATTGCCCAAGAACACGGCGGCTACTCTGTATTCGGCGGCGTGGGCGAGCGCACGCGCGAAGGCAACGATCTCTGGCTCGAAATGAAAGAGTCTGGTGTTATCGATAAGACCACGCTGGTCTACGGGCAAATGAATGAGCCTCCGGGAGCCCGTGCGCGCGTTGCCTTATCCGCCCTCACCATGGCTGAGCATTTCCGGGACGAAGAAAACCGGGACGTACTGCTTTTCATTGATAATATTTTCCGTTTCGTGCAGGCCAACTCTGAGGTGTCCACACTACTCGGTCGCATCCCTTCTGCGGTAGGCTATCAACCCACCTTGTCAACCGACGTTGGCAACTTGCAGGAACGCATTACCTCAACTAAGAATGGCTCGATTACATCTGTGCAAGCGATTTATGTCCCAGCTGACGATCTCACTGACCCTGCG
Organism: uncultured Enterobacteriaceae bacterium; assembly: GCA_964639795.1. GTDB lineage: Bacteria > Desulfobacterota > Binatia > Bin18 > Bin18 > Bin18. The sequence continues at coordinate 6,344 of CAZXFE010000078.1, read as the reverse complement.
CCGGCAACCACCTTTGCTCATCTGGATGCAACCACCGTGCTGTCACGTCAGATTTCCGAGTTGGGCATTTACCCGGCGGTGGACCCGCTTGACTCGACGTCACGTCTACTCGATCCGAATGTGATCGGTGAGGAGCATTATCAAGTCACTCGTCGGGTTCAGGAAATTTTGCAGCGGTATAAGGACTTACAGGACATTATTGCGATTCTGGGTATTGACGAGTTGTCTGAAGAGGACAGACTCACTGTTGCCAGAGCACGCAAAGTGCAGCGCTTTCTGTCACAGCCGTTCACCGTTGCCGAGCAGTTCACCAACATCCCTGGAAAATACGTCCAGGTAAAAGATACGGTTCGCAGCTTTAAAGAGTTGGTAGAAGGCCAGCACGACGACCTGCCGGAGCAGGCATTCTATATGGTCGGTACTATTGAAGACGCGATCGAAAAAGCCAAGACCTTAGCTGAGTAACCACGATCTGGGCTAAATAGCAAAAAGGCAAGATCAAGTTCGGAAGCGTCCCATTCGAGATAAATAGCATCCAAAGAGAGTTATGGCTGATACCTTGCGTCTGCGTTTAGTGACCCCAGAGCGTTTCATCCTCGATGAGGAGGTTGAAGAAGTGACCGCTCCGGGTACAGTTGGTGAGTTTGGTGTGCTGCCGAATCACACCACTTTTTTATCTTCCCTCCAGCCTGGACGACTGTCGTATAAGCAGCGCGGACAAAGCCAATCACTTGCAGTCAGCGACGGCTTTGCGGAAGTCGTGGACAACCTGATGACCGTGTTGTGTACCGACGCAGCTTACGCTAGTGAGATTGACTCTGCGGAAGCACGAGAAGTAATCCGCGAAGCTAAAGAAGCGCTCAACAAGCTCCCGCCGAACGACGCCGGTTTCGACGACGCCCAAAATACTCTCCGTCTTGCACAAGTCCGTTTGGACGTTGCCTCTGGCACCTAAATTTTATCGGAATTTTTTCTCCGTAAACAGGGGTCGAAAAATCGACCCCTGTTTCGCTTTGGCGAACAGTGCTCTTCTCCCCTCGAGCCAAAAGTTCGACAAAGGCTCACCGAACTTTCAACAAGAGCTCATAGAAGCTGCATTCTCACCGTGGTAGTATCGCTAATCATAGCGTGGGAGGAATCATTGCTCCCTCCACCCCCATTGTGGTGAATACATGACAGGAAACACGATCGGAACAGTACTGCGCGTCACGACTTTTGGAGAAAGCCACGGCCGAGCGGTAGGGGTAGTCATCGACGGTTTTCCTGCTGACTTTGAGATCGACGAAGCAGGCATCCATCGTGAACTCCAGCGTCGTCGGCCTGGGCAGTCCCAACTCGTCACGCAGCGACAAGAAAAAGAGCAATTTAAAATTTATTCTGGCGTCTATGAAGGCAAAACTATTGGTACTCCTATAATGGTAATGGTCTTTAACGAAGACACTAGATCAAAGGATTATTCAAATATAAAAGAAGTTTTCCGGCCCGGACATGCGGACTTCACCTATTTCGCCAAATACGGCCATCGCGATTATCGCGGAGGTGGCAGAGCATCCGCTCGAGAATCCGTTGGGCGTGTGATAGCTGGAGCCCTGGCGAAACAACTCCTCGCCAAATTCGGCATATCGATACTCGGCGGCGTAGTCCAAATAGGGCGTATCCAAGCACAACAACGCGTTTGGCAGCAAGTTGAGCAAAACGAACTGAGGAGTGTCGACCCTGACACTGTTCAAGACATGCGAGAGGAAGTTGAACAAGCGCGTAAGGACCGTGATTCAGTAGGAGGGATCATTGAAGTTGTCGCACAAGGCGTTCCGCCCGGCCTGGGCGAACCCGTATTCGGAAAGCTAGATGCAGCCATTGTTGGTGCACTCATGTCGCTCCCAGCAGTCAAAGGGGTGGAGATCGGGGCTGGCTTTGCAGCTGCGGCAATGCGTGGCAGTGAAATGAACGATGAAATGAATATCGACGGGTTTAGCAGCAATAATCACGGCGGCATTCTGGGGGGCATTTCGTCTGGCGCACCCGTTGTTGCTCGCGTCGTCGTTAAACCAACGTCTTCACTTCCGAGAGAACAAAAAACGCTAGATACGAATTTTCAGCCGCAAACGATCATCACAAAAGGTAGACATGATCCCTGTGTCGCTATCCGCGGCGTCCCTATGGCCGAGGCCATGCTCGCCCTTGTCCTGGGTGACGCACTCCTGCAAGATCTCGCTACGCGAGGGGCGCGAGAAGCATATTCTCCTCGACCGTATTTGAAGCTGGGACAGAAATAGACTTTTTCTCCACATACTGACGGCCTCCGTCTGCCCCACTGTCCTTGTGGCGAGAGGCATCGTCAAACTATTTACGCCGTCTCAACTATCATGCGCCCATTTATTCACCTGGCCCTCCATTTCATTGTCCCGGCTCTTGTGGCATGGAAGTTCTATTGTGGTCGCTGGAAGTGGGCTTTCCTCGTCATGTCCGGAACGATGCTGGTTGATATCGACCATCTTCTAGCCGACCCTGTGTTCGACCCCAACCGCTGTGGCGTGGGCTTTCATCCTCTACACTCATATCCTGCGATAGTGATCTATCTGGGACTACTGCCTATTCCCAAACTACGACTTGTCGCCCTCGGGCTTGCTATTCATGTGGCACTGGACGGTGTTGACTGTGTCTGGATGAAGTTCGAATAGCATCCCTAGCATACACAGCGCACAGCATCACCCTTGCGCTTGGCACATTTCTCATTTACGCCGCCAGATGAGTTTGATAGTTCGGTACGCTACAGGGCTCACACCATCTGACACAGCGCTACAATATTGGCCGGAATCTGGAAGGCAGGATGCAAAAAATTATTGAGATAAAAAATGCTACGGTCTTTCGTGGCCAAACGCGTGTGTTTGACAACCTCTCGCTCGAGCTCATCCAAGGCTGCAACACGGCTATTCTCGGTCCAAATGGCGCAGGGAAATCCACTTTGCTTAAATTGCTCTCACGCGAACTATACGCTGTCCAACGTGCAGACAGTTACATACGTCTATACGGCAAAGAACGCTGGGACGTTTGGCAGCTTCGTGCCCATTTTGGTCTCGTATCGCATGATTTACAGCAACAATACGTTGGCAACGCACGGGGCTTTAATATTATTTTGTCAGGATATTATTCGAGCATAGATACGGCCTGGCACCACACCTTCAGCGCCACGGATAAAGTACGTGCGCAGCAAGTTCTAGAAACCCTGGGGATTCACGATCTTCAAGACAAGATGTTTTCTACCATGTCGACTGGCGAGCAGCGTCGCTTTCTGTTGGGTCGGGCACTCATCAACGATCCCGATACACTTGTCCTGGATGAGCCGACCAGCGGGCTCGACCTGAAAGCCTGTTTTCAATATTTGGAGATCATCCGGCGATTAATGCAGGAAGGCAAGACAGTTGCTCTGGTTACGCACCATATTCATGAAATCCCTCCTGAGATTTCACGCGTTGTACTGCTAAAAAAAGGTTGGGTTATGGCAGATGGTGAGAAACAAGACATTCTTACCAATGCGAATCTGAGTATGTTGTTCGATACCCCTGTCGAATTGGTCCAAACCAATGGATTCTATCAAGCTATGCCTGGTGCTGCCTAATGGATAACACACTGCCTGGGGCAGCCGTGCCTAGGGTAGCTCTGCTGCAGATTTCAGGCGGTAGACGCGCGCGGCGGTATCATGGAAGAGGGCAAGCCGTTCAACGGGCGAGAAATCGTCCGTGATACGCTTGAACGAGTTCCACAGCACCGTATAGGAACACGATGCCTTATCAACCGGGAAATTACTCTCAAACATACATCGCTCAACTCCAAACTGCTCTATGCAAAAAAGATAATAAGGTGCAGTTGCTTCAGCGATTTCCACGGATGTCGGTGGTTTGTCTTTTTTATGCCAACCAAAACCACACATCGGCATAGTGACACCGCCGAGTTTGATCGCAACATTCTGACACTCGGCAAGATCGGCAATTCCACGCTTCCACTCGGTGAAGACCTCGTCTTGCTTGCCTGCGTACAAGCCAATCCCCAGCGGCCCGCCAACGTGATCAAGGATAATTGGCGCATCAGGGAAAGCCTGAGCAAGATCTACCAAGTCGCCAAGCTGGGTATGGTATAGCCATGCATCAAAACTGAGGCCCAGTTTGTAGAGACAGGCAAAGCCCTGTCTAAATGTCGCATCTAATAAGAGGCCCTCGCTTGGATTCGTGTGAGCGTTGCGGATCTTGTCACTCACGTGCCAGCTTGAGGCATGCCGAATCCCGCGAAAGCGACTCTGGCTTGCGGCAATATGCGCCTCAAGCACAGGTTCGACAGCAGAACCAAGGGAAAGGTCGGCCAAACTCACAATTCCTGCGGCAACCGCAGTCGGTCCGTATCGTCCACTCGCACTCTGGGCGGCGACTCCTTGTACAAACTCCGTCTCCCCAATAGGCTTCATCTCTTCGGGACCGTCTCTTCGGTACATCGATGCACATTCGACAAAAACAGTTTGAGCGATCTGATGGCCTCCGCCAAGATCCTTGAGTAGCTCATCCAAGAGATAGCGATCCCGTACAGTATCCCACAAATGGTGGTGTGGATCACAAATAGGAAGCTCGGGTGCAAGCGCTTCTTCAATGGTCACCCGAAGCTCAGCCTCACGATCCGCTGCCATATTCTTTCTCCTTTATTCTAAAAGTACACTTCTTGGTCATATGCCGAGGCTCGGCCGGGCGCAATATCCTGCGCACGCCCTGCGCAGAGCAACTCAAACTAGCATGTTCTGCCATACTCAGCCCAGGCGAATATTCCTGTTTTTATCTGAATTTCATCGCTCGTAGCCCGATCATTTCTACACGGACTCCGTCCGAGCTGACCCGTCTGAAAGGACTACATATGTCTTGGATTGATATGACAGCGATTGTTGTCCCGCTTGTCCTTGCAGGGTGTGTAGCCCTCCTACTCATCTGAACTGTCCTGCAATCTCGAAAACAATCAACACCTCAGGCATCATCCCAAGGCTCCCAGCCTAAGCGCTCAACGACAGATCAGTCCACGCCTGCCCAATGTAATCCTCCATCCAGGCAATCGCTTACGGCAGAGGAAAATGAGAATAAGACAACGAACGAAGACTCAGTCTTCGGGCAAGCAAGACGAGACGTGACATCGTCCCACCTCCAAACCGAGCACCCTCTTCAAAGGGGAGCGCAACACAAGATTGGTTCATCTTAACAACTTTAAGAGTGGTGCAGGAAAGAGTACATACGCCGCAGAACTTTTTGCTGCACTTGCCAGTCAACATGGAAACCGTGTTCTTCTTATCGATCTCGATCCACAGACTAGCGCAACATTTTATTTTATGGATTACAGTCACTGGGAGCATTGGCAACAAACCGCTGGCCCACTCAGAACACTCTTTGACGCGTATCTGGCGGGCAATGGCGAACAGTTTGATATTTCCCATGTTTTCAAGCGTGATCTCATCAGCGTCGACGGCGAATCAATTATTCCCAATCTTCATGTACTACCAGCGCATCTCGCCCTGGTCCTCATCGATATCCAGTAGCCAGGCAGTGATTCGGCCTGCCATCTAATGCGTCCAAGATCAGTACGATTCCCTTATTTTTGATTGTACGCCGAACTTTAACCTCATAACGCAAAACGGGGTCTTCTCCAGTGACAGCTATTCCCGATTATCTCTCGACCTTAGGAATCAGTCTTATCCAAGGCGAGGTCAGCGGCTTTTCCAAACGACTCGGCACCGCAATGTCGATGTTTGGTGGTTTATTTTCAGGTCCAGCGTTGCGCGGTGTAATCTTTACCCGGGTGCGGCTCCGTAGTAAAAAGCCAACCCGCTTTATAGACCTCCACGAACGCCGTATCCATGAGGTCCATAGGAGACAAACCCGGGCTTAGCTTTTAAGGGCTTTCTGCGTGAAAGCGTACGCTATGCTGAGGCACCAGAACAACATATGCCTGGCTGTTTATCTTCGCGCAAAGAAGAGCGGGAGGCGAAAGTGGAAATCTTACACATAACCGAAGAATTCCTGGCTCGCTTTGGGCAACCAGGTCTGCAGCAGGAGGCATCGGCTGACGCGGCCCCTATCAAGCTATATGCACCCGCCATGACTCAAAACGAGATGTCACCTGCCCAGGGTAGGCACTCTAATACGGAAATCTCTGCATCAGAGGCAAGAGAGGACAGGATCACTCTTACGGCGAAATCTTCGTGAGACCCGGCTCTTCATCAAAGCTAGGTCGGCGCGCAACTTCGTCTTCCCTGATCCATTCACGCACCCACGGTAACAGAGCGAAAGCGGGCCAAGCAAGAAAGAACGTTACCG
>CAZXFE010000077.1:0-15324 GCA_964639795.1 uncultured Enterobacteriaceae bacterium | reverse complement strand
TTTTACCCCACCCGCCTCATCTGCTCCAAGATGTCGTAGCCGGTAATCGCTTTGCTCTTAGCCGCTTGCTCAGCCAGGTAGGCAGGCTCGACCGTTTCCGCCTGGACCGCTTTTGCGAGATCCATGAGCGCGATCTTAATCGTCGCCTCGTCAATCATTTCGCCGGTTTCCGGATCTGGCATCGAACCACCACCCATCTCGTGGTAGAGTTCCAGCACGCGCGTGGCATATTTCACCTGATTGTCATTCGGGGTGTAGCACTCGTTGGCAATCGTAGCCTGCTGGGGATGGATCACCCAAGTACCATCCATGCCGAGACTCGCAGCCCCGATATTCTTCTCACGTAGACCAGTCTCTATTTCTTTGACCTTTTCTTCCGGGTCATTCCTTCGCCACAACGGCAGATAGACGTTATCAATGGCGTGCAGACCGGCAGCCTTGGCCGCCACGACCACCGCCTGTTTCGAGTAGTGGAAATTAATATTTTGGTCTCTAACAATATCACGAATACCGAGAGTGGCAGCGAAGTCGGCAATGCCGAAAATCAGGCCAGCCATGCGGTCCGAAGCAGTCGCAATCGCGTAAGCATGCACAATGGCCTGGGGAATTTCGATCAGAGATTCGATCTGAATGCGCGATTTCCAGCCCGCTTCCTTTTCGAGATTGTCGAGCAGGCTGGACACGTATTTAATATCGTCTGGCCCCTGTGTCTTGGGCAGAATAATCCCGTGGAACTTATCCGGCGCGCCTTTCACAATCGCCTCCAGATCGCCCAGGAAAAACTCTGAGCGCATATTATTGGGGCGTACGGTAATGACTTTCTTGCCAAAATCCAGCGTGTTGAGCGCCTCGACCACACACTCCCGGCTTTGCGGACCCTTGAACTCATATGGGCAGGCGTCCTCAAAATCCATCATGACATGGTCAACAGGTGCTTTGACCGAGTTCGCCGCGTTTTGGTGAAGTTTCATGCTATGGCCGGGGTAAGTCATTTCTGTACGAGGAATCACGAAACGTTTTCCCTCATCAAGTACGAACATACGAGCCTCCTAAATACATTAGCCGTCAGCTATGAAAAAGCTGAAGATTTCCTGTATCAGATTCCCCTTTGCCGCCCAACCGCCCTAGTCGGATAAAGAGGAGAGTGGTAGCCTGCCCAGACCTTTTTTCTTCCTAAGGAGCACTGTATGCCCGATGTCCTACAACAAACCAGCCTTATCGTGGATACGCTGCAGAAAATCCGGGATGAGGCGCTCCAGCATGGCCGTACACTGACCAACAATGGCAAAGGCATTGATGACCATCAGGTCCATGCAGAACGACTCGCGTATCTGGCGACTGAAGTCGAGGCCGCCGGGTGTTTGCTCAACTATGCCCGAACGGCCAAAGAGAACGGCGGGGACGATAGCGGCAACATGAGCAATATGGCACTTGGATTTGCCGCTGAAGTCAGTCAAAAGCTGGTCGGACATGCAAGTACGCATCTCGATGATTTTGGGTTTGACGAGCCCTTTCTCAACGATACGCTGGGCCAGGCGGAAATCAAAGCGGCAATTCGGGATGGTGCCCATGAGAGACGCTTTCGCACAATAGGTCAGACTGTACTAGACACAAAAGGCATCAATAATTCGTGGCTAGAGGATGACATCGCAGAAATGACCCGCGACTCAGTCCGCCAATTTGCTAAGAGCGAAGTTGCTCCGATTGCCGAGCGCGTGCACCGCAATGACGAGCTTATCCCGGAATCCATAATAAAAAACATGTCCGCGCTGGGCTATTTCGGCATGTCGGTTCCTGAGCAGTACGGCGGCGGTGGCATGGGCAATCTGGCCATGATTATTACCACCGAGGAGCTGTCTGCAGCCTCACTGGGAGTAGCCGGAAGTCTGATCACCCGGCCGGAAATCCTGACCAAAGCCCTTCTTCGCGGCGGCACAGAGGACCAGAAGCAAAAATGGCTGCCCCCGCTGGCTACGGGCGAACTCATGGTTGCGATTTCTGTAACTGAGCCGGATACGGGGTCAGATGTGGCCTCGGTTAAATGTCGAGCTAAAGCCTCCACTGTGGATGGACAAAGCGGCTATATTCTTGATGGTGCAAAGGCGTGGTGCACGTTTGCCGGACGGGCTAATATCATCGCCCTGCTCGCTCGCACTAATCCGGACACGAGTTCCGGCGCACGTGGATTGTCGTTGTTCATTGTTGAAAAGGATTCTTTTCCAGGCCACTCGTTTAAGATGAAGCAACCGTCCGGTGGGGTGCTCCGAGGCGACGCCATTTCAACCCTGGGTTATCGAGGCATGCATTCGTATGTACTGAATCTTGATAAATATTTCGTCCCAGCGGAAAACCTTGTGGGTGGAGAAGCCGGCCTGCACAAAGGCTTTTATCTGCAAATGGCTGGATTTGCCGCTGGACGTCTGCAAACCGGCGGACGGGCTACCGGACTGGCCCAAGCTGCGCTTGAGGTGAGTGCAGCCTACGCAGACGAACGTGAGCAGTTTAAGAAATCACTCGGTGATTTTCAGCTCACGCAGTACAAGCTCGGCCGTATGGCCGCCCATATCGCCGGCGCACGGCAACTGACCCACACAGCTGCGCCAGCCATGGATAAGGACGAAGCCGCAACCCTGACAGCTGCTATGGCGAAACTACTCGCTTGTGATGTGGCCGTATGGGTCACCCAGGAAGGACAACTCATCCACGGCGGTTGGGGATACGGAGAAGAATACGCGATATCACGCTATGTCGTGGATGCTCTCGTTCTGCCGATCTTTGAAGGTGTGAAGCCGATTCTAGAACTCAAGGTGATTGCGCGGACATTGTTGGCTTAGGCTCAAAAGGCACCTTCACCCACATCCACCAACGGGTAGATCAGACGTAATGACTGCGCCGCTTGACAGCCATCTCACGCTCTAAGTAGAAGATTTCAATCTTGTCCCAATTATCATCTTTGGGGATGAATTTGTGGCCGCGCAGGGCGGTCTCGACAATGCCCAGATCGGGCCGATTGGAATAGTCACGTTTGCCCGTTATTTCAGTCGACGCAAAAACCGTATCTCCCACAAAAACAGGACCAGAGTGTCGACCGGTTACGTAGCACACATCGCCTAACGCATTATCTCCAACATCGGGACACGACAATCCGAGACATAAGTTAAACGGGATGCCGCCGTAGACAATGAGTTGACCGCCGATATAGCGCTCGGGATTCTGGTCTATCATGTATTGGTTGGAATGGACCTGGGAGGTATTGTCTAACATGGCAGTCCATTCCATATGCGCAGTCGTGACTGTTCGTCCGCGCGAATGTTCAATCGTCTCCCCAACGTTGAAGTCTTCAAAATAGGTGTCGTCATTTGCCAGATGGGCAAGTTCTTTATAGTGCTGGCTCTCGTCATACGCAGGGAGGGCTAATTCACACCGGATAGTCTGGACATCTGATAGCGCCACTTCTTCGACCTGGGCTTCATTATTGCCCTTCCAGATTTGCACTTTTCTTTGCAATGTCAGGACGCTTTCACCATGCTGATTGCGCCCAGTGGTCTGGACATGGACCACGCCCCGGTCCTGATCCCGCGACGAAGGCTTGACACCGAGGATAGTCGTTTCAACCTCGATGGTATCGCCGATATAGACCGGCGCACCAAAGCGCATATCGCGGTATTCGAGATTCGCCCGCGCATTTTCTGAAATATCCTCAACACTCTGGCTGAAGACGATATTCATGACCAGACCAGGCGGGGCAATCAGACCACGGAAGCCATAGCGTTCGGCATAGCGTATGTTTTTCGACAACGGATTGGTCGTCATGCCGAACTCGGTAAAGGCATTGAATAACCCTTCGGTGACAGTCTTGCCAACCTTATGCCGGAAGAGTTGGCCTATGGTGAAGTCTTCAAGATAATTGCCGCGTTTTTTCCGGATGCGCACTAGAATTCCTTCTCTCCTCCCAACCTCAACTATCCCCACTATCCCATAGCAGCCAAGAATTCTTGTCGGCTTTTCGCACTGAGATGGAGATACATATTGTGCCGTTTCTGTTCGCCGAGTGTGGCAAAAGGCTGAGATGCATAGTTATGGCCAGGGTATAAAACTGTTTCATCAGCCAGTTTGGATAAGGTCTGCAAGCTGGAGTATAAGTCTTCTGGGCTGCTGCCAGGCAGATCGACTCGTCCACACGAGTTAATAAACAGCGTATCGCCTGCCACCAGACAGTTTTCTATTAAAAAGCATTGCGAGCCGGGTGTATGACCCGGGGTGTGAATGAACTTGACGTTCATATCACCCACAGCCGTCATATCACCGCCCTCGACCTTGACCACATCGGAATCAGACAGACCGACTAAACGGGCCAAAAACTCGGACTCTGCCTTGTGGATGTATACTTTGGCCTTCACCTGCTCTAGCAGTTCAACCACGCCTTGGATGTGAGTACCAAACAAGTCCCCGCCAAGATGATCCTGATGGTAGTGGGTCACCAGAGCCTGCGTAATAGTAAACCCGTCTTGTTCAGCGGTTTGGAGAATCTTGGGAATATCCCAGGCAGCATCAATCACGATCGCCTCGCGGGCAACAGTATCCCCAATCAGATAGGTGAAGTTCTGCATGGGCCCAATTTCGATTTGCTTGAAATACAACGATGACTCGGCCATTACGCACCTTTCTTTCGCGCTGAGCGTTTTTTGATAGCGTTTTTTGCCTGACTCGGCTTGCCGGCCTTTTTCCTACTTCCTCGCAACCCGCGCTCCCAAAGATATTCCGGCTCGCCCAGTTTTTTGCTTACCCAGCGCGACAACACAAACAGTAGGTCGCTCAGTCGGTTGACATATTTGAGCGGCCAAGGACGGACCGCTTCTTCACGCGAGAGGCGCAGGATGTCTCGCTCAGCCCGACGACAAACCGTGCGCGCTTGGTGCAGAAAACCACCAACTTTTCCACCACCAGGCAAAATAAAAGAGTTCAGCGGCTCAAGGTCTTCCTGACAAGTATCAATGATCCGTTCGAGAGACTTCACCTCAGGATCACCAATCCGAAACATGCCGTCGTACGAGAAATCTGGTGGGGTAGCGAGTTCACTTCCGAGATCAAACAGTTCGTTCTGAAGACGGCGGAAAATGTCGTCGAGCTCCTTAGAGGCAGGCAGCTTGTCTTTCAGGTCGTCATTAAAGACGCGGGCCAGACCCAGGACAGAGTTCAGCTCGTCTATTGTCCCGTAGGCCTCAATACGGGTCGCGTCCTTGGCGACCTTCTTACCACCGACGAGCCTGGTCGAGCCTGTGTCGCCGGTGCGGGTATAGACTTTTGTAATGCGGATGGCCACGAGGTTCCCCTCCCTAGGGTGAGAATAAGGCTATGCTTGAGCGTACAAGCCGAGGAGAAGACCAGTAGTCCTCTCATAAGACTTACCCCTGCTCAAGCTTAAGCTTTCAGCCGTTTGTCGAGGGCCGCGTTTTCTTGCCACAGCTCTTGCGGCAGTCGATCGCCAAACTGCCGAAAGAACTCCCGCTGGCCTTCTGCGGCCTTGAGCCAGCCCTCGTGATCTACGCTGAGGAGTTCATCCATCACCGCAGGCGACACATCAATGCCGGTGGTATCAATATCTCTCGGATACGGCAGATAGCCAATTTCCGATTCCCGGGCGTCAGTTGCGCCATGGACCCGAGAAATCACCCAACGCAATGCACGCATGTTTTCCCCAAAGCCGGGCCAAAGATATTTACCGTCGGCATTCAGTCGGAACCAATTCACACGAAAGATTTCCGGTGGGTTCGCAATCTTTCTGCCCATATTGAGCCAATGGCTAAAATAGTCGCCCATGTTGTAACCACAGAACGGCAACATGGCCATGGGGTCACGACGGACAATTCCAACTTTCCCAGTCGCTGCGGCGGTGGTCTCAGACGCCATAGTCGTACCAAGCGAGACGCCGTGCTGCCAGTTAAAGGATTGGTACACGAGTGGAATCAAACCAGCACGGCGTCCACCAAAAAGTATGGCCGAAATCGGTACGCCTTGAGGGGAGTCCCATTCCGGTGACATAGCCGGACACTGCCGGGCCGGAGTGGTAAAACGCGAGTTGGGATGAGCGGCTTTGCCTTCGGACTGTGGCGTCCACTGCTTGCCTTGCCAGTCTATGGCCTCAGGCGGAGGGCCTCCGTCCATGCCTTCCCAGTACGGCGTCGCCTCTGGAGTCACAGCAACGTTTGTAAAAATTGAATTCTTCGAGACCGTCGACATGACGTTCGGGTTCGTGTGGGAGTTCGTCCCCGGAGCGACCCCAAAAAAGCCGGCTTCCGGATTGATTGCCCAGAGCCGCCCGTCCGGACCGGGATGCATCCAAGCAATATCATCCCCCACCGTCCAGACTTTATAGCCCTTTTGACTCTCCGGCGGGATCAGCATGGCCAGATTCGTTTTGCCACAAGCGCTGGGGAATGCAGCAGCAATATAGGTCGTGCGGCCGCTGGGCTCTTCGACTCCGATGATGAGCATGTGCTCGGCCAGCCAGCCTTCCTCACGGGCCATATAGCTGCCCAGCCGCAGGGCAAAACATTTTTTCCCGAGCAGGGCATTGCCACCATAACCAGAGCCAATAGACCAGATCGTCCGCTCTTCAGGATAATGCATGATAAAACGGCGATCCGGGCTGAGATCTCCGAGCGAATGAAGACCCTTTACATAATTGTCAGACGAACCAAGTCGATCGAGCGCAGCCTGGCCCATACGGGTCATGATCCGCATGCTGGCCGCTACATACGCGCTATCCGTAATTTCCACCCCGATCTGGCTGTACGGCGAAGTCGCCGGCCCCATAATATAGGGCACAACATATAGAGTGCGGCCTTTCATCGAGCCTTTGAAGAGCCCCTCGAGTTTTTCCTTGGCCTCGCCCGGGACCATCCAATTATTATTCGGGCCGGCATCCTCTTTTTCCTTGGTGCACACGAAAGTGAGGTGCTCTGTGCGAGCGACGTCTTTCGGATCGCTTCGGTGCAGATAACAATTCGGGTATTTCTCCTGGTTCAGGGCCTGCAGCGTTCCGTCGTCAAGCATACCTTCAATGAGGCCTTGGTTTTCGGTCTCTGACCCGTCACACCAATGAATATTCGTCGGCTTCGTCAGTTGGGCGGTTTCTTCGACCCATTGTTCGAGCGGGGTTGGCATGGAAAAATGATCTCCTTTGAATATTGGTAGTTCTAATACTAATAGCAGTGGATGATAAGTTTTCTCCATACCTGGCGTCTGGCTAGACGTCAAGAATGTTTCCCGTTTATAGGCCGTATGACGTGGGGGGAAGGGTGAGGAAAAAGCCTTTTGAGCCGAGTGGAGTCTGCATGCCACACAGCTTTAGTAGACACCGGTAGTCTCACTTGTTCACTTCCCCCTACCCCTTACGATTTACACAGCTTGAGGATTGTTTCCTTGAGACGGTCGGGATCAACAGGTTTCTTAAACAGGACATTCTCCAGGCCTTCCAGACGACTGCGTTTGATTACATGGTCTTTGTCATAAAAATATGCGGTCATGAGCACAACTGGGAGGTGCGGATAGCGTTCTTTGGCCTCCATGTAGAGATCGTACCCATCGAGATCGGGCATACCACATCACTCAGCACCATATGGAAGGGTGACTGACCTAAGACATTCTGATCAAGAATCTTGAGCGCCTCGATACCATTGGTCGCTACTTCGACCGCACATCCATCTTCCGTCAGCAAATCACGCAGCGAATAACACACGCCGAGGTCGTCATCGACCACCAAGAGGCGCAGTCCCGACAGCGCTTGTCTTGCTGGCCGCACCCCAAGGGGGTGAGGAGCCACCACTTCATCACGACCCAGGTCGGCCATACGGGAACCACGAAGATACTCAGTCGTGTCATACTGATCTCCGTGGGCCATTTCATCAACACGAGAGACCATTGCTCGAATCTTGGCTAGTTCACGCTGGATCGACTCCACCCGTTCTTCCTGGACAACATATTCCTCGTCCGGAAAACTCTGGGCCATGTGTTTCGCTAAGATATCCAAGTTATTAAAAATGACTTCGAGCGGGTTATTCACACGATGGGCCAATCCAGCGGCTAATTCCCCCAGGGTTGCCAACTGATCGCGACGACGGATCTCTCGCAAGTCTTTTAAAAAACCAATCGTGCCGATCTCTTGCCCCGCATCATCATAAATAATCGAGGCAGAAATCGCTGCCGGGATACGCTCTCCGTTTTTGGCAACGAGCGTCGTCTCAAAATTCTTAACCTTTCCCTGCTCCCCAATCTCCTCGCTACGCATCGCCTCCATCACCCGCCGCGCTTCTTCGATGCCCGGGTAAACGGAGGACCAGACCCGCTTGCCATGAATCTCTTGTGAGGTATAGCCAAGGGTCTTATGTGCCCCATCGTTGTAAAAAATAACTTGGCCCTTGTGGTCGAGGGCAATAACGATATCGAGCGAACTTTCAAGCAGCCGCTCAAAATACCCCGGTGGCAAACGAATCTCACGCAGGTCTCGAAAAAAGCCGATCGAGCCAATTTCTGCACTGCTTTCGTCGTAGATAATGGACCCGGAGAAGGAGACCGGAATCTGAGCTCCGTTTTTGGCAACGAGCGTCGTCTCAAAATTATTGATTTTTCCCTTCTCCCCGATCTCGTCGCTGCGCATCGCCAGCATCACCCGCCGGGCCTCTTCGAGGCTCGGGTAGATAATGCCCCGTTTCCCTCGGACCTCCTCTCGGGTATAGCCAAGGGTCTTGCTCGCGCCGTCATTGTAAAAGATGATTTGTCCTCGATGATCGACGACAATCACAATGTCTAAGGAACTTTCGAGCAGACGCTCAAAATAGATGGGAGGAAGTTGGAACATGGAAGATCACCTACTTGTTCACCCCCTATCGAGAGACTCTCTCTCGGTGGGGAACCGTGACCATAAACGCTCTTTTTTCATTATGTTAGGCTGCCGGTTTCGTGATCGTCAAGCCCGGCCCCGACCACTCGAACAGACAGCGCGAAAAGTTGCGCTCTGCAGCCTCGTTCTCCTATGCAGTCTGGGGGGTTGTTATTGGCTCAAGTACGAGAAACTCACGCACACGCATGTCGAACTGCTGCTCGACATGACAGACAAGATGAGCCGCTTATTAGAGGAAAATGAGACAATCACTCCGACGATGATGACCGAGTTTCTCTACCCACTTGAGCGCGCCCGTGACTTTATTCGTATCGCCTCCCAGCGCTACCCAGACCGCCAGTCCCTCGCTGTTTTTGGCCAGTTCCTCGATATCTATGAGAGGATAGTCAACGAAACTGATCGACTGCGCATTGTCTCGGGAGATCTGGATACTTTTCGGACGCACGCCCAAACCCTACAACAGTTTGCTCCGCACATAGAGGCAGCTCTAAAAAAAGAGCAAGACTAACACAGTGCTTGACCGCACTCCCAAGCGTAATTAGGTTCACTTAGCCCTTTGGCCGCAAGAGAAATACTCGTTTGTCATCTTTCACAGCGGCAAGTAATTGAGAGATAGTTGAACCAAGGTGAGGGTGGGTAAACTGGGGGGCAAGTTCAGACAGAGGCAAAAGGACAAAGCGGCGTTGATGCATTTCAGGATGGGGAATCTTGAGCCTTTCATCGTCCACAACGTAATTGTCAAAGAGTAAGATATCGAGGTCAATCTTTCGGGAGGCCCATTTTTTTGTTTGGGCAGTTTTCTTTCGCCCCATCGTTTGCTCAATCTTCTGCAGACGGCTCAACAGCTTCTGGGGGTCAAAATCCGTCTCAAGCTCGATCGCCCCATTAAGATACCAGTTCTTGGCATTCCCAATGGGTTCACTTTCGTACAAGGAGGAGCACTTCGCGATATGCGTATTGGGCAAGTCCTCTATCCTCTCTAACGCCTTCTGATAATGTTCTCGACGATTGCCAAGATTAGAACCGATGCCAATAAAAACTCGACTGAACATCTACCGTTTCCCCCCTAGTCAGCGCCTATTCGTTCGCGCCCCAGACTGCGTTACTGCGCGAACAAAAAAGTTTCCAACACCCCCCCATGGCTCTAAATGCCCAGCACCCAAAGGTATCCGTAGTGACTCGCAAGCTGTTGTATAGAGTGTTCTTTTTTTGGACGTAGAAATAGGAAAGAGTCTTTTTAAAACAAGCGGGAAGGATGAGGACTATGAGCATCAGTTCCTCTAAGCACGGGCAGACTATCCGGTTTTTTCACCTTTGACAACTTTTGTCTCTAGTGCTGACGATGCTCCTTAATGTTTATCCCTTTCTTGGGACCATCTACGCATTCCAAGAAAAGGCGAGGGCAGCTCTGTTAACAATTTGCCGTCCGATTTCAAGAGAGGCTGTTGCACCAGGCGAAGGGGCGTTCAAAACATGCATAGCGCGTGGAGAATCGGTAATCACAAAGTCGTCGACCAGTGCACCACTGGTCGAGACCGCCTGGGCCCGAACTCCGCTTCCACCAGGGAGTAAATCGTCTGCCGTGAGTTCAGGCACCAAGCGCTGCAAGGCGCGAAGAAAAGCCCTTTTATTTAAAGAGCGATAGATCTCCCCAAGGCCCGTCTGCCAGTATTTTCGCGCTATTATACGAAATCCTGAGAAACGCAGTGTTTCCCACAGCTCTTGGGGAACCATGTCAGCCCATTGGTAACCCTCCCGGGCAAACGCCAAAACGGCGTTGGGACCGGCTTCCATTTCTCCACTTATCGCCCGCGTAAAGTGCACGCCCAGGAAGGGAAAGGCCGGATCAGGAACCGGGTAGATCAGATTGTTGACCAGATGGTGTTTGTGCTCTGCGATAGTATAGTACTCGCCTCGGAATGGAACAATTTGGAGTCCAGGATCGACGCCCGTCATGCGTGCGAGACGGTCACATTGCAGGCCGCCACAATTAATCACGGCATGGGCATGTACCGCTCCGGCCGATGTCTCCAGTATGAGATGACCATCGGCAGACACAATACGCCGCACGGTGTGTAAAAGCTTTATTACTCCGTCACCTTCTTGAACCAATTGGGCATACATCTGCGCAACACGGACAAAGTCGATAATCCCCGTTTTCGGAACATATAGCGCCCGGATGCCCGCCACGTGAGGCTCGAGTTCTCGCAGCTGCTCGGGCCCGATCATTTGCAGTCCCTCAACGCCGTTGGTCGTGCCACGCCGATGGAGTTCCTCAAGGCGCGCCAGTTCGTTTGGAGACGTTGCAACCACTACTTTCCCACATCGTTCATAAGGGATAGCCTGTTGGTCGCAGAATTCGGTCAGTAACTTCGCCCCAGTAACACAGGTCTGGGCTTTGAGCGATCCGGGTTTATAATAAATTCCTGAATGAATCACGCCGCTGTTATGGCCGCTTTGGTGAGCGGCCAAGCGCGCTTCTTTTTCTAAGACCCCCAGTTTAACCTTTGGATATCGGCGTGTGATTTCCAAGGCAGTAGCAAGTCCAAGGATTCCGCCACCAATAATGATAATGTCAAATTGATCTGCCATAAAACGGTTCACCTCGTAGGGCAATTACGCTCCCATCTGGGTATACAAAACAGGTCCTGACTGCAAACAGTACGTTTATGTTTTCCCCCACTCGATCCGGACTCAGCGAAATTCTCCGACTCGCTCTACCGATTATTATATCGATGGCCTCGTTCACGGTGATCGGCTTTGTTGACACGTGGATGGTCGCTCGGGTGGGGACGGCTGAGATTGCTGCAGCCATGCCTGCCGGAGTCATTGCCTATACACTGACCGCCCTCCCGCTGGGCATTACGCAGTGTGTCAGCACCTTCGCCGCACAAGCTTTAGGCCGTGGTAAGCCTGACGCAGGGTCGGTCTTAGCCTGGCAGGGTCTGTACTTGAGTCTCATCGTTGGTGTGTTGGCCTTCTCACTATGGCCGGTAGCACCGTATTTTTTTTCGCTGTTCGGCCATGAGCCGGACATTGTAGATCTCGAGGTCATCTACTTCCGCGTTCGGCTGTGGGGCATTGGCTTTTCGGTTGCGATAGGCGCGCTGAGTGGATTCTTTTACGGGCTGCATAAGCCCAAGGTCCCGCTTGTCGCCACCGTGATCGCCAATATTGCCAACGTTATTTTCGCCTACGCTTTGATCTTTGGAAAATTCGGCGTTCCTGCTTTGGGGCTCAAGGGTGCGGCTCTGGCCATGGTGTTAAGCTTTATCGTACAGTTTACAGTCCTTTTTCGTGTGTTTCTGTCCCGGGCCTATGCAACCCAGTTTGCCACGCGAGCGACCTGGAAACCGCTCTGGACACCTACCCGTCAGCTGCTCCACATCGGCTGGCCGGCCGGCATGCAGATGGCACTCGACATCTTAGGCTGGGGAGTATTAATCATCCTTATGGTCGGTCAGTTCGGTCGGCAACAACTGGCTGCTAGCAATATAACCATCCAGTACATGACCATCTCGTTCATGCCAGCTCTCGGGCTCGGCCAGGCTCTTACTGCGCTTGTTGGGCGGTATATTGGTCAGGGCAAACGAGACCTCGCAGTGCAGCGTGTCTACGAAGCAGTCTTTCTGGCTATGGCATATATGGCCCTCATGGGCATGGTCTATCTCCTCTTTCGGTTCTCCTTTGTCGGCTTTTTTAGCCAAGATGCCACGGTTATCCAGGTCGGCGGTACCTTATTGCTGTGTGCCGCTCTGCTACAGGTCTTTGACGGCATGGGGATAGTGTTTGCCGCAGCCCTACGCGGTGCAGGCGATACACACTGGATCGCGGGCCTGACCATAACGCTTTCAGTGTGCGTGTTTACCCCACTGAGCTTGGGTGCCGTGGTGTTTACCAATCTCGAATCCTTGGGCCCATGGATTGCCGGAACGATAAACGTGGCATTCTTCGGCCTGGGTTTATGGTGGCGTTTCTCCCAAGGAAAATGGCGAGACATCAATATTTTCGCTGCACAAGAAGAGCAGCGAGAGAATCCCGAGCACCCCGCGGCTTCACCACCGCCGATTCAAGCGGCAGACTGATGCAAACTCCTATCTTATCTTTGCTGTTTCCCCCTCCACCTAGCTACGCCCCATTTCAACCCGGCCCGTTTCGGCTCTCAATGGGGCTTATGCAACTTGATCTCAAAGACTGGATCGAGCCGGATCAAAGCCTCGCGATTGAACTGCGTGAGAAAGAGCGCTTACTGAGACAACAGCCCGCTGCGGTCTTTGCCGCTCTTCCTCAAGCAGCCGCGGGTTCGGCTGAAGTGCTGGAACTACTCGTCAACCATCTTCCAACCAGATTCCCGGAGCTGTACACACGAGCAGGAGGCCAGTTCAACAATCTGGCAACGGCCCAGCGCTGGAATATCACGCAGCCTACACACCACCCGCTCGATCTGGCCGGACGGCTTGTCCAAGAAGATCTTTGCCTCATGCAGAGGAATGCCACCACCAAGGTCTACCATCTCATTGGCGCCTCGCTGTGCTTTCCTACCCGTTGGCGCTTGGCAGACAAAATAGGCAAACGGCTCAATACCATTCATGCGCCGATTCCTGGCTACGAGGAACAAATAGCCTCGACCATGGACAAATTTTTTGACCGGCTGAAAGTCGACAAGCCCGTCTGGCGACTCAATTGGAGCCTCGTCGACGACCCCACCCTTTTTCAGCCAACCGGACCTGACAGGACAGGGGCCAATGCAGATATCACTGCAGAGAATGCCGGGGAAAAACTCTGGCTGCGCATAGAACGACAGACACTCCGTCGACTGCCGCGAACAACAGACATCCTCTTCACCATCCGCGTCCACGTCAAACCGCTCACCCAACTCGCCACACTTCCAGAACACGCCGCGCTGCTTGCAGGGGCGGTGCGAGCGTTGCCGCAGCCTGTTGGACTATACAAAAGCCTCCCGCCCTTTATTGAGGCCGCACTGGCATGGCTGGATAGGGTAAAAGCTCATGCCAGGAGATAGACCATTCCTGCGCCCCTTCGGGGACAGACCTCGACACGCTGCTCATGAACATAGTTGTGAGTCCAGTATGTAATCGTGGAGGTCAAGTTAGCGTAGCGTAACCTGACCTCCCACCAAAATTGGCGGGCTAGCCAGGCTAAGGAATGGTGCCCTTCGTTCTGCCATTACCAATCCTTCAACCCCAACTCCCGAAATTTCTGCTGGACCTGCCGGCGGCGCAGACCGATTTCCGTTGCCACGTACGTAATATTGCCCTTGTGCTGGCGCAGCGCACGGATAATAAAGCCGCGCCCAAAAGGTCTCAACCATCTGCTGTTCAGCTTCTTCCAAGATGCCCGAGGCCATCCCGTTAGAAGAAGCCCCCGGACGGCCAACGCATACGTCGTTAGCTGGAATTTCATCTCCCGCCGAAAGCACCAGCGCAGCTTCGACCTCGGTTTTGGGTTCGCGCACATTACCCGGCAGGAAGAAATATAACTGTAAGTGATGTATCTCACCAGACAGCGGCTTGGGAGCCCGCCTGGAGGACGGATAAGCCAACTTGGCAGCGGTACGCGGAGCTGGTTGCGTCCGGTCAGAGGTGTTCTGCCACCAATCGGCAGAAGTTGGTTTGTGCAGCGAATAATAATGGGTCCATCAACCACCTCGCTGGGAAAATACTCAAAGGTCGCCAGTCGAGGATCCGTTCGACTGCAACGCGCCTACCATGCAGGCAGTGCTCTCTGGTCCTGGTTCGCTTCTTCATAGCCTTCGCGGCTCTTGTGCATCGATTCCGGACAGCCTTCCATATGGTTGAAGGCGGCTGCCGTAAATAAGGCATACGCGCTCCCGCCGGTCCTGTCCGCAACATGTTGTTCAAAGAACTGACCAAAGTGGCTGACAAACTTGAGATCTAGTTGACCGGCAGGTTGGCGAGCTCAACACGTACACCTGGTGTTTCGTCGCATACCGGCCAGACGATCCCGAAAGGCTACGTAAGCCGCTTCAGTGAGTTCAAGCAGAGTTTCTCCTCGTGGCAATTGGAATTGTGGGACGTACACAAAGCAGATACCGGAACCGTACAAGGTAGAAACATTATGTTTCCTCGGCTGGTACGACCATTGGGATGTCAAAAGTACAAGAAAAACATTGCAGTAACGCAAAGAATTTCTTGCCTTGCTAATGATCAATACATGCTGATCAGCGTCGGGTTTTCCACTGCTTGGTAGAAACCGAACAGAAACCAACTCACGAACAAAAGACCTGAGGCGATAAGGATGATCTCGGTCATACTCTCTTGTGTCTGCATTACAAGGGAGAGGGGAGTATGAATCGTCGTTTTAGACATCGGCTGTGTCTTCCCTCCTGTAACATTCTTGAAGAACATAGAGAGCAACCTGATTGCCAACTCCGACACTCC
>CAZXFE010000076.1:0-15423 GCA_964639795.1 uncultured Enterobacteriaceae bacterium | reverse complement strand
CCATAACCCAGGCCAAGGCCACCCGGAGCGGGCGGAGCGGATCAGCACCCTACTCAATAGATTTGTCTCCTATCAACGCGACGGCCTCAAACTCCTTGATCCACGACTCGCGACCCACGATGAAGTTGCGTTGGTCCACGATACCAGCCTGATTAACCAGGTCGCTGCGTCCGCCGGACGAGCGTCTGCCGTCTTTGATGCGGATACCCAAGTTTCTGCTCAGTCGTATCAGACCGCACTCTTAGCAACCGGCGGATTGCTGACCCTTCTGGACGCTGTCATGGAACGTGAGGTGGACAACGGCTTTGCCTTGGTCCGGCCGCCAGGGCATCATGCCGAGCGCAACCGGGCGATGGGCTTCTGCTTATTCAATAGCATCGCGATTGGGGCCCAATATCTCAGAGAACGATTTGGCCTGAGCCGCATTCTCATCATGGACTGGGATCTGCATCATGGAAACGGCACGCAGCATAGCTTTTATGACGACCCCGGCGTGCTGTACGTCTCGACTCACCAATACCCGTACTATCCAGGCACGGGCGCAGCCGAAGAAGCGGGACAGGGTAGCGGAGAGGGTTATACGGTCAATCTGCCTCTTACTGCCGGCTGGGGAAATGCCGTCTTTCAGCCACTTTTTGAAGATGTACTCGATCCCATTTGCCGCCAGTTTGAGCCTGAGTTTGTCTTGATATCAGCCGGCTTTGATGCCCATGTACGTGATCCACTCGGCGGCCTGACCGTCACCGAGGAGGGATTTAGTGCATTCACACGCATTCTCCTGCGTATCGCCCGCGATCATGCTCAAGGCCGGTTTGCCGCCATTCTCGAAGGCGGCTACGACCTTGAGGGTCTTGAGACCTCAGTCATCCATATGTTGGACGAAATGGGCGGCGGAAACATTGACCTGTCGCTGCCGGAATACGAACGACAGGGCTTACTCGCCAATGTACGGGCCGTGCAACAACGTCATTGGGAGCTGCCGCCTATGCCATAGCGAGAACTCATTAAAATCCGTCTTCTGACGAGCGGCCAGCAAGGAGGCATAGAAACAGTACCCGATCAGCATAAACCGGCGCTTTCGCTATTACTGTTTTCTTCTTCGCAGCACGCCGCTGAGCTTTCGCAAGAACAGTCGACTCGGTGCCACGGCGGAAGCGTTCCAAAATGGATCGCCTGCCAGAGCGCGCACGCAAGCCCGTCCCCGGTTCAATGTGCGTGATGGCAATGCCTACCGGGATATCAAAATAGCGAATGGGCAGATCCACAGTGGCCGCATGAATGAATTCTAGCCAGATGGGTGTGGCCACCCGCCCCCCGGTCGCAACCGCTCCGCAGACGCGGGCAGCCTCCATGAGCGTAACCTCCGAGGTCTCTAGGGCGAGCGAGATATATACGTAGTGAGATAGTTCACCCCTAGTGCCGCTGCCATTTTGACAGTCACGACAGTGCCAGAATGTTTGGGGTTACGCGGTCTACTTGACCCAAATAGCGACGTTCGCAATTTTGAGGCGTCCACGGCTGTTTCCTATCTTCCTAGGAGATCCGATGGTCAACAATAATACTTGCCGGCGTATAGTGCCGATCCAAGCCGGCAGCGTAAACCCGCGGCTTAAACGCCAAGCCCGGCTGGCGGCTATATTGGGTAGCAAGGTTAAATTAGCTGCGGTGGAAGTCGTAGCTCCCCACTATAGCCTTGATACGACCGGACGTGAGATCAATTGAGATCAGGGCTCCTTCGAGCCAAGGGGTGTCCCCTCGGCCGCATCCAGTCTATTCACACAGCGCGTGAATACCATTCCGAATAGCGTTTTCCACCGCACGCTGCCAGACTGGGCCTAGAGTGCTGTGGACGTCCAGGACGAGCTGCGGGCTCACCGACTGCCCGTATCAGTCGCCGAAAAACTGTCGGACTTGCATCATAAAATGTGGGGCCCGGGCAAAAGACAAGGCCGGTCGCGGACTGCTGAAAGAGAACCTCTCCTTCACCAATTCGTAAACAACCCTCGGCTTATTGCCGCCATATCAACGCGAAGATGCTGATAAAAAATTGCATCCTCCGCTACGAGGAACGCCTGCCGGAAAAGGGGAGGAATTTGATCCAGGGGAACCGGATAGCGTTTCTCTTTGCAGAACTCACCCAACTGGCTGCCGTCCCGGGCATACACCCGCGTTGCGGCGGGAGAGGCATACTCGGCCAAATGCTCAACCTCAAGGAAGGGTAGGCGTCAGACTTTGACAAAAGATCCAGGCACAACCGGAAGCCAGCGGGCACGAACAGACAGTCCTGATTGGTCACAAACAAGCGGACCGCATGTCCACCACACTTCCTTTCTTCAGAGTTGACGGGACAAAAACTTCGACCCGCATACACACCCTCGCCTGCCGCCATGTATTGTTATACGTGTTTGGATGTAGCGTGCCAACTCAATGCGGCTGTGTCTATTGGCACTTCCTACTCTGTGAACGTTGACAGAGGTGAGGTGGGCGAGGTAACGTCGCCCATGAAGATCAAGCGAGCCCGTTCTCCCGTAAAAAATCAGCCACAATACGATTAAAATCTTTGGGCTGTTCGAAATACACGGAATGCCCAGCCTGCGGAACAGTGGCGAAGCGCGCATGCGGAATTTTGCTCTTGATGCTTTGCATCGCCGGGGGTGGGGTTAAGACATCCTCTTCCCCGACCAGGAGCAATGTTGGGATTACATGTTCCTTAATCGGACCAGTCTTGTTTTGCATATCCATCAGAATCGGGACAAGCTGAGGCGACACCTGGTGGTTAAGAGCTGAGATTTGCTGGTACAGAAAACACAAAGCCGGTTGCCGTTCGGGAAACGACAGGGCGTATGCGCTGGCGAGAATCTGGGCCAAATTCCCCTTGGACCGTTCGCGCAGACGGGCGCGCGTCTGGTCGATTTCCGGTGTTTCCACTCCCGCCGTCGTATCACACAGAATTAACGCGCTGGTCCGTTCCGGGTGCGCGGCAGCAAAGCCGCACACGGTCCAACCGCCCATCGATTGTCCAGCGACTGCAGCCTTATCAACGCCAAGATGGTCCAGCAACCCGGCCAGGTCTTCGACAAACGCATTTGGTCCTGGACCCCCGGGAAGGTCGCGCGAGAACCCGAAGCTACGATGGTCAAACGTGATGACCCGGTAATGTTGTGAAAGCGTAGGAACTTGTTGCCACCAACTCAGGTGACTGCCTCCGCCGCCATGCGCCAAAACAAGCGCGGGACCTTCGCCATGTGTCTCGTAATACAGCTCTATCCCATTAATGGTTGCAAACGGCATGTTTTCTCCTTACTCCCGCTCCGCCCGCTCCGCTTGTATCTCTGTATGTGACGCGATTACACGATCTTCCCTGAGTTGGGTAATCTGCTCTGAAGAATAGTCGAGCAGTCGGCTGAGGACGCTAACGGTGTGCTCACCGAGCAACGGCCCTGGTGTGGCGACATAGCCCGGCGTTTTTGAGAGTTTAAAGGGCGGGCCATCAAGGACAATATCTTTGCCCTCCATCATATCCACTCCATCCATTCCAACTCGTCCCGCGGATGTCCGCATGCGCGCCCAATAACTACGAGCTTGGAGTTGCGGATCTCGGTCCAAGTCTTCTCCATTTGCTACAACCCCGGCTGCAATTCCCACTTCTTGCAAACGCGACATCACATCTTCAGCAGTCTGCTGCCGTGTCCAGTCTTCAAGATGACGGTCGAGTGCGTCCTGATGTTCCATGCGATCAACGAGCCTGGCAAAGTCTGTCTCCTGGGTCCACGTCGGCCGACCTAGTACCTGACACAAACTCTGCCATTCGGTCTCAGTAAAAACAGCAATTGCACACCAGCGGTCTTCCCCCGCACATCGATACACGCCGTGCGGGGCAGCCGGAGCTTCTTGTGAACGGTTGCCGATAGGTTCACTTGGTCTGTTGTTATTTAAAATGTCTAGCATACCCGGCCCAATCAAACTGGAAACGGCTTCAAACTGCGACAGGTCAACAAACTGTCCCTGACCCGTACGCTTGCGATGCCACAGGGCCATGAGCACGGCCAGCGCGCCGCTATAGCCGCCGGTCATATCTGCGTACGAATAGCCCCAGCCAGCAGGTTCTTTACCCGGATGACGCATCTGGAGCGTATAGCCGGACAACGCCTGCAGGGTCGGACCATAGCTGACATAATCCTTTTGTGGCCCGGTGTGTCCAAAGCCCGACATAGAAACGGCAATAATATCAGGCTTAATCTTTTTCAGGCTCTCGTAATCGAGGCCCCAGTTGCGCATGACGCGGGCGCTGAAGTTGTCAATCACCACATCCGACACCGCGACGAGTTGCTGAGCGATCTCGATGCCACGCGGATCGGTCATATTGACGACCGTGCTCTCTTTACCGCGATGCAAGTTGCCACTAAAACCACCCCGACGCGTCCCAAGATCGAGCGTATCGCGCCGCTCGACTTTAATAACCTGTGCCCCTTGGTCAGCCAAGATGCGCGTTGCTACTGGCCCAGCCACGACCCAAGTAAAGTCGAGAATGCGTACGCCTTCAAGCGCGCGGCGGCCTTTCTTGTGTATCGTCATTGGCCCCTCTTAGGAGATCTCATCGATAGTCTCCTGTCTCCGGATCAATATCGTCGCACGTGTCACGTTGTCAATGAAAGCCGTTATCTTTTCCCATAGATAAATAGATAAGAGGAAGGGAAAGAGCCCCTCTATTCTTGACAAATTTTGTCATAGTACTGCCACAGGTTGTTTTTTCGACAGCCTGTGTAAGTAAAAGCCTACCACTTTTAGTCTGGTATATGTATATACTTCGCACGCAACGGGCTGGCGTGCATTTTGCTCAACGCTTTTGCGTTTACAAAAACTTTCCCCCGCTGCCTCATGTCTAAGATACGGAGCAGAAGGAGACGGTGCGATTTGCGAGATTTGCGCGGTTTGTAACAATACACGATGAAGGAGAAAGCTATGCAGGATGCCGTCCACAATGTCGTTCGGGCAACGTTCAGCTTAGTCTTGATTGGCCTTCTACTGGAATCAGCCTTTCCTTCTCCGGCCTGAGGCGTCTCTATCACCGAGAAAGTCAAGAGCTCGAATTTTTCGCTCATGCCGCGAGTCGCACGACTACAGTCCGGTAAATATGTGGTCCACGTCATCAATCATGGTAACGATCGCATGACCATCTTTGCTGACGAGTCTGATTACACGGCTGTTGAACGTGTCATAGCCGAGACGATGGAGCAGAAGCCGATGCACCTGCGGGCCTATTACCTAATACCCAATCACTGGCACGTGGTGCTACGGCCGCGCGAAAATTCTCGATGGACAGCCAGTGTGAACACGCCCTAGTTTCCGCGGCCTCTATCCAACATATGGTACAGACGTATACGCAGTTTCATACTGTTGCTCATTCAACAATCTTCTGCTGGGCCAACACCTCGACGCTCTTGCTGCTTTCTGATCGAGCAAGCCTTCTCCTTTCCTGCATTTTCGTGCCCTGAGAACATCGTATTCTGTACCAACACTTTTGGCGTCTATCTTGCCCAATCTTAGTGCGGCGCAACAAATACAGCGAATGCAGTACGCGGCTTTGCGGAGGACAGAGAAATGACGAACGCCCCAAAAGAACGACTGGTCGTAATCGGCAACTACAACCACAACCCGCTGTCCAACGTCTTGATCGGCTCGCAAAAAATGGGGGACATCTTCCTCGATCCACTCGCCTGGTATGAGGAAAACAACATTCAGCTTCGCTGTCCATTTAACCAAGGCTTTTTTGCGCTTGACGATGGGTGACCACTTGCCGAACAGCCCAAGCGGCCACGCTGCCACGTATTCTTCTGTATGCTTGAGGACGAGGCGGTTTGGGCGAAAGAAATGCACGTATGAAGCCGCCCCAGCGGTACTTCGTCAGCAGCGCAGTAACGATACATCTGATACCGGAGCATCTACACGAAAGCCCAGACCTTTTGCCCTGACCACATTATCGATCAAATCAAATTTTTTTGGCAATGTTCACGATATGACGGACTTCTATTACAAACTGTACCTTCTGAACGGCTTGTGCCGTCAATGTGATGGCCGAGGCTATCTACAGACCTCTGATCAAAATTGCCCGGACCGTCGTGCCAGCGGTGACGCGGGCATTTGGCATCATGCCTGTATTGTCAAACCCCACGATGGAACGGAAGAAACGCTGTAGTCCTCCCTCGTCATTTCTCCTTTTAGACACGCGCTCCACTCATGCTTTGTTGCCGTGGGAGTGTGAGGGAAGATGCGCCGTATGAAGGGATGCCACGCATGCTTGAGCGTCTCGTTTCTTATGACATATACTCGACGGGGTCCAAGAGCGCTATTGCTAGAAAACGAGAGGGGCGGCGCTCTCCGTCCCTTTCATTTTCGTACCGCAGTCACGAGCTGTACGACCCCGCCTGATAAACGCTGCTTCACAATGCACTCAAACCCCGCCGCGCTGATCATCTCTAACAGCTCGGCTTCCTCCGGGAGATACACCACAGATCGCGGCAGATAGAGATACGATTTTCTGTCTGAGATGAGACCGCCGAGGATGGGTACGATACTCTTAAAATAGAAGCTGTGTCCCCATTTCAGCAAAGCATTATCTGGCGTATCAATCTCAAGCAGAGCCAATGGGCCGCCCGGTTTAAGGACGCGCGCTGCTTCTCCGAGTGCTCTCGGAATTGAGACAAAATTCCGTAAGGCAAAACCCGACAAGACAACCGAAACGGATGCCGACGGTAAGGGTAATGCATTCGCATCTGCGTGAGCAAAGACGGCTGTGATCCGACGTTGCATGGCACAGACGAGCATATTCCGGGCAAAGTCAATGCCGACTACTTGAGCACCAGTCGCCGCAGCAAGTTCGCTCAAATCTCCGGTTCCGCACGCCAGGTCGACAACCACATCGTCAGCACAAACGGCAATGGTGCGGATGGTCTTCCTCCGCCAATAACGGTCAAGGCCGAAGGAAAGCCAACGGTTCAGGCTGTCGTAGCGTGGAGCGATCAAGTCAAACATCTCCCGCACTGAGGCTGCTTTTTCGGCATGAGGCGGCAGGATGTCCGACATAGGCCCAAAAAATCCGTTAATATTTGTAGGGGCGAGGTGTGACCTCGTCCCTACGGAGAATGCGGTTAGGAAGGAATAACCGGCAACAGAATATGCGATCGAAACTTACTGTTATGTAAAACAATCTGCTGCGCTGTCTGGAACTGCGTGCCGGTTGCCTGATCACCCCCAGTGTTCAGGTTGCGATCAAACCGCGGGAAGTTGCTCGATGATACCTCGACCCGCAACCGATGGCCGGGCAAGAAGACATGACTGGTCGCCCATAAGTCTATTGTGAACTCATACGACTCACCTGGTATCATGAGGCTAGGGTTACTCAACGACTCACGATACCGAGCCCGCAAAATCCCATCCGCAATGTTTTGGGCATAGCCATCCGAGCGAACATCTACTAGCTTCGCAGTAAAGTCAGTGTCTCGGGCCGACGACGACGCGTATAGGATGACCTTGAGCGGCCCGGTTACTTCAAGCGGCGCCCCTAAAGGGTCACCCGTATACACCAAAACGTCTTGGCGGCTCTCTACCTCGCGCTGATCTGCCACGCCAACCGGAATAATCAAGGTATTACCGCCACACGTCGGAACTGGATCTGCAGGATCGTATTCATAATGATCCGCTGGTTCGTCCTGGGGTGGTTCTACACTGAGCCCTCCATCGCCATTCAGGCTATTTGCTTTGCCCTGACTGTGGAAGTGGTACGGCGTGTAACGAGTGCGCGCCAGCGGCCATTCATATTCATCTCTCCATTGATTAGTGCCCATCACAAATAGCCGAATAGGCGCCTCTTCACTAATCCCGGTGTCTACCCCCTTCAGCCAATAATCAAACCAACGCAGCTGGGTATGGTGCAGCTCAATAGCGGCATTCGGGCCAAAATCAATATCGCCGGTCCCACCGGAAATCGGGGCCGTGTAGGGAAAAAGGTGCGCCCACGGTCCAAGGAGGAGCTTTTGCCCCCCGCGTGCCTCCGGAGTCATTGCCCGCGACTGCAGACCGCAGAAGTGGACCAGCGCATCGCGCAGGAAAATGTCATACCATGAACTGACGTGGTACATGGGAATGCTGACATTGTGATGCTGCCGTTCAATATTAATCGGCCACCAATACGGCCCCTCGTCGGGATGAGTAAAGTAGTCACGCAGGTACGGCGCGACCTCTTCAAGCAGATCGGCCCAATACGTGAGCGGCAGGCGTTGATATGCTTCTGGGGAGAGCGGATTGCCAAAATTAACCGAACGCAAAAGATCCGGCCTGACTTTAGGCCAGAGTTTATCCTTGATTCCTTTGCGATCGATCGTATTGCGCGAGAGGAATATGGCATACGGTATTTGCCAGCCCAGGGAAAAGGCGCCGCCCGTGTGGTACACCCAGCCTTGGTGGTAATCTGCCCCAGCAGACACGGGAAAGGCACACCGCAAGTGTGGTGGCCGGGTAGGGGCAAGTTGATACTGCGTTGCCCCAAGATACGACTGGCCCTGCGTACCGACCATACCGTTTGCATACGGTAACGAGGCCGCCCACTCGACCGTGTCATAACCATCCTGCGCTTCGTCAATGAGCGGATAATATTCCCCCTCGGATTCAAACCGGCCGCGGCCATCCTGGACGACAACAACATACCCACGGGCAGGGAAATACTCATGGTCGCCGAAGACTTCTGCCAGTTGTTTGCCATACGGTAGGCGAAGCAAAATAACTGGGAACTGCCCTGCGGAATCAGGTCGATAGACGTCGGCATACAACGTCGTCCCATCCCGCATTGTGCCCGGGACATTTTTTTCATACTTAATTCCGTATTCCGCGCGACTTTCTCGTGGCATATTTCTCTCCTCCTTAGGCCAATTTATAAAGACCCTAACCGGGAAAGGCAATCAGAAATATGTGCTAATAAATATGGAGAGTTATAACTATGACAGCGAGCGGCAATTTATTGCCAATTTCATCTCTGACACAATTTCTAACCCGCTGAAATCGCTGATCTTCTCAACTTCCTTAATTTGGCACGCCATTTGCCTTTCTTCCCTGGCGCTTGATAATGGCAAACCACTCGAAAAAGTGGGACGCAAACCTAACGGGCTATGTCCTGATACAAGGGGATAAGGTCGCAGGGCTGCTCGGCGATCCTATCTCCTTTTCTAATTCTGGAAAGCGGCTCACGGCGAAGGTACGAGAAAAGCTTATAGACACCCATTTGCCACTCGTACGGCAAATAGCCGACCGGGTGCACCGTCATCGCATCGAGTTCGATTCTTTGGCTCAATCCGATGTCGTGGGGCTGCGCGAAGCGGCCCCACGGTATTGACGAGGGGTGCGGCGTTGCCTTCCAAGCCAATGCACGGCACCAGATCTATGGCGAGATCATGGAATGTCTCCGGTCTCTGGACTGGGCGGGCCGTTCGGTTCGCTCGTGGGGAAGAAAAGTGAGCTCCGCCAAGGTCAATCTGGCTGCTCGTCTCTGTCGCGACGCCGATCCGCAAGAGATGACATCTGGACTCGGCGTATCGCACAAAGAATATTACCAAGTCGATCAGAGTGTAAATGAGGCCACCCTAGTCAAACTTGGAAGACCTCGCCCTTGCTTCGAATGAAGGAATTGCAAAACCAACACCGGGGAAAAGCATGTTTAACCTCTTCAAGAATACGCAGACCATTTTCGAGAATAAAGATCTGATTGAAAAAGTAGCGGCAGCAATAGAAAAACTACCAGACCAAGAACGGTTGGTGGTCATCCTTTCGTATTATGAAGGTCTGACACTGCGCGAGATCGGCGAATTATGGCAGCTCTCATAGGAACGAATTTGCCAGATCTGCACCCGTGCGATTGAGAGTTTGCTCAAAGCGGTCCAGACGGGGATCCCAGCAGAAAAGCCCGATACTGTCCCCCTGCGCGAGGCAGCATAATCGAGGAAAACCGAGACGCGCGGGGCTGCGCCTCGGTGCAACCTTCCCTGCCCTTCTTCACATCCTGCACCTGCTTTACGTCCTACGCATTTTGCCCGTTTTGACACTGTGGCGAAGCGGACTGAAGCCGGGCCTCAGAGAGTCGTCCAGCTTGTCTGGATTTTCGCCGGTGCGGGAATTACGGCGATCCAATCCTGGTCATCTATCCCGACAGCTAGGATTGCGTTTGTGTATGCGCTGGTGAGGGGGAAGCCATGACCGCGGCGCAAACAAATTCTAGACCAAGTAGTTCTCGAATTCATTACACCCAGTCGCCACTCTTGAGCAATAAAAATAAGCTGAAGCTAGCCGTCTTCGGTATTAACATCAGCGACGACTGCACTATGACCCCGGCTGAGGGCACCAGACAGGTCGCATAGTCCAACAGTAAACGCATAGTGCGATCAGCTGAAAAAATTGGCATCGAAGGTATGGTCCCGGTTGCCCGCTAGCGGGGTTTTGGTGGAGACGTATATTTTAACCACCGCTCGTTTGAGCCCTAACTTGGTCAGCGGGCCTAGCAGCGGCTACAAAGAAGATCTCGATCTTTTCCACCTCGCATGTCCCCACCATTCAGCCCATTTTAGCTTCTAAGCAAGACGCGACCATAGATCATATTTCGGTTGGACGCTTTGTGCTCAATATCGTTGCCGGCTGGAACGAACCGGAGATCGCCATGTCCCGCGCACCCCAAAAGAGACATGATGATCGCTACATAGTAGCAGACGAGTGGATCACGATTATGAAGCGGTTGCGGAGTGAAGAAGGTAGCTTCCACTTTAAGGGGAAACATTTCAACGTGCCGAACGCCGACTCAGAACCCAAACCACTCCAGTCGCCCTATCCACTGATTATGAACGCGACCTCAGCCCTGCCAGTTGCCGTTTTACCGCCGAACATGCGGGCGTTAATTTTGTTGTCGTCTCCTCACTTGAAGCCGAACAAGCATCGATAGCAAAGATTGAAGACCTGGCTCGCCAAGAGTTTGGTCGTGAGATAGGTGTCTTTGGCATGAGCTATGTCGTCTGTCGCAAGACCGAGCAAGAGGCCAGAGCCTATGAACGCTATTACGTCCATGAAAAAGATGATTGGACCAGTGTACGGAATCTGCTCAACACTTTCATAACAAACTCCGAGAGCATGCCTCCTGAAGATTCTCGCACTCTCGCCACAAATATGATTGCCGGCTACGGCGCATTGCCACTTGTAGAAACACCGCAGCAAGTTGTCGAAGATATGCAGGCCATGTCGAATGTCTATATGGATGGGCTCACCGTGTGTTGGGTTGATTACGACGAGGGCCCGGCCTAGGTTGAAGAACAGATTTTACTGCTGATGGTTCAGGGTGGCCTGAGAGAGGAGCAGGAATGAAGTACTGGCTGGTGAAATCAGAGCCGCATAAATATTCGTGGGAGGATCTGCAAAAAGATGGCGGGACGTATTGGGACGGGGTGCGGAACTACCAAGCCCGGAATAATCTGCGTGCCATGCAGGTCGGCGATCTGTTGTTGTATTATCACAGCAATCAGGGGTTGGCTGTGGTCGGTGTCGCCCGTGTCACTAAGGAGGCGTATCAAGATCCAACCACCGCTGATGATCGTTGGAGTGTTGTAGATATTGAACCGGTGGAAACCCTGGCTGCGCCGATTACGCTCAGCGAGATAAGGCAAGACAAAAAACTACAAGACATGGCCCTTATCAAACAAAGCCGTTTATCCGTCATGCCGGTCATGAAAAAAGAATTCGATCACATTATCAAGAAGGGACGAGCCACATAGAGGAGTCGCCGTCCAATTTCGGCAAGCTTCGCCTGTGCAACAGCAACCTGCTGCCAGGTGTCGGTACGACCTTCACGGTGTCTCTCCTGGTGACGGCTAAAGGGGAAACAGCGGCGGGTGGGGTGCACCAGAAGGCTACCTAGACCGTCTCTCCCTTTTACGACACGGATCGCGTCCGGGAGCCTCGTATCAATCGTGAGAACGGCCTGTCCATCTCTTCAGAGTAAAACCAGTACAATTCCAAGAACGATCAGGCAAACGCCTGGAATTTGTTTCAACACCTCCTTTTCCTTCCAGACAAACAGCGCAATACCGACCGAAAGAATCGCCTCGATCTGTCCCACCGCTTTCACATACGCAACCAGCGTCAGAGAAAATGCCCAATACCAGCCCAGGCTGCCAGCAAATCCGGTAAAACCGATAAGGACCATGCGCTGCCAATACCGTCGTACTTTGTGGAATTCTTGTCGCTCACGAAACCATAGAAAAACGGTTAGTATGACCACTTCTATCCAGGTCGTATGAAATAACGTATAGGCGGCTGGCCCAAAGTAACCCGCGGCCCACTCCGGATTATCTCCCCGAAGGTGAAACACGGCTTCCTTGAGCATAAAGCTGGCGATAACCAAAAGGAAAGCACAGGCCAGAGCCAGGGCAGCCCCCGTATCAATGGAGAACGCTCGCCGCCACGCCCGCCCTTGGGTATCACGGCCAAGATTCATCAACAGGATGCCCCCACCACAACACCACACGCCAATCCAACCAAGGAATGAAGGCCATTCGGAAAAGAAGAGTGCGCCCAGAATGGCGGTAAAGAGGACTTCCAGTTTGTGAAAAACAATCGACTGCGCAAAATTCGCACGTTGAAAAGCCGCCACAAGTGCAATATTACCCAGCAGTTGTGTTACGGCGGTCGCCGAGCAGTAGCCGAGAAAGATCCAGGTCGTTTCGGGCACACCGCTTTGATACACAAGCAGTGAGACCAAGAGCACGGAAAAAGGCAGATTAAAGGTAAAGCGCGACCAACTATTGAGCGCTGGAGAAATTTTTCCGGCCATGCTTTTGGCGACGCTGTTGCGTATCGTCTGTAGGCATCCGGCTAAAAGGGTAATTTCAATCCACATGTCTCCATACCTTGCGGAGAATAGCTTTCTTTTCTACGCACCCTCAGTCGTTGAATTTTATTTGATGAAGAGAAAAATATATTAATATTCTTACGTCTTAAAGGAATTTACTTTGCTCTATTGATGGGGATTTCTTAATGAAAAAAGACTTGTCCCTCACCTTTCCTTCTTTGAATGCACTCCGTACGTTTACGGCTGTCGGTATACATTTAAACCTGAGGCGAGCGGTTGAAGAACTCTTTATGACGCCCTCAGCGGTAAGCCTTCAAATCCACGAGTTGGAAACAACGCTCTACACTCCGCTCTTTCTGCGTGTCGGCAAACGTCTGGAACTGACAGACGCCGGGCGGATGCTCTTACCTGGTCTTGTGCACGGTTTCGCCCAAATCGAGACGACAGTCTACGCTGTCCCGGCTGAAAAATCTGCTAACGCTCTCACCGTCACCACGCTTTCCACCTTTGCAATACGTTGGCTCATCCCACACCTAGCTATATTTCAAGCTCAACATACAGAAGCAGAAGGACTGATTACTGGCTATCGGATTACACGCGGTAAGCTCAGTCTTGCCCCACCCATCTTCCTGAGTTTCATATTATGCTGGACTTTGAAAACCTGACTCAGGTGGATGCGGCATTCAATCATGTCTCTTCATGCACTGGCCCAGTCGAGAGTTTCCAGCATGCCGTAAACTCAAAAGTAAAAGATATTTCGTTTGCCCCGTATCGCGACTTCCCTGACTCGGGTCGGTCACGTTGTCAGGAGAAGTTTTAAATAGGGATGTTGGCTGCCCGCTCAATATTCGGCCTGAAATGGCTCAGTCTGAAATGTATGACTGTCGTGTAAGAGCCAGGTGCGAAAGGCCTGAAAGGCGGGCCGAGAGAGTAGTGTAGGCGGCATGAGTGCTACTTGTTTTGTCCCGCGTGTCCTCGACATACGGGTCCATTGCCGTATGTCGCAAGTGACAGAATGAGACTTTTGTCGCCCGCCCCCTCAAACGTGGCAAAGTTGCCAAACAACATCATAAACAATGGGAAAACACTGAGTCCCAAAAAACCGAGCAAGCGGGTTGCGCACGGAAACGTACGGCGACTGGCGAAAGCCACTTACACAACCGGAATCACGGTCAGGATAGCTAGCACGATCGTCATCGAATTCCCCCACTCGCCAAAACTCCCCCCGTCTTCAAACGACGTTTCAAGAATCTGTAAAGCCGTGAGTTCTTAGGTTGTTTCGGCGCGTGCGAGTGGAACGTCAAAAATATGCGGTCCCAGTTTCACACTCCATACCGTCATAGTCTCCACAGTTGAACAAGGCAGGAGGTAATCTCGTGGGAGCTTGATTTGGGCCTCTTGCTAGATGCATGATTTTACCCAGAGCCATCAGATTCTTTAAGTCCGTGTAACATAATATTTGTAGAATCCATATTAGTGCTAGGCATTGTCGCAGTAAGCAGACCGGATACGGGGGAGAAAAAGAGGCAGTCTCACGAAAAAGGGCTTAGCAATAGGCAACAGCTAAGCCCCGCGCCTTCGTCACCAGAACGGAGTAGCGTTGAACCGGGCACTATCACGGGGAAAAGACAAAATGCATTCTTACAGATTCCCAAGGGGAGGTGCCGGGAGACCACCCTACCCGCCAGATTTCACACATATGATAGGTATCCATATAGCCTCTTCACGCTTACTCAGGAGACACAAACATGCAAGTACAGCAGATTGATCTGCGATACGCGGAAGCGCCAGATGACACCCTCTTAGGAGCAAGACTGCACCTGCAGTCACACTCCCTAACAGGACAAGAAATCTTTCGAGAAGTTGACCTTGACATCAAAGAGGTCAGGGAGCTGGAACGCTTGCTGAATAGAGCGCTAAAACGTTTGACGCAAGAGGCATTGAAACTGATCTAGCTCTGGAAAGATTAGAAGTCCAAGAGACAAGGGAGGCGAGGAGAGGCCAGGGGAGACCTGAATCGCCTTCATTGACGAAACGCTCCAGAGAAGCTACCTAGACCCCTCTTCATGTCAAACTGTCTATCACGTTGGATGCCACGCGCACCGACTCACGCCATAAGGGCAGAAAACACATGTCCCTGGAGTGCGACCTTCTCATAGCCGGAGCCGGTCCGGTCGGCTGCGTCATTGCTGAGCGCGCCTCCCGTCAGCTCGGTTGGCGCGTCCTTCTGGTTGAACAACGCAGTCATATCGCAGGCATGTGTTATGACGGAGCGCATGACAGTGGTCTGCTAATACACCACTATGGGCCGCATTATTTTCGGACAAATAACGTTGCCCTGGTCGAGTATCTCTCCCAGTTTACTGACTGGATAGATAGCAACTACATCGTAAAAAGCTGCGTGAACGGACGCCTCTACCCCTTCCCGATCAACCTTACGACGCTCGAAATGTTCTTCAATCGCTCTTTTACTCCCTCATCAGCGAAACAGTTCTTTGATAATCTGTGTATAAGAAGCGACACACCACAAAATGAGGAAGAATATG
>CAZXFE010000075.1:0-15441 GCA_964639795.1 uncultured Enterobacteriaceae bacterium | reverse complement strand
GGCCATTTGGTGGCAAAGGCAATACCGAGAATGCCGCCCACCGATTCGCCGATATAGTGCACCGCGTCGATCTCTAAGACATCCAGAAAGCCTTTCATGTCGTTCAGCAGGTCATCGACCGACCACACGTAGTCTGGCCCTGGGTCCGCTGATTGACCATGCCCCCGCATATCGCGCCGCAGCACCCGGTATTGTCCGGCTAGAGGAGGAATCCAATGGGACCAAAAGTTAAGGTTACGGCCAAAGCCGTGCTGTATCCAGACCGTCTCCGTCGTTGTCCATGGGTTGGTAAAGTCATCGACCTGATAATGCATGCTGTAGTTATTGGCAGTCACGTGTGGCATACGCTTTTTCTCCTTATTATATGACCTCCGCTTCTCGGGGTCAGCATTATCAAATTATGGCGTAATCATGAAGTCGAATACGGCAAAGAGGATGAACACATCGCCAGAGATGATCTGAAAAAAACCTGGGAGCCATTTGAGATCTGGAAGAAATTCCTCTCCCAGGACGGAACGAACCCGAAAAAAGGAAGTCGCGCCACTACCAACCGTGTCACTTACTGCAATTCTACCGGGCGCAAGATTTGCCGCAGATACTTACGATAGGCTGCGTCATGAAACGGGATTTGCTGGGACCAGCGGGCGGAGCCCCGCACGCCGACGAGCGACTTCGACTTCAATGACGTATTTCCTGTAGTGATGGATATGCGCAAAGCGGCTAGGCAATAGATGCACCAGATCTTCGTCCCGAACTGGATAGCCTTCGTCCCATAGTGCCTCCAGGGCGCTTGGAGATATACGGTATTCCACACAATCACGACATTCTTGAGGGCGTTGAGACAGCGGACCTGGTCGTACCGGACCGCCATACAGATTTGCGTAAGTATTGCTATCACCATGCTGCGGGACAGCTAATACCAAGCCACTGTGCAAGACGTACCCTTTTCCCGCCAAGTGAGTTAGTAAGCGGGGTCTTATTTATCAACGGTCTTTTTTCTGTTACAGCAGCGCTCCGACTGTTTCCCTCGGTGAATTAAACGCTCGCGAGGTCAATAGCACGGGCAATCCTCTGGTCGGTGTAAAGGAATAGCTGAACCGCTCAGAATCGCCCGGTCTCGTAAGCCCACGACATTGGAAGTGTCCAGCGTACCCAACAAGACGCCCGCTTGTCGCGCCGTCATTTCCGGCGTCTACCCCTCGGGGGTCGAATTCTTCGGCCCCTTCACCGAAACGGCCGGATTGAACAGGATCACATGGCGCAACCCAAGGCATCGAAAAAATTACGCAGCGCAGCCAAGTGCTGTTTTTTCATGGGCGTGGAGGCTGGCAAGTCTTGGTCCACCGATTTCTCCCGCTTCCATCCCATCACATAGTTTCCAACCTGCGCTGGCATGACGTCAGTCAGAGCGATGTGCTCTTGCTCGCACCATAAGAGAAAGCGAAGCACGGCACTGCGGATAGGGAGAACTGTTTGAAATGGCCGAAGCAACACCTGGTAAAGGCAAGTCCAGAAAACAGGCCGGCGGTAACGGTGCACCGTTCAATTTTGCAGTGGCAGCGGACGGAGCAATCTGCCTCTTGACCGTAACCGGATGAACTAAGAACGCTAGCTTGAGAGTATGAGTGAGATCACTTTAGCTAGGCATCTGCATTTATAACCCCTATGGGCGGACTCCGCTCCAATTTTGTTAACCGGAACTGTGGGGGCGGGTTATAAAATCCGATATTCTTGTACATGGAACGGCGGTATCCCATCAACATGATTCAAGGGCACGCAACACTTATATGATGGCGAACGGCTCGAATGCACCATGCTAGGACTAAGAGAAAAGATAAACATGCTGCGGACATCTGACCAGGTGGGAAATCGTAATAATTGGCGAGGACAAAGGACACTATGCCCGTTCCAAACGAAACGCAGGGCGCGATAAAGAAAAGGCTCCGTGCTGTACGCCCTAGGTTTTTTGCGGCTAACGCCGGAAGCACCAGGCTAGCAAAAGTATACACGACACCTGAGACATGGAGAGAAAACCCGACTGCCAAACCCAACCAGATTGACAAAAGATTATTTAACAGATCTGTTCGGACTCCGACTGCCTGGGCCATTTCAGAATCCAGGACGAGCAAAAGAAGGGGGCGATAAAACCGAACAAGGGCGATACAGGTCAGCAGCGTCAGTACTGCAAAGATCCACACATCTTGCTCCCGTGCCCCAATAATTGTGCTTGACAGGAGGCGGTTAATCTCTTCAAGCCCGCGCGGGCTGTGTGAGAGCAGGAGAATCGACATACTGATGGATACGAGGAAAACCCAGCCGGTCATAGCCTCATGGGTTTCCTGGCCTGCCCGTCGTCCGCCGTGAGCAGTCATGAGCGCGGCAAGTATTGCAAACAATCCGCCCATACAGGAATGAAAGATGTCAGATTGCCACCAACTCTGATGGTCCACCGTCATCAGACTGCCAAGCCAGATGCCGACGGCAATTCCCAGAAGTGAGGCTTGAGACACGGCCGCACCAATAAAGATCTGGTCTCTGGCAACTACTAAGACACCGATAAGGGAAAGCAGGACGCCGATCAGCCAGCCAGACGCGTAGGCATGCTGGAACAGTGACCACGAATCAAGAAAACTGGCAATCATCCGTTCCCTTCAGGGGGCCGATGCACAGAAGAGGCGGTGGGAGATTTCCCTGATGCAACGTGTACGCGTAGGTGCTGCCCTCGGCCATACACCCGATCCAGGTTGGGCTGTGTCAAGACTGTGTTGCGTGGGCCGGCAATGACTGTCCCTTCTGTCATGAAACCAATGTGGGTGGCATAACGCTCCGCAATACTGAGATTGTGGGTCACAAAGAGAACGGTGAGTTCGTTCTCTTTGTGAAGATCCGCCAAGGTGTACAGAAAGCCCTCTTCCATCCTTAGATCCAGATTGTTCGTTGGTTCATCCAGAATCAGAAAGGTAGGGCGTCTGACAAGAGCGCGCGCGAGGAGGGCACGCTGCCGCTGCCC
Organism: uncultured Enterobacteriaceae bacterium; assembly: GCA_964639795.1. Lineage (GTDB taxonomy): Bacteria > Desulfobacterota > Binatia > Bin18 > Bin18 > Bin18. The sequence continues at coordinate 12,431 of CAZXFE010000075.1, read as the reverse complement.
GCCGGACAGTGCCCAGTAACTTTTGTCTGCAATTTCCTGTAAGCCGAGTTTTTCGAGGACGCTGACGAGCTGTTCCGTCTGCTCTTTATGGCCTATGCTGACGCCAACAAGGCCAAGTACAATAAATTCACGCACAGTGATGGGCAGAGTCGGATTGATATCGCAGCGTTGAGGTACAAACCCGATCTGCTCTCGGCTGTCGACCGGCATCCGAAGCTGCAACTGGCCAGCCTGAGGCTCGAGAAGCCCTAGCAACGCGCGCACCAAAGTGGTCTTGCCGCTTCCATTCTGTCCTAGAAAGAACCAGAACTCGCCCGGATGAATTGCTAGGTTCACATTTCGAAGAATTGTGTTATTCCCATACCCGAGTGAGAGCTGGGACATATGGAGAATTTGATCCGTGTCTCCCATTCGTCACCTTTCTACTGTGACATGATTAGGCTGCCTCACCAAAGGCTGCCGTGAGCTGCTTGATATTATAGTCTACCATACTGAGGTAGCTGTCAGTGTTAGGACGCGCACCAGGCTGATGGGCCATATGGACAACTGTTGCACCAGTATTCTCAGAGACAAACTGGGCATAGCGGGGGTCGTAATAGGCCGTAGCTAAGACGACCTTAACACCCTGCGCTTTCATCAACGTAATAACTTCATTGAGATGCTGCGTTGTTGGGAGAACACCCGGCAGAGATTCCAAGCACTCAACAATGTCGAGCCCAAAGCGTTGAGCGAAATAGGGCCAGCCCTGATGGTCGCTGACTACCTTGGATCCTCGGTAAGCCGAGAGCTGGCCCAGCCAGCCGGCGAGCAGCGACTCTTCTCGCTGACTTTTAAGAAAAGTATCCAGCCGTCCGCGTTCAGTAAGGACGGCGAGCTTCTCAAAGTCGTACTTGTTGAAAAGTGTCTCTCCCACAAGAGCGGTGCCCAGACGGTAGCGGAAATTCTGATAGCGTTGGCTAAAATAATCCGCGCTACCGGGATGCATGGCTGACAGCCGATCGCGAAGAAGTCGGGCAACGCGCAATCCATTTAGCGGGTCTAGCAAATAATGCGGGTTACCCAAGGCATGCACATGTCCCATGGATCGATCTATTGTTATTGTCGGGACCCCAAGTGGAGTGATCGCAACCGACGCGTCAATATAACCCCGGCCGCCAGGAAGGATATCCGCATTGCGCGCATTCTGTAACAGCCGAGGTGCCCAGCCGACTTCTAAGTCTAAGCCGCCCTGGATGTATACGTCACAGGTACTGAGAGCCTTAATGTAGCTTGGCTTGGGAATCAAAAAGTGTGGGTCTTCTGTTCCTTTGGCAAAGACGGTGACCGTAGCTCGATCGCATCCAATTTCTTGTACAAGGCTACCGAGTTCGGGTACTGTCGCACAGACTTTGAGCGGTTGCGCATGAGCGACTCCAGTGAATAAGAGTCCGAATGCGAGACTGAATATCGTTCTGCCATATTTCATAAGACGAATAGTCTGCATGGAAAATCTCCTGTGTTTTGTCCCTCTAAAAATTATGGGTCGGATGCGCACCGTAGATCCATTCGAAGCCGAGCCAGATAGTATGCGCATCATCCTCAAGATGTGTGGCCATATCGTAGTTATATTGGAGCCGAATGCGTGAGAACTCGGACTGACGCCACGTCAAGAGAGGGGAAACGCGATGCCGATCATCACGGAACGGGTCGTTCTTGCGTTCAGTTATGCTGCGTCCGCTCCCGCCCCCGTATTCATACCGAAGCCCGGCTGCCCAATTGGTGTGAAGGCCGTACAAGAGTTGGGTATACAGGCCCCAGTCGTTGAGGGTTCGACCAGGCAGTGTAGCAATATCGCCGTCTTCCGCATCCCGAGTGAATCGGGCCGCGTGATAGTCTCGTTTCATAATCTCTGTCTGCCAGGTTAGGAAAGGATAGCCACGAAAACTGCTGGCTGGTGTCCAACGCCACTTCATATCGAGTCCGTAGATCCAGGTATCGCCGTCTCTACCCGTTGCATTCGGCCCATGCAAACCTGAGAATCCAAAGACTCCGGTGAGCTCATCTGTCAGATCGAAAGAATTCCTCCAGCGGGTCAAATAGACAAAATCTCCAAAACCACGAACGTGTTGATCAACAATCGGGCGTCCGGCTATGCCGTCCCCTTCGATGTCTTCCGCATGGCCCTCTTCTTCTTCATCACCATGCCCATGACCGCCGAGTTCGCCGCCCAGAAAACTTGGCATAGCCCCACCGTCGGCGTTTTGCATGCCAAAGTGGAACTCTGAGAACCATGGTGTGGGAGCGAGCCACGAGGTACGGAAACCCGTTTGGCGCATACCGTCACCGCCAAACATACGGGAGTTAATGATGGGTTGATCGACCCAATCCCATTCATGCGGATGCTGAGGGTTAATAATCCCAAATTCAGTAAAAAAGTGACCCACTTCAAGCTGAAGACCATAAGGGAGGGCGGTTGACGTGAGAAACGCTTCCTCTAGCTCGAAAACTGTTCCGCCCTCCCCTGGATCAAAAGAGGCGATTACATGTGTTTCCCCGGTGAAGTAGGGATCAATCGCGCCGGAGAAGGAAAATTCTGCCTGCGCTAAGGTAAACCCGCGTTGATTTGGATCGTGTGCGCCGCCTTGGAGCGTAGAGATTGCTTCATCACGCTCGCTCGACCCCCCAGCGTAGAATAACACGTCAGCCGAGATATCAATGAGACGTAGCTGCGTATTACCGCCTAAAGGCTGTGTCCAGAGCGCTCGGCGGTCGGGCAGCGTGTCTGGAATCCCGAGTTCGTCAAGAGCGCGGTCTAAAGGCGAGTCAACCCGGACGGACAGGGCTTCAGCCTGCCGCCGCTTGACAGGGTCAACCTGCTGTTTGAGTTCTTGATCGACGGACGTAGACTCCCGCTGCATTTGCAAAATGGTTTGCTGAAGCTGCTCAACAGTTTCCTGAAGATGTTGGACCTGATTACGGAGTATTGTGACCTCCCCACGCGAACTGGATTGTCCGTTCACATCAGAGTGAAAAAGAAATGTGCACAGGGTTACAATCAAAAGTGGTGCTAGCCTTTTTCTCATAGCCATACTCTTTCCCGTTGTGCTCTCTCTTCTTGTTGAAGAGGAAGAGCAATATGGACGCGGTTCAATTCCGTGTCCTGGTGACTCATCGCCGAATCAGCGTCAGGAGAATTTGATGACGTGATGGAACTAGGTGTGAAAACACTGGAAAAGTGCTCGATAGAGAGCTACTTCACGATAGAGAAGAACGGCGGCGCACGGGGGCTCGTTGTCTGGTGGCGCCGAACGGAGAAGGGCAGGAGTTTCGGAGCAGGGAAAACACTCGCAATGAAAAGGAGTGTCCCCAGCAGCGGAATCGAACAGGCTGTCGCCGCCCGCGAGAAACCACTCCCACAGACTACACATTCCCCCTGAATGTTTGTGTGCACTGTTGAGACGTGAACGTGCGTAGTAGTTGCAAGGCCGAGCCCCACTACAGCGAGTACGCTCACAAGAGCAAGCAAACGGTGTAGGGAAAATATTTTCGTCCGCCGCACCATGATTTCAATACGGTGTTTATAACGGCAAGCTTGAGGGTGTCAAGCGGACGGGAGTTCACGAGAGTGCAAGGGTCGCCGGAACCCTGAGGGTTGAGCCGCTCCGCCCGCTCTAGGGCGGTGACGGCTTCGTACAGTTGTCCGCTAAAATTAAGGCCGGCTGCGTACTTCGCTGAATACTCAGCATCATTCGGACCCAGTGCGATTGCACGTTCGAAGAAAGCACGGGTTTGCTCGTGCTGGAACTCATCACCCCGCCGCATCCACATAGGATGGTGCCCCACGGGAACAGAATAAAAACCTTATTTGGATAATAACTTAACGGCAGCCTCGCCTGCATGCCGTTTCCCTTGCTTCCCGACGAAACTGATGGAAGACAGAGGCAAAGGACTGGCCAAACGCCAGTGTATCCGGACGAGACAGGTCCTGCGCTAACGTTCGGGCCTCATAGTTTCTGAGCAGAGCGCGCTCAGGATAGCCCAGATGCCACAACTCTACGGCCGCAAAGCTGGACCGCCTACCCCTGGGTCGAGCGGTATACGCACCGAAATCACGCATACAACTCCCAGCCTTCCTTGCCTTTCTCGCGTTCGGCTGATAGCTGCTCGCATACGATAGACAGGGAGCCAATCTGCATGAAAGCCTTAGACGATGTTCGGGTGCTTGACCTCACCCATTTCTATAATGGGCCGTATGCCGCCTTAGTGTTGGGTTTCTTTGGTGCACAAGTCATAAAAATCGAGCCGCCCGAGATTGGAGAGCGAGCCCGCACGATTTTCCCCATCCCTGGAGTCGAAAACGAGAGCTACCCCTTCGTGATGCTGAATTCCAATAAGCAAGGCGTCACGCTCAATCTCAAAGACCCTCTCGGCCAAAAGCTCTTCAAACAACTGGTGAAAGACGCTGACGTGGTGGTTGAGAATTTTGCCGTCGGCGTCATGGACCGGCTGGGCTTAGGCTGGGACGTCTTAAAACAGATTAACCCGCGACTCGTCTACGCTACGAGCACGGGCTATGGGCAGACGGGTCCTTATAGTGCCTACCCGGCTTTCGATCCCATTGTGCAGGCCATGTCTGGTCTCATGAGTGCGACGGGATCGCCCGACAGTCCACCCACAAAAGCCGGGGCTCCGATTATGGATATTCTTGGTGGGATTCACTTTGCCACCGGGATTATCCTTGCCTTGCGCCAACGCGACCGCACTGGAGAGGGCGTATTGATGGAAACCTCGCTGTATGAGTCTGCGATTGGCCCAGTGGCAAGTCTCATTGCCGCCTACCTGGGGCAGGGCGAGACGTATGAGCGGGCCGGCAATAGCGCCCCAGGCCACATCTTTTCTCCCTACAATTGCTATCCAACCCAAGACGGACATGTCCTGCTGCTCACAGTAGACGACCAACGCTGGCGAGCCCTATGCACGCTCATGGAGCGCGAGGAGCTGAGCAACGACCCCAAATTCGCGACCACCGCCGCACGCTCAACGCACTGGGAGGCAATCGATACCATCGTCAGTGCCTGGACTAAGCAGCATACCAAGCAAGGCATCATGGAACGCTGTTCTGCCGTCGGCCTCACCTGCGGCGTGGTCAAAGAAGTAGCAGAATTGCTCTCAGATCCCCATTTACGTGCGCGCGGGACGCTTCAAGACGTACGGCACCCAACGGCTGGTACCGTTCCCATCCCAGGCCCGCCGTGGCGGTTCAACGGCGAACAACCATCTATCAACGCCCCGAGCCCCACCCTCGGTCAACATAATGAGCTGGTGTACGGAACGTTGTTGGGTCTTTCAGAAGAAGAGATGACACAGATGAAAGAGGACGGGGTAATTTAGATTGCCGTCCCCAGGCAGTCCACAGTCAACGCAAGTTCGCGATTGACCAATCACTCAGACATGAAGTGTACGGAAAACAGAGGTTGACAGCGATACACACCAAAGGAAACGTGTGTGGCCAAGCAGGAACGAAACGGCGAGGTCGTCGGAGGCTATCTCGGGGTATAACGTAATAATGAGACGCTGTCGTTGAACTGAGACCACGAACGGCTTAGAGCCCAAACGCCTCTTTTATCCTGGTTTCGCTCCAACGAGAACAAAAGCCACCAGAGCTGGCTGTGACGAACGATTACTCCAGGCATGATTGGTAGCCCTCTGGATGAGGACGTCCCCAGCCAGCATGCACGTTTCACCTTCGTCCATGACTGCCCAAATCTCGCCTGACAGTACAATGGCATAGTCTACCGAGGCGGTCTTATGCATCATCGGGGTCGAGCTCGTCGAATCGGCGGCATGGCCCGCCTCCATGGAGGAAAAGACTTCGCTCGCATCAGTACGGTCTTGCCAGGCCGCATCAGGTGGAAACTCGACGATGCGGCAGATTGTCCCGGTCGGCTTGGGCTCAAGATGCATAGGACGATCAACCGGATCGGCATCGCTGAGGTATGCAGGCGCGGTGGTCGTCTCCCAGAGGTCCGTGGCTCGCAGGCCTGGCGCTGCTTCCAGGTCCAGAATGCTCATGGCAATGGCGTCTTCAGCGATAATCGATTTTCCTTCGGCATTGTGGCCCGTTAGAATCCGGCGGATTGGTTTTGGCATCTGTCCCCCTTCTCAATCACATGATGGTGACGATAAGAGCAGGAAATGCGCCTCAGGACAACGGATCGTCAAATACGCTCAGCTTGCATAAGCACAGGGCTTGCTTCACAATGCCAGCGATCCACAGATTGGGGAAAGGAGACCGAATGATGGCAGACATACGAGAAATCACCTCAGGCCTCAAATATCCCGAAGGTCCCGTAGCAATGGATGATGGCAGTGTCATCGTCACTGAGCTCCAGGGCGGCAGGCTGGTACGCGTACAGTCGGATGGATCAAAAGAAGTCGTTGCAGAAACGGGCGGCGGAGCGAACGGAGCTGCAGTTGGACCGGACGGTATGATGTATGTGTGTAATAATGGCGGAATCAAATGGACCAACGCTGATGGGGAACTTACGCCGGGGGATGGCCTGCCGGATGGTTATACCGGAGGCAGTATTCAGCGTGTTGATATCACAAGCGGCAAAGTAGAAACTCTGTATACCGAGTGCAACGGCCGTCAGCTGCGCGGGCCGAATGATATCGTGTTCGATGCAGCGGGTGGGTTCTGGTTCACCGACTTTGGCAAGGTCCAGGAAAGCCAGAAAGACCGCTGTGGCGTGTATTACGCCAAACCGGATGGCTCGCTGATTAGGGAGATGGTGTTTCCGATTGACGGACCCAACGGCATTGGGCTCGCGTCTAGTGACACCACACTCTATGTGGCCCAAACGTTCGAAGGACGAGTGTGGAAATGGGAGCTGGCCGGGCCAGGAGAATTTGCGCAGGCGAGCGGCGACGACGGGAATCTGCTAACCGGACCGGGCGGCGGACAGCTGTTAACTGGACTGCCTGGCTACCAACTGCTCGATTCTATGGCGGTAGATAGCGCCGGCAACGTATGTGTCGCAACCCTCATGAATGGCGGTATTACTGTCATTTCTCCTGACGGCGCGTCAGTAGAACATTTCCCTACCCCTGACCAACTCACTACGAATATTTGTTTTGGCGGACCGGACCTGCAAACGGCCTATATTACGCTGACCAGCCTAGGCAAGCTGGTGGCCATGGACTGGCCACGACCGGGGCTGAAGCTGCACTATGACGCCTGATGCGACAGGTTTTATCACCAGGGTGACTCTACCAGTCAGCGGCGGCACGAATTTGAGTGTGCTTAACAAAACTACGTGGAACCCCGTGTCCACGCCGCTAACGCTACCCATGAATTTCCGTTTCCACAGGAATCACAGCCCTTTTATGCCAAAACCTTCTGTAAGCCAATTATAATCTTAGTACTACCAACAGCCACCAACTGGAAGGACCCGCTATCCAGAAAGCGAGGTACACTTCGCTCGAACAGGCGGAGTGTCCATGTCTTAATCCAGGCCGTGCGCGGCGGATCAGGATGGCCAGGTACTGGATATTCTCGGCCAGTTGCTCCAGCGTCTCCTTGCTCCAGGTTGTCTTCTGCACCTCTATGATCCGGGCGGGAATCATTGTCACCTCACTCCTGAGGATAGCGCCAGGGATGGGCTGGCTGCTCGGCCTCCTCGTCGATCGTCCAGTGCGGCAGCGCGAACCCCTCGCTCACCGCTTTGAAGACCATGCGCACGCGCGTACCAATACCAATCTTCTTAATCGTCTCCGGCGGAGCGAACTCACCATCAGCGTTTAACAGGTTGCCCGCAACGCGCAAGGCTTCGTGCTCACTCGGCTCCCCTTTCTGGGTGTCGAGGTCGACCAGCAGGATCATATACGGCACATGCTCGCGGAATGCAGGCTGGATGGCATGGTGGACCTCCGCGTAGGAGTGCACAGCCCCCTTTCCTTCAACGCTCACCCAATCGTACTCCCGATCCCGCGTCCAAGGGCAGGCCGTCGTCGGGGGATAGCGCAGCAGCCCCGACTGTTTGCCCTTTTGCAGACGGAAGTCGCCCTGTGCGCAATAGTTAAAAAATTCACTATTTTCCTTGTCGACATCGTCGACGGTCAACATCATGCCGAGATATTCTCCTTGTAGCATTTGTCTTTCCTTCCTTAGCCGCGCTGCATAACCATAGCCGAACCAGTGCCAGGAATCGCCCAGCCCAGATTGGCACTCAGCTCAGCATCCTTCACCTGGCGGCACCCACCTTCACTGTAGTCATAGGTGTGCTGGCGTTTACCGTCGGCTCCAGTAGGACAGGAGTCGTCAACGTCGCAGCGTAGCTGCCGCACGTTCTCAATGACCATATTCATGCCGTGGGTGTAGCCTTCGCACAGGTGGCCCCCCGAGGTGTTGTTCGGACGTACTCCGCCGAGCTCGATGATACCACTCGACACGTACTGACCGCCCTCGCCCTTCTTGCAGAAGCCGTAGTCCTCAAGCTGCAGCATGGTGGTGAAGGTGAACGCATCGTAGGAGCCGGTCAGGTCTATTTCCTCCGGGCCCACTCCGGCGTTTGGCCATAGAATGTCCTTGGCATAGTAACCCGCGACCGTCGATATCGGTCCGTGCTGATAGTGCATGTCGATCCGCGGCTTGCAGCAGCGCCCGACCACGGAACGAATCTGTACCAGTGGTTGCTTCAGATCCCTGGCGCGTTCGGCACGAGTCACGATGATGCAGGTCGCATTATCCGTCTCTACACAGCAGTCGAGCAGATGCAGCGGCTTGCAGATGATGCGCGAGTTGATAACGTCCTCGACCGTATGGCGGGTCTTGTAGTAGGCCTTTGGATTGTTAGAGGCATGCTTGCTGTGCGCAACCTTGACCTGGGCCACCTGCTCTGGAGTCGTGCCGTAGTCATACATATGCCGCAGGAAGGTCGGTGCAAACAGCTGACCAGCGCTCTGCCAGCCGTACGCCCGCATATGCACTTGGTCGCCACGAATGGGGGCACTGGAGCGCTCTCCAGTGCCCCCAATACGTACCTGAGTATAGCCGTTCATAGAACGAAAGATCGCGACCGTCTTGCACATGCCGGCCTCGATCACCCCCATCGCGATACCAATCAGCGCCTCGCTGCTAGAGCCACCGCCATGCACGTCCATATAGAAATTCAGCCGAATTCCGAGGTCGCCTGCCACGAACGTCGAGAAGGTCGAGTCGTTCCCGGAGTACGATAGCATGCCGTCGATGTCCACCGCTTCGAGACCAGCATCATCAAGGGCATTGTTGACCGCCCAGGTTGCAAGGTGTCGGGTGGATTCTTGAGATCCGCGTCGGTAGGTTGTCTCCCCTACCCCCACGATGGCGTACTTGTTGCGCAAGTACTTCGGGGTAGTGGCGTCTGCATCACTTTGCGTCATTATTCCCTCCTCTTTCGTTCAGAAAGCCAGCATATTATCGCGTAGCGTTCCATCAATATATTTCCTTTGCAATATTTCGTCTATTCATTTAAGAATCTTTCTGCCAGACGCGACGGAGAGATTCTTCATCACAGAACTTCTTAGACTGACACACATAATACCCATTGACAAAACAATACATGGAAAAAAGCGATTCTTTCCTGCAAATTAATAGAGGCACAACCGAGATACGCACAAAATCCTAGCAGACAGCCCTAAAGCCAAGAGCCGTGTCCTGTGCTGACAGTGCGTGCACGTTTTCTTCCGAGCGACGTCCTGATAAGATCGTAGGCAGAAGGAGGATGTTTTTATGCACGTCTCGGCTCCGTTTACGGGTGGGTGTGCGTGTGGCGCGATTCGTTATGAATGTTCGACGCATCCTTGGATGTCTCTCAATTGCCACTGTCGCGACTGCCAGCGCGCCACGGGCGGTGCATACAATACCGTGGTTGGTGTTCCTGCAGCCATGTTACAGTTCACACAAGGGAGTCCTCAATATTATGAGACGCCGGGGGAGCGAGGGACCTCGGTCGCCTGGGGCTTCTGTCCGACGTGCGGGTCTCCTCTAGTCGCCCTCCCCTCGGCGTATCCCGCCATGATGTCCCTCCACGCCAGTAGCCTGGATGACCCCAGTTGGGTTCGGCCTGTCGCCGACATTTGGACGGCCAGCGCCCAACCGTGGGCCTCCATGAATCCCGCTATTTCAAAGTTTGAGACCCAGCCAACAGAGGAGGAATTTCAGGCAATCCTAGCCCCACGTAGCTGATCTCTGTCCGTACATCTTGTCCGCACGCACTTATTCCTCTCTTTTGCCGGTATTACCCCTTCTCTGCCAGAGCGCGCATGGGCCACGCCCCAAGGACTCCAAATTTCTATTTTTAAAATGTTCGGCTAGCTACCACGCTGGAATGGAGTCGAGCCTTTGCTCCACATAGATGAACGCCTCGCTGAGGGCTCAGCCCGCTCCCTACCTGACCGAGGTGCCGATGCCCTTCAGCCAGCAAGGCCGGGTAATACGAACGCGAGAACTGCGCCGCAGTGGCCGCGACCTCAATGAGAGACCAGCTTTCTTGTACATGACACATTCCCGCTAGGCCTTCACCCTGGCCCATCAACAGCTAGCCATGAGGAAGACCGTCCTACTTTTCCTAGAGTGGTAAATAATGCTCAGCTGTGAGACTCATCGTCGCATCGGTAGTGGGGGACGGCCTTGTTCACGCAACGTATCCCCGTACCTCCTTCTGCATGCGCAGGACCGCATACAACGCCTGCTGGGGATGATCCTCATGCGCAATCGGAACCCCAAACAACGCAAAGATGCCCGCCCCTAACGCTTGGGTCGCGTATCCGTCATAGCGATGAACCGCGTCCATCATATGTTGCGGCGGCGGATCGATAGTCGATCGGGCCTCTTCGGGGTCTAAGCCTTCAATCAACGACGTCGAGCCCTTGAGGTCTGCAAACAGGCCGTAATGGTTTTGCGTTCGCCGTCTGCACCGCCACGAGATTCCATGACTTGTTGCTCGGCGCGGATGTGCTCGGCCAGGTGTGGCGGAGATTGAGGTTGTTCAGGCGTCCGGGGTGGTGCGGAAATACTCTGCCTCGCTCCGTTCCAGATGAGCCACTGGCCTGCATCGTCTACAACCTCTGGATGCGTATACAGCAACTCTTCTTGGAGGCCGTCGAGGCGTCGTCCTCTAAATCGAACTCCCGCTTTTAAGCACGATGAGTGACGCGCCCTCTCTCCTGGAGCAGGAAATGAAGTGAAGAACAGCTCAACCCGGGGAGACGGTGTATCTTCCAGAGTCAATCCAACCGCTATTGGAGCTACAAAATCGTCCACTCCTTGGCCCAGCCTTGGTCGTACGAAGTCCAGAAGCCCAACGTGACCCCGAGCCGCTGAAACTTCCACTTCCCATTGACCCGTACATACGTCTCGTCGTACTTGGCTGAGCCCCAGACGGCTTGCGCACCATCCTCCCCAAGCATGGTCGTGGGCTGGAATAAATACCACTGACCAGTCGCAGTATCGCCGTCTACTTTGACAATCGGATTCATCACCTGATGGCGGACAAACGGCAGGGTTTTTGGCACGTCGGCAAACAGCGCCCGGATCGCAGCCCGGCCCTTATACGTGCCAAACGCCTCGCCGTCCCACACCCCATCCTCGACAAAGAAATCCATGATGCCGTCCAGGTCTTTATAGCCCTCGTCACACAAAGAATGGAATTCGGCCTTCATTTTTTTAATCGCCTCAATGTCTTCTAAGACCTGGAGGCGTTTTGCCAACTCTTCCACATCCATCGAGCTCATGTTGTCCTCCCATGTATGCTGTGTATACGGTATACGCAAGGAACAGCAGCCTTATATCTCAAGCCCACACAGCCGAGCAGCATTCTCAGCCACCATCTGCTGAACCTCGCCCTCTGGGACACCCAGAAAATCCCGTGTGATTTGTTGCTACGAGTACGGGAACGTTCCTTCCGTATGCCGACAGTCTGATACCCACAGCAGCCGATCGACCCCAATCAGCTCCCGAGTCAAAATCCCAGCGCGGTCATCCTCCAACGTAGCCCAGAACTGGCGCTCAAAATACACACTGGGGGCTTCGTCGGTCTTCGGCTCCATCCGTGCCGACGTGAAGAGGAAATCGGCAGGTCCCAATTCCTGCAACGTGGCCCACAGCGGATTGTAGCTCGGGTCCCGATAGGATCTCCCCATGATCCAGGAGGGAATGCCGACCGAGCACAGCCCCTTCTTGGCGACCGGCTGGGCCTCTTCAATCGCCCACTCAATCGGCCCCTTCATCGGCAGTAAGTCGACGCCTAAGAGCCGATCCGGGGCGGTCGTGCAGAACTCACTCGGCCAATCGTTATAAACCCGAAAACACCCCTCGGTATTCTGCGTCAGGCGCCACACTGAAAAAGAAAACCCCGCCTGGATAGATGACCTCTGCGCGTAAATGATCCCGCTCTTGGTCAACTAGCGGAGCC
>CAZXFE010000074.1:0-15514 GCA_964639795.1 uncultured Enterobacteriaceae bacterium | reverse complement strand
AGCAGCGGCCACTTCCGTTTCGGACATGCCTAACAGCTCGGCATAGATCTCGAAATTGTGTTCGCCAAAAAAGGGAGCGGGACGGTACGGCTCAAGCGGCGTATGGCTGAAGAGCGCGGGAAACCGATCAATCTGGTGGCTGTTGAACAGCGGGTGTTTTGCTTCGCTCAGCCATTGGCGTGCCGCAAGTTGTTCGTCGCTCTCAGCCATGTCTTGGGCGGTCTGGATTTTTCCCGCCGGGACACCGGCTGTTTGGAGCTGTTGCATGGCGTGCTGCGCATTCTGAACAGCGGTCCACGCTCGCAGCTTTCCATCAACAACTGTTCGGTTTTGCCGTCGGCCAGCGACCGTCGTCAGGAGGCCGCTGGCGGAAAGCTGTGGAGCACTGATGGCCGTGCACAGGCGACGCCACTCTTCATCGTTGTGAACGGTAATGGCGAGCCACTCGTTATTGAGGCAGGCATAGACGTCGTTGGGAACAAGGTCGACAAAGGCATCTTGATTCCCCTGCGGCTGCGCCTTACGACCGTTGCTCAGAAAATCCATAAAAGCAGGGCCGACGACATACGCACCGACCTCCAGTTGGGACAAATCAATATGCTGACCTGCTCCGATTCGCTGGCGTGCTTCTAAAGCTTCCAGAACTGCCAGCGCGCCGGCGAGCCCGCTGAGGTGGTCCGTTAGGGCCAGGCCGGGGCCGATATCTTTACGCCCGGGCGGATTGGTCAGATACGTAAGGCCACAGAGGGCGTGGATGGTCGGGGCAAAGGTAACGAAGTCGCGCCACGGTCCGTCTTGTCCGGCTCCGGCCATGCTGAGATAGATGATCTGATCATTCCAGGTGTTGGCCGCTTCGTATCCGATTCCCCAACGGTCCAGAACACCGGCGCTAAAGTTTTCAACGACAACATCGGCTCGCTCGACCAGACGGCGAAAAACGTCGAGTGCTCGTGGATGCTTCATATCGAGGTTGATGCTGCGCTTGCCGCGGTTCCACATCACGAAATACGGGTTGCCGTTGCTGTTTGCGCCCTGTGAGCGCTGCTCGGTTTGGACCTTAATGACGTCTGCGCCCAGATCAGCCAGGACACGTGTCGCGTATGGACCGGCCAAGACCCAGCTAAAGTCGAGTACGCGTATGCCTGCGAGGGGTTTGTGGTCAGTTGGAGTAGCTCTAGCAGTTTGAGATTGGTTCGCTCCGGAGTCCTGACGCGTCCAGCGCTGAAGGACAGTGCTGACAGAGTCAGCTGCTGACGGTGGTTGGGGTGCTGGGGCCGGAGTCTTGAGCGAACGAAACAGCGGTCCTGGAACCTGTACGTGCGAGCTGTTCCCATCAACGCTGCGAAAAAATCCGCGAGCTTGGAGTTGTGGGCAGAGTGAGGCTTCGGCAATCGTCTGGACCTCGCCAAATGGGAGATGGCGTTCTTGGGCAGCCAGAAAAAGCTCGTGGGCGTCTTTTGTCGCTGCCCAGGTGCGTAACAGCTTCATGATGTGCGGGATCTTGGGCAGGAATTCGACGAGGTCGGAGAAGTCGATCTCTCTGAGGTCTCCGACCATACCGTCGACTTCCATCCAGTCGAGCAGGGCCATGGGATTGATCGCTGGGGTAATCATTGCATGGCCAGAGGCACAGGCTGCAACCTCAAACGCTCCGCTCCAGTGTACGGATCCTTGGCGTCCTCCGAACGGGATGGGGAGGAAGTTTTGAAAAAACCAGAACATCAGCACGTGTTCGGTACAGCTGATGACCGACTGATGTAGAGAGAGGTCGATATGTTGACCTTGTCCCGTCTGCCGCGTTGCGTACACCGAGGCCAAGCCGCAGATAGCCGCATAAAATCCGCCAATATTAAAAGACTGCCGCCCCCACGTGTTGAGCGGCGCATCCGGGGTGCCATTGACCGACAGCATGCCTCCCAGGGCTGAGGAAACCAGATCGCTAGTCTGCCAATTTGCGCGCGGACCGTGCCGACCAAAAGGTGTGAGCGATACCTGAACGAGACGTGGGTTAAGGAGGCGTAGGTCAGGAAAATCGCAGCCGAGTTGCGCGAGCTTTCCTGGCGGCTCGGTTTCAATGAAAAGGTCAGCGTGCGCGGCGAGGTCTCGCAGTTCGCTCTGGCCGCCTGTCGTATCAAGGTTGATTTCGAGGCGCTGTTTCCCCCCATCATACCACCAGTCGAGCAGCCCGCCGCTCTCTGCTGCAGCACCCGCCATGGAGCCCCCCGGCGACCCACGTCCTCCCTGAACCACATCAGCACCGGCCTCAACCAGAAGCTTAGTAGCAAAGCGTCCTGTGTCATCTGTCAGGTCGATCACCCGCAGGTCGTGTAAAGCCGCGCCGTTAGCCATCCTGTGTCTCCTCTCAGTGTCCACGTTAGGATGTAATCAGAACAACCAGAAGGTAAAGGGACACGCAGGGAAGCGTCAAGGCTGACACTTGCCCCACCAAAAGCTTCCGAAAAAGAGTTACACGCGAAAGTTCCCGAGGAGGTCCTGACGATTACGGAGTGCCCTTAGCTACCTAACAGAAAACAGGGCGGGGGTGGACGCCTGATGCCGTAGCGATTTCTGGGGCACTGAGTCCGTGTTTGCCTACTTTCACTCTGTAGCCAAAGCATCGATGGTATACCGGATGCCGTCTCGTGCAGCGGCATCCGGTAAATAATTCGTGAAAGTCGGATGAATCGGGTAGACAATGGGCAACGTCACTCCTGCGGCTCGATACTGGGCGATCTTGTGGTGACATTGCTCAGCGGAGCCATAGACGGCGAACGCGTCGACCATCTCATCATCAACGAGTGCGGCTGCGCCATCCATATCGCCGCGCGCCGCGCACGTGCGCATTTGAATGACTGTCTCCTCATACCCTCGCCTTTCGAAGTAGCGGGCATACAGGACATAGGCAGTGACGTGAATGGCCGCGACATATTGCATGGCGCGTTTTGCCATCTTTTGATCCGTGCTCACGCAACACGGGAGATAACATCCAATATCAATGGAAGCAGGATCACCGCCTGCGCGTTTTGCGCCACGTCGGACAGCGGCGAGGACATCTGGAACCATATCGAGTGGGACAAAGATCGGGAGCACGCCGTCTGCAATCTCACCTGCCAGGGCCATCGTCTTTTCTGACAGCGCTCCGAAATAAAAGGGGATGGTATCGCGATATGGATGGAGCCAGGGCTCGTAGTCAGTGATCTGAAAGATCTGGCCCGTATAATTAACAAGCTTCCCTTCGACCGCACCTTTCAGAATAGCGCTGACAACTTCGGTTGTTTCTCGCAGTCGGCGGAGTGGTCGGTCAAAAGGGAAGGGGCGGCCTGGTTCCGGACTATCCCGTGCCTGATGAATCTCTGAGTGTCCAATTCCTAAGCCTAATCGGAATCGGCCTTCTGAGATGGCATCAACAGTAGCCGCTGCTGTAGCAATAGTTGTAGGATTACGGGTAAAGACCGTGGCTACGCCTGTGGCAAGAATAATATTGGTCGTCTCACGGGCACAGGCAGACAGCACCCCAAAGGCATCAGCGAAACTTTCAATCAGATAGGCAGACTCATAGCCTTTTTGATCCGCAAGAATAACACAGTCAATTAATTCATTGACGGACATCCCGCCCCAGAAGCCCACGCCGATTCGATCCATGTGTGTCCTTCTCGTTGCGTAGCTATTAGCGCCCTCTTGCGACTGTGAAGTAAGTGAGCGAACGGCACATTTATCCTACTTAACTCTCCATGATGTCCGGATCGCTGCTTCAATATCCAATCTCATTGGACTGTAACACCTAGGGTTGAAACGCTTCAAGGCTCGCTTCAAACCGTGGTCGAAGGTTTTGATCGTATGCAGAGGAGCCCGATGTCTCGGCCGTCATGTTTGCCTCCTTAACTTTTGAAAAGACTTGGAAGACTTTGAGCAGCATATTTGGCCGAGGCCGAGGTGTCGGGAGCGGACGCGATTAGGTGAACTTTGCGGGGCTACTATGCAACGGCCTTAAAAGGGCGCACCTCCCGTGTTACCAGGCTTCCGAGTTTCTCCTCTGCCGTGTCTATATCGTACCGGCCCTGGAGGTTCAGCCAATAACGCGGGCTGTGGCCGAAGTAGCGACCGAGCCGCAAGGCCAGCTCTGCGGTAACAGGGCGTTTCCCGTGAACCAAGTGGCTGATACGCATGGTAGATACTCCGATGTCGTGTGCCAGCCGGTATTGGGACAGGCGCAGCTATTCAAGAAGCTCCTTAAGATAAACACCTGGATCCATCGGGACGATGTGTGCTTTTGCCATGTCGTCTCTCCTCAATTGTAGTGCACAATTCTACTTGTCCAGCTCGCCCCCGCGCCAAACGAACCAGATCCTCCACTGCTCCGTGATCCGAATACTATGCTGCCCCTTAAGGATCTCCAGTCGCTTTGAGAGTGGTAGACTAAAAACCTCCACGCTAACTGCAGCACGGATTGCACTGAGCTTCATGAAGTCCCGCTGCTGAATATCGGGCGGAAACTTCCTGACGAACTCGTGCTTGAAGCTCCGCCCACTGTCAGCACGCTGGAAGGAATTGCTAACAACTGTTGATAAACAAATAGTTTACAGTTGATCAAGTAGACATCGTTGCTTGACAAACTTTCCGGTCTGGCAGGATAATTCATGATCGGCCAAAAGGGAGGATACGCTATGTCAGACGAACTCGCAAAAATGGACGCAACAGCTCAGGCAGAACTGGTTCGCAAAGGGGACGTCAGTCCGCGGGAATTAGTCGATGCCGCAATTGACCGAGTGGAAAAGCTTAATCCGCAACTCAATGCCGTCATTCGTCCGCGTTACGAAAAAGCACGTTCGGAAGCCGACTCTCCGTATTTACCGGACGGTCCGTTGAAAGGCGTCCCCTTTCTACTCAAAGATCTTCTCTGTGTGTATGCAGGGGATGAAATCCATAGCGGTTGCAAGGCGCTCAAAGAAGCGCATTACACGGCTCAGGCTGATACCTATCTTGCTATAAAATTTCGTGAGGCGGGGCTGATTAGTATTGGCCAAACTAACACGCCGGAATTTGGCTTGGCGACGACAACCGAACCCGAAGCCTACGGTCCGACTTGTAATCCTTGGGATACCAACCATTCCACGGGCGGATCGAGTGGCGGCAGTGCAGCAGCGGTTGCGGCGCGTCTGGTGCCATTGGCACATGCCAATGATGGGGCCGGTTCGATTCGGATTCCAGCCAGTGAGTGTGGCTTGGTCGGACTGAAACCTAGCCGAGGTCGTTTGTCGCTAGGGCCGGACTATGGAGAAGGCTGGGCAGGATGTGTTGCCGAGGGCGTGGTGTCTCTGTCTGTTCGAGATTCGGCAACGATACTCGATGCGACCGCAGGAAGTATGCCTGGCGACCCTTATACCGCACCTGCCTGTGAAGGATCATTTTCCGATGCCGCCCGCCGTGATCCAGGGAAGCTGAGCATCGGGCTGATGACCAAGCGTCCGGGCAATCAAGTTCCGCTGCATCCAGAATGTGTGGTTGCCGCGGAAAACACGGGGAAGTTGCTCGAATCCTTAGGCCATCATGTGGACATAGCCTATCCAGAAGCGCTGGACGAAAAGTGGGGTGCTCCTTTCGGCACCGTGGTGCTGGCGCACTCTGCGCGCGCGGGAGAGGATGTCGCCGACGCGATGGGTCGCGAGGTCGGACCAGACGATTTTGAAAGGTACACCTGGCATCTCATGAACCGTGGTCGTCGGATCCACGCCACTGAGTATATTGCTTGTTTGGAATGGCTCGAACGCTGGGAACGGCGCATGGCGGCGTGGTGGGTAAACGGGTTTGATCTGCTTCTCACCTCGACTCTTGGCGAGCCTCCTCCGCCCTTAGGTCAGTTGTGTAGCGCTGCTGCTGATCCGGACGAGGTTTATCGGCGTGTGCTTGATTTGGTGCCTTACACTCCGGCGGGAAATGTGACTGGCCAACCGGGTATTTCGCTACCTCTACACTGGAGCGACGATGGCCTACCCGTTGGCGCGCATCTCATGTCTGCGTATGGACGCGAAGATGTGTTGCTGAGTGTGGCGGCCCAGCTTGAACGGGCTCAGCCCTGGATAGATAAGACACCGGCGGTGTGTGCCTAGAGCCCACGTTTATCTTAAAACTGTACATTGTCCGATTGCCGCTCCCCTTCGACAAGCTCAGGGCGAACGGGAGGCGGCTGTGTGGAACGGAACCGTTCGTGCTGAGCTTGTCGAAGCATGAACGTGCGGAAACGTACTATTTTAGTCTCGAGGCGTTACGAGCGTCGTCGCCCTGAATCGTTCTAGAGGAGTTCAACCTGATCGAATTGCGTCGCAGGTGGCGCAGGGGCAGGCAGGAGGGTGGCGGCGGCTTCAGGAAGGAGGCGCTCTAGTGTTTCGAAGAATATTTCAGCCTTTAGGAGTTCTGAGACGTAGTCGTCGATCCCTGCAGCGGGACGGCGTTCTTTGTCGTCCCTCATTGTGTGTGCTGTCATAGCGATGATTGGCCTCTGTGTGTCTGCGTCGACCGCTTACTGAGACGAATGGCTGCCTCGGCCGTGAGACTGTCCGTCTCAGGCATTTGTATATCCATTGATGCCAAATCGAAGGAATGTTGATCTAAGGCGGTCAGCGCTTCACGACCATTCGGAGCCATCCTGACCGTAAGGCCCCACTTTTCCAACAATCGTACGGCCAATCTCTGGTTGACGGCGTTGCCGTCTGCCAACAAGAAATGTAGGGAGCGCTGATTCTTCAGACGGTGAGGTTTGTATGCCGGTGTCAGTGCCTAGTGCTTGCAAGATGGCTTGAAGTAGTTCGGCAGGATTGATCGGCTTTGATGATATGAACCGTAATTCCCAGCTCCCGGCAACGACCACGCTTTCCTCGCTGGTTGACTGAGGTCAGCATCATGATGATTGTCCCCACGGGAGCTTGTGGCCGTCGAAGCTGCTGAACCAACGCAAATCCATCCCGGGCTGGCCATCAGTGAGGATCGATGTGAACGGTTGCCTCGCTTCCTGAGCCTGGCGTATTAGCCCCAGGGCTTCTTGGGTGCTGGTGGCGGCACAGGCTACATCTGGCAGGTCTGAAGCAGATCTATCAGAATGTCTCGGTTGGTCGCATTGTCATCAACGATGAGCATCTTCATCCCTCGCGGTGTTTGGGGCGTCACCGGCGGCCCTTTGGTTGAGACCAGTCCTTGTGTCAGCCTCACACTAAAATGGAATGTTGATCCCTGGCCTACTGTACGTTCTAGTCCGAGTTGGCCGCCCATCAATTCTACTAATTGCTGCGATATGGTCAGACCGAGTCCGGCGCCCCCATATTTTCGAGTGGTTGACGTGTCGGCCTGAGGGAAAGGGCCAAAAATGGGGTCCTGTTTGTCGGGCGCAATACGGACACCGGTATCTTGTACGGTGCCGGGAGCAGACACTCGTTTCACTGGTGTTGGCTTGTGCAGCCCTTACTGGAGAAAGACGGTGTCTTTTCTTATCGATTGTCATTACTCCGTATCGGATGTTAGTCCTGGGTATTTAAGAAGAGTTGGTTTGAAGTAGTGAATCGTGACGGACTTTTACCCCATTATGGGCTAGATGACCAATTGATCGGCAGGTAGCTCGTAGTGAGTATAGGTGTGGCTTCCGGCTGGAAATGATGACTGATTCACGATGGAACAGCAGTCCGTGTTTCCCTTTGTCCACGCAGGGCAATGAATTCGTTAATGGCCAACGAAGCGACCACAATAATTCCGCCCACAATAGCAAGATTGCTGGGCTGCTCTCCTACGCCGATCCACACCCACAGCGGACCGAGGATCGTTTCAAGCAGAGCAAACAGCGCAACTTCAGCCGCAGTAATATGCCGCGAGGCCAAGGTCATGAGCAGACATCCTAAGCCCGCCTGAATAGTGCCCATACCGGTAAGTATGCCAATGTCTTGCCACGACGCATGAAACGGGAAGCTCAAGGGCAGGGCAATACTGGCAGAGATGATAGCCGCAACAAGAACGGTTGGTGTCATATCGGCTCGTGTCCGGTTATAGCGCAGCAAAATCACACAGATCGCAAAGGCAACGGCAACGCCAGCGGATAGCAGGCTCCCAACCAGCGTGCCGGTTGTGAGCGAATCTATGCACATGGCTATGACGCCGGTTAAGGCAATACTCATAGCTATATAGCTGCGCAATGGAACCAGTTCTCCGAGAAAGAGGCGGCCTAATAAAGCAGCAAGAAAGGGTGAAATGCTTATAATGACGAGGGTGTTTGCAACCGTCGTCAGCGTCACAGCAAGAATAAAACCGAGAAAGCATGCGGAAAGACACAGGCCCGCCAGGAAGCCGCCTGGTCCGATAGCGACTACAGCCTGTATCACTCGGCCTGCATACCGAACTGACAACCAGACCAAGAGGAACAGGCCCATTGTGAGCGAACGCCAGAAGGCAATCTCCCAACTATTTGGCTCGCTGACTGAGCGGACAAAAATGCCGCCCGTGCTCCAGAACAAGCCCGCGCCCAGCATGAGCAGCAGGCCTTTGGATCGGTTCGGCCTTTCTGCCTGACCCACAGAGAAGGACTTAGGGTTTGACGGCAATCGCTTCGACCTCTATGAGCAATCCTGGGAAAGCCAGCCCTGCGACGACGACGGCGGTGCTGGCGGGAAGGTTATTCCCAAAAACATCGCCGCGCGCTTCCAGCATATCCATGAATTTGCTGCCGTCCGTAATATAGGTATTGATCTTGATGATATGCTCCATCTTGGCCCCGGCTGCGGCAAGGACGGCTTTGATGTTGCGAAACACTTGGCGCGTCTGGGCTTTCATATTGCCCTTGCCGACCAGGTTTCCCTGCGGATTGAAGGCAATCTGGCCGGACACATAGATGGTCTTGCCGATTTGTTTGGCCTGGGCTAATGGCAGGCCGTCGTCCCAGCGCCAGCCTGGATCGATGATTGTGGGGACTGCTGCGTTCTGTTGGATGGTCGTCTTCCTTGCCGCCATCTTGGCTACCGGGCGAGCGGTTTTCTTTGCGGTTCGCTTCCTACGGGCCGTTTGGCTTACCATATCTTCACTCTCCTTTTCGACGGTATCTTCAACGTATGTGACCGAATTTGTCAAGCGAAGGTCAGGCCGCAACTGGCGCTGGAGTGACCTCAATGTCCGGCATGCGCCGAAACAATTCACGAAACATAACCGCCATTTTGCGCCGGGCCAGGTTCGCACCCAAACAGAAGTGCGCGCCCGCCCTAAATCCTAACTGTTCGTGGGGAGTGCGGCTAATATCAAAGCGATACGGACCCTCAAAGGCATCCTCGTCGCGATTGGCTGAAGAATACAGCAGCCAGATTTCTTCCCCTTCACGCACGGCCAGTCCGCCGATCGCGGTGTCACACATCGTCGTCCGTCGGATTCTGCAAGCGCTGCTGGCGCATATCCATCATCAGGTCACTCAGCTCCAGTGTGACTTGGATGCCGGCCGTAAAACGTTCGTCCAGATTCTTGGTCCCGTATGCATGGTCCGCTCCGCCGAGAATAATACTAGTTCGCTGAAAGACAAAGGCGTGCTGGCTTTCAGGGATACCCGTCATTGCGCAAATGATTTGGATAGGGAACGGAGCGGCAATATTATCAACAAAATCGCATTCGCCTGTTTCGATCACGCTATGCAAGACCGCCTGGGCGGTGGTCTGCACCTTTGCTTCAACGTTGCGCAATTGGCGCGCGGTGAAGGCCTGGGAGATCTAGCTGCGCAGTCGTTTGTGCCAGGGGTCGTCGGTTACAATCATGGAATAAAACACATCGGTTGTACCCGGAGGTACATTCATCGTGACAATGCCGTGAGCCGACGAGAAGATGTGCGGATTCAAGCTGGCATGCAGCACCTCGGCATGTTTACTCAGCAGCCCGTAGCCAGCGCCGGGTATGCCAAAGCTGGTTTTTCCCTTGTCCTCCTTCGACAAGCTCAGCGCGAAGGGGAAAAGCCATGGCCTACGGTGCCGTTCGCGCTGAGCTTGTCGAAGTATGAACGGCAGAAGATGCGCAGTTTAGGACTGGACACGGTACTACAAGCTATTAGTCGAAGGGTTGGTAGGGGGGGTATAGTGTCATCGCTTGACTTTGCATCTGCGGCTCTTGCGCATCTCGCAGAGATGGTTGCGCGGATACTGTCCGCTGGAACGCTGTACTCTCAAAGCAGTTGATAGAGGCTCAGATCGAGACGCGTCCGCAATGCGGCCCTTCAATCCGGTGGAGTTGCCTCTTATTATTCGGGCCAATGAGCACTCCGAAGCCCAGCTGGAGTGCCGTCGCCGCGACAGCGAGGTCGTTGGCGGGGATGATCTTTCCTTTGGCAACGAGTTTCCCCTGTGGGTTGAGGGCAATTTGTCCAGATAGCTAAGTGGCGCTGCTGATTTGTTTCCCTTGGGCTAAGGGCAGCTTGTCGTCTCAACGCCAGCCCAGACCAATAATTTTTGGAACGGTATAATCTGAGGCTCGAGAAGCCGCCTTGGCGGTGGATTTCTCGGCTGAATGTGTTGTCTTTTTACTCTTGTTCGTCCGACTTGCCGCTTTGGCGGCCATAACGTAACCTCCCTGTGGACGGTGTCTTCAACGTATGTAAACGAACTTGTCAAGCAAAGGAGGCCGTATGAAGTTAGGTGTGCTGACTTTTGCCCTAGAGTCTTGCGGTGACCCAGCCATACTTGCCAAGAAAGCCGAGGAGGTAGGGTTCTATTCTTTCTGGGTTCCTGAACATCCGGTCGTGCCGGTTGACTACTCTACTCGTTATCCTGACTTTCCAGAAGGAAAAATGCCCGAGCCGTATAGTCATATTGCAGACCTCTTTGTTGCCCTCGCCCGCGCTTCAGCCGTTACCAGTACGATCAAACTTGGAACTGGTGTCTGTCTTATCCCGGAGCGCAACCCCCTTCTCCTGGCAAAAGAAGTAGCTACGCTCGACTACTATTGTGGGGGACGATTCCTATTTGGGATTGGAGCTGGCTGGCTCAGAGAAGAAACTGAAATTATGGGCGGGGACTTCCCGCACCGTTGGACACAGACTCAAGAGTCGATCTTGGCTATGAAGGAGCTGTGGACACAAGACGAGTCACAATATCATGGACGATATTATGATTTCCCCGCAGTCCGATCCTTCCCCAAACCGACGCAGAAGCAGCACCCGCCGATTCTTCTCGGTGGGACCTCGAGACGAGTGTTTCAACGTATAGTCGAATGGGGAGATGGCTGGATGCCGGTTGAAGCATCTATTGATGAAATCAAACGGCGCCGACTACTGCTGTTGGAGCTTGCAGCGCAGGCTGGCCGAGACCCGAATTCCCTTGAGGTCTTAGCCTTTAGCGGACCACAAAACTACCGAGACCGGGATACCCTCCGAGCCCTAGAGGAGGCCGGCGTAGATCATGCTGTACTCTTTCTTGCCCTAGAAAAGCGTGTTGCGCTCGCAGAATTAGAAGAACTTGCTGGGAATTTGCTATAAAGAGGTATTCTTGTCTTTTCTCTCTCTTCCCCCAAACTGTCGGGGCCTAAGTCCCAAATGGGAGAGGGGATTCTTCTGTGCCAATCCCGACATCACGCACATACCGGCGGCCGTTTGTCTATCCACGGTTGTGCCTGCTCTATTTGTGATGCTATCCTCAGCAGCAGGTCCTCTTGTCCATACGCGGGCACAAAATGCACCCCAACCGGCAGACCGTCTGGAGTCCAATGCAGCGGCAGTGAAAGCGCCGGCTGGCCGGTTATATTATTGGCCGGGGTAAAGGGAATCACATCAAGGTTGCGTTCCCACTTCGCAAGAGTGTCTTTCGTTGGACCCCCCATATCGCCTAAACGGGGCGGTGGCTCACCGAGGGTAGGGGTGACGAGCAGATCAAAACCGTCCGCCCACCAACTAGCCATGCGGCGTGCCCAGGCGTGAAGCCAGTTCATAGATGATAGGTAGCTGGTGGCTGAAATCTTGCGGCCTTCTTCCACAAAGCGCCAGGCGTAGGGTTCAATGTCTCCTTCTCCTATTCGCTGTCCGGTTCCGGCTTCGACGTCGTCCGCAGTGAGTGCTGAATGTGCGTTTATAACGTGGCAGAAGTGCTGGATCCATTCTGTTTCGTCGTAGGCTTCGGGATGGGCAATTTCGACTGTGTGGCCTAGGGATTCGAGCAGTTTGCCTGCACCTTCAACCGCAATTTTACACTCGGAATGCAGTGGAGCGTCCTTGCGTGGTTTCTGGAGCATAAGCCCGATGCGCAACGTGCCGGGATCGCGTCCGGCTTCTTCGGTATACGGGCGCTCAGGAGTCGGCGCACTATACGGGTCGCCCGGCATCAGGCCCCGCATAATGTCCAAGACTCCGGCAATATCTCGGACTGACAATGTCATCACTCCTTCATTTGCTAAGCCATGCCAGCACTCCCCCATGCCTGGACCAAACGATGTACGCCCACGGCTGGGCTTGAGTCCAATAATGCCGCACATGCTAGCGGGAATCCGTAGCGAACCCCCGCCGTCTCCCCCATGACCGACGGCAACAATGCGGGCGGCAACGGAGGCTGAGCTGCCTCCGCTTGAGCCACCCGGAGAATGATCCAGGTTCCATGGGTTATGTGTTGGGCCATAGGCGGCCGGCTCGGTGGTGCCCATCAGGCCCCACTCTGGGGTGTTTGTACGTCCCACACTAATGAATCCCGCCTCGCGAAATTTGACTGACAGATATGTGTCCTGGGGTGAAGTGAAGTTCAGCCGTTTGAGGAACTGCATGCCATGATGCAAAGGCTCTCCGGCTGGGCCGCCGAGCAAATCTTTCATCACAAAGGGAACGCCGCGAAAGGGACCGTCGGGCAGGTCTGCGGCCTGGGCCTGAGTGCGGGCTTTGTCAAACAGAGGGTGAATGACAGCATTCAATTGAGGGTTGAGCTTTTCGATGCGGGCGATGGCCGCGTCTACCAGCTCAAGTGGGATCGTGTCTCCTTTTCGAATGAGCTCCGCTTGTCCGGTTGCATCCAGATACGCAAATTGATCGCCCATGGTACGCCTCCTTATAAAATGTTCGGCTGAAACCTTAAGAACATAAAGATCAATAGAAGGCGACTCAGTCCAATGTTGCAATTCCCCTGATTTCGACCATCTGTTCGGGGTGCAAGAGCCCTTTTATTTCAGCCCAGGTGCTGGTTGCCGAATATCCCCCTAATGCTCGCCGAAAGACGTCGTCCGTTTTCTGGAGTTCGGCTATGTTGGTGGGATAGACCGTCTGCATAACCCAGTTTTTAAAAGTGGTTCCCTCAGCGGCCAGACAACGCTTTATGATCTCTAGGGCCTGTACCGCCTGGGCTCGTATAACTCCATTGCCGACAACTTCAATTTTTTCGAGATCCACTGTAAGAGGAGTGACGCCAGACAGGTTGAGTGTATTGCCCACTTTAATGTTTCGTGTGAACGCGAACGTCTGAAATACTTCCTCGGCGATACAACCAAGGTCCAGGTTGCCGCGGGTAATCATATGCCGCCCCTTTTTGAATGTGGCCAATTCGGTCGGTTCTGACTGTACGAAAAACGCTCCGGCCACGTCAAGGGAGAATGCGGAACCCTTACACCTGCACGATCGCCCAATTCCCTCCCATCCAGCTCCAAGGGGAGCGATTCACGGATTCAGTACGGGCGAATTTTACCACAGCCGTACGCCGCATTCGCGTCCGAGCGCTTATGACAGTCGTGGCAATTACCGCCATCTTAGGTGCGATTACTGTCTCGTTGTGGCTGTGGGCGCGCCTTCTTGAGTAGGGACATGACGACAGGAGAACTGGGCCAATTTTTGCTGCACTCATGTTCGTCGCAAGTTCGGCCGCCGGCTTGAGTACCATGTGGGGCGAGGTGCGATGGAGCGCTTATTGGAAATCATGCATGCCGAACCCGATATCGTTGTTATGGAAAACCCTATGCCGTTGCCGGAAGTAGGCCAGGGCAATATCCGATTTTGCAATTTATCGTTTTGCTACCCATCGCGTCCAGATACACTTGCGTTTAAAAACCTTGCGATGGACATTGGACCTGATGAAACCGCGGCCTTCGTAGGGCTGTCGGAGGCGGGTAAAACAACCTCGGTTCACTTGCTGTTACGGTTCTACGATACGCAATCCGGCCGGATTGAAATTGACGGAATCGACATTCCGCGGGCAGACCCCGAGCAGGTTCGCAACCGCATTGGTCTTGTCCCACAAGCGACTATCATGTTTGGTGCGACGGCTCGAGAAAATATTCGTTATGGTCGTCCGGATGCGATTGATGCTGAAATCGAGGCCGTTGCCCGAGCTGCGGCGGCCGATGATTTTATTAGCACATTACCTGATGGCCCTGGCGCCTGTCTCGGAGAGCGAAGAACGCGGCTTTCTAGTGGACAGCGCTAGTGCCTGGCCATCGCCCGAGCGATTCTCAAAGCGCCTTCTAGCTTGCGATTGGACGAAGCGACCAGTTCGCTTGATGGAGAGAGTGAACGCTTGATACAGAGGCGCTGGTTCCGCTGATGCAAAAATTCACGACTATTGTCATCCCCGTCGAATTGCTACGGGTCTCAAAGCCGCGCGCATCAAGGTCAGATTGCTGAGAGTGGCCGCTACATTGACCTGGTTGGACGTGATTCTCTGTACGCTTGGCTTGCTCAGATCCAGTTAGGAGTGGCAACTGACTCTTTGGGCTGAGCAGTGTGGGTGAGAATCGCACGGGCGTTTTTCACTTGGATAAAATCTCACGCGGGTGCGGGTCGCCCGACCTATGGCTGGCCATACGAGTCGGCTACGCAGCAGTTGTGCCTGCGGCTAGGACAAAGAGCCAGATGCAACAGCCGAATCCGACGACAAAACTCAGAGTACGGAGCGGGGGCATATTCATAATGTAAAAAATAGGATGCAAAATGCGGGCGACAATAAACACCATGGCCAATGTTGCCGAGGTGGCTGCGTCCGCGCCTGCGAGATGTGCGATAATCACGGCTGAGCCGAAAACAGCTACGGCTTCCCAGGTATTCTGCTGAGCAGCGACGGCACGCGCACCAGCATCCTTCAACTCCAGTGCCTGTTCACGCGGGCTCTTGACGTCGACGCTTCCGAGTTGATTAACCCGAAAGTACGCCGTTACTCCTGCTATTATGTACGGGATAATAACCATAACCAAAAGACACCAAAATGGTGTAGTCATGACGTTTCCTCCTCGTTTCCCTGTGGTGCGATGTGTATCTGAGTGTAAGATGTGTGTCTGAGCATAACATGGTAGAGCGAAGGTAGAAAAGCGGGGAAATTTTGCCTTTTTCTACAAACCGGCCGCTCAGTGTGACTAGAACAGCCGCAAAACAGCTTTTCCTATCCCCGGCCAGACGCGCAACACGCCGAACGTCGAGCGGATAACGATCCAGACTGTCATCGCCAACCAGACCTGAGCAAAAGCGCTGGTATGGCTGGGGTCAATCTGGGTAAGCAGAAGAACGCCGGCGCCCGTGGCCACGATCATGACGTTGCGTAGGTCGGCGTAATCG
>CAZXFE010000073.1:0-15547 GCA_964639795.1 uncultured Enterobacteriaceae bacterium | reverse complement strand
CGTAGGTCATAGGCAGCCTTCGTAGCCTCTTACGCTTGACCGTCGGTGAGGAGTTTGTCCACGGCATCTTCAACAGCCGTTCCTTTAAAAAAGTCCGGATTTGTCCCCGTCCATAACGTTGTCGGATTCGTGAACACAAAGTCCCGAAAGTCAGTTTCGGTAATCAGTTCATGCTCGACCATCTCGTACGCTTCTTCTAAGACTTCTTCCATGTCAGGTACGTCCCAATGGCCGATGTCCGAGCTAAAGATAGCTTTGAGGCGCGCACCAAATGGATTCATCTTTGCATTAAACGCCGTAGCATTGATGGGGTCATCTGCCTCACAGCCAAAGTAGAAGTTTTTGACAAACAGATCCTTGATGTCCTCAGCTTTTTCAATACCGCACTGGGCCCAGTCGTCCAAAGTATTGGGGTCTTCCTGGGTACCACCCAGCAGACTACGTCCAGCGGCAAGGCGGTCTATATGCTTCTCGGCCCATTTCCCGCCATAGCGCTGGTATAAGTCCATCAACTGTTCTTTGTTCAGATTGGCCGGATCGTAATTGTCCATTTTCTTGATATTACGTTTATCCCAGTGGCCAATCATATCGGCGTACAAATTGCACGCCCAACCTACCCCACTTTCCAAGAAGCCAAATTTGAGGGTCGGAAAGCGACGGGTCACTCCGCTCATAAACATCGCTTTGCACAGCGCTTCGCCGGACGCAGCGAAATGCCCGATGTGGTTATACATGTAATTAGAAACGGACGTCCGACTACCCCAACCCATGGCCGGGGAATGAAACGTCGGTGCAATCCTTAGCTCCACACATTTGGCCCACACCGGATCGTAATCATAGGCACTGTCGATGCAAAACGTGTCCAGCCAAAAGGCATGCTGCGCAACATCCGGTGCCGTACGTTCAACAACCGGAATTGGTCGTTGCACATGACCGGCCATCATCACTGCTTTGATTCCCAGCTCATTGACAACGTATTCTAGCTCTTCGATAGCCTCTTGCGGCGTATGCATAGGAATAGCGGCAGCCGGAGTCATCTGACTGGAATACTCTTCAAAATAGTCAGCATGAAACGTATTCAACGCCCGGCACGTGGCTCGGCGTAATTCGTCACCATCGATGTGCGGAAACATCAGGCCCATTGAGGGATACAGGACGGTAAAGTCCAGACCAATTGCTCCCATACGTTCGGACAATAACCGAGGCAATATAGCCGTCGCCCGGTCCAACGTATTCTTCGTTGGCAGCGCCCACCATGGAGAGCGCGTCACGCGCTGGTCTAGGCGTTCTTGCTGCGATAGCGAATACCACCGAAACAGCCGTCCCCAGCCTCCGGTGTTCCGCTCCGGTGAGAGAAACCGCTTGACCATCGATCCCCCTCCCTCCCGCTTGAGATAGTCGAGGAAACCGGGCTCAAACTCGATCATGTGACCATCGGAATCAATGACGGGATGTTTCAGCTTGGCTCGGACTTCAGCCGATTTTGATGCCCAAGAGGTCGTCATAATGCTCTCCTTCAGTGCCGCCATAGCACTTTCTTCTCGGGTAAAAAAGGGAGAACAGTGGGCCTAGAGAACCACCCTCCTCGGCCCTCATTACATGACGCGGTCTAGCAAGGGCTCTCCATCTCGCAAACGCCGGCAGTTCTCCATCGCAATCACACAACTGCGTCCAAGTGTTTCAGGTGTAAGCCAGGCGATATGGGGTGTGATTACGACATTGTCAAGCGTGAGTAGAGGGCTGTCCATGGGAATGGGTTCGTCCGCGAACACGTCCAGGCCGGCCGCGCGGAGGTGGTCCGACTGGAGAGCGGCGATCAGGGCGGACTCGTCCACCAATCCCCCCCGGGCGGTATTGATAAAAATACTGCCCGGCTTCATTTGCGCTAAGGCAGTCGCATTCATCAAGCCCTTGGTTTCGGGAGTCAGAGGAACGTGGAGTGAGACAATGTCGGACATCCGGAGCAGTTCATCGAAAGAACACGGCGTCCCCACGGCCTGAGGCTTGGCTTGGCGAGCCGTGTAGACCACTCTGGCACCACAAGCTTGAAGAATTGGCGCAAGATAGGTGGCCACCGCGCCATAGCCAACAAGGCACACGACTCGCCCCTTCAATTCGCCCAGTGCGTCAAAAACCTGCAGTTCGGCCTCCCAACCCTTTTTTTTCGCGCGGTCGTATCCCAAAAGGAAATCCGGCGCAGCGTCGCGAGCATGAGTAACAGGGTCAGTTCCGCCACTGCGGGAGTATTGGTTCCCGGCATATTGGCAACCGCTATGCCTCGCTGTTGGGCGGCTTCTAAGTCTATGGTATTCACGCCAACGCCAATTTTCTGAATGAGGCGGAGCTGTGGAGCAGCTGCTATGACTCCAGCCGTGACCGGCTCAAGCACGTGCAGCAAAACCTGCGTGTCCTCCATCTCAGCGGTAAAGGTCGTAGTGTCCGCTTCATCGACAATGACAAAGTCAATCCAATAAGGCACGTGCTGTTCCAACTGGCGCTGGAAATCAGGACTCGTTCGATGTTGGAGGACGACCTTCATCGCACGCTTGGGTTATATTCAAGTCGGCAGAACGTTCCGACCGGCAAAGCGGGCCGCGTCTCCAAGTGCTTCTTCAATCCGAATCACTTCGTTCCATTTGGCCGTCCGCTCGGAGCGGGTAATGGAGCCAACTTTGAGCTGCCCCGTGTCCCAGCCAATAGCCAGTTGCACTATAGTCAAATCTTCGCTTTCACCCGACCGAGCAGACGCAATCGTCCCCCACCCCGCCGCTTTCGCCGCATCAAGCGCGGCTTTAGTTTCGGTTATGGTTCCGGCCTGGTTAGGCTTAATAAGGGCAGCGTTACACGCGCCATGTCTCACTGCTTCAGCGATCCGATCTGCATTGGTGACTAGATAATCGTCGCCAATAACCTGGATGGTTTCTCCCACGGCTGCCGTGAACCGGGCCATGCCCGTGTGGTCGTCTTCGGCAACCGGGTCCTCGATGGACACAATCGGGTAGCGGTCGATCCATTCCAGCAGCATTTCGATCAAGCCGTCGCTATCCAGACGGCGCTGTTCCAGCCCAAGGGTATACCCGGCGGCGGAACCAAATTCAGATGCAGCAATATCGAGGGAAATGCCAACCTGATCGCCTGGGATGTAGCCAGCGGCCTCGATTGCACGCACCAGCATTTCAAGTGCCTCTTCGTTTGAGTCGAAGACGGGCCACCAGCCCCCTTCATCAGCCACCCCGGCCAGGCGGTCGCTTTTGGCCATGAGTAAACCAGCCGCAGCATAGATCTCAGCGGTCATGAATGCGGCTTCATCAAAGCTCTCAGCGCCGAGTGGCATCACCATACAATCTTGTATGTCAATGCGACGGCCGGCATGAGCGCCTCCGCCAAGAATCTGAATCTCTGGCAAAGGCAGTCGAACGGCGTTGTCACCAGCCAGCATACGCCATACGGGCAGACCAGCCGCCTGGGCTGCCGCGTGGAGCATGGCCATGGAAACGGCGATAGTCGCATTGCCACCCAAACGTGCCTTATTCGGCGTTCCATCAAGCGCAATCAATGTTGCATCAACGCTCTCCTGGTGTGTCGCATCCAGGCCATGCAGGCTATCGGCAATCTCGGTTTTCACAGCCTGCACTGCACGCGATACGCCAAACCTGCCGAACCCTCCGAGCTCTTCTAACGGGCTGTCAGCACTGTCTCCGTCTCGCAGATCAATCGCCTCTTGACTCCCCCGCGAGGCACCGGCTGGTGCAATGGCGCGGCCGATCGCGCCGCCGGCCAGGGTCACCTCAGCCTCAACGGTTGGGCGTCCGCGCGAGTCCCATACGCGACGGCCGGTTACCTGGGTGATGGTTGTTGCACTCATCCGGTTTCCTCTTTCCATACAGAAAGTAAGTCAGCCAAAGTCTCGACCGGCCGTTGGAGCAGGTTGACAGCGACTCGTCGAACCTGGGCCTGATCCGCTTCGTCGGTCAGATATTCAACCGGTGATTTGCCATCAATGCGGCCTAATAGTAGCCCCGGCAATAACTGCGCGACTCGTTGTTCGAGTGCGGCCCAAAGCTCCCAACTGACTGCTGGACCATAGGTCTCGGTAAAGACTTCGAAACAATGCATATACTGCTCGCGCCACTCAGGTCGCCAGACACATTTCAGCAGCAGATGATTCAGGCAAAATGCTACGTCAAAGGCAGGGTCTCCATACCAAGCACATTCCGCGTCGAGCAGCAGCGGCCCGTTGGGTCCGACCAGAATATTTTTGGGACTGACATCGCCGTGCACTAAGGCGCACGGTGTGGTCGCCGTTCTGTTGGCCAACAGACGCAGCCGATCGGCACACTCGGGGTGCACACGAGCGGGTGCCAACAAATACGGTTCTATACGGATGGAATGAAAGATGTGGTCGGTCGCGAACCGGTTCGCAATATCGTCGTTGTGCGCCGTCCCTGCATGAATCTGTACCAAGCAAGTGGCCACGGCCTGTGAAGTCTCCGAGTGAATCACGCCGTCGCGGAGTTGCCCTTTCCAAACCGGGTACGTGGACGGATCGAGATAAGTCATGGCAAACAGACCCGCTTGAGTGTCGACCCCCACGAGAGACGGTACGGCCTGGGAAATAATACCGGCGGCCACACGTATCCACTCGACTTCAAAACTGTTGCGTTCAATCGGAGCATGCCAGGTTGCGGCCACACGAAGCCGGGGCAGTGCGCGCTTGAGACAGATGGACCCACTCGATAAATCAACCCGAACGATATCCGACGACACTCCGCCTGTAAGTGGTGTGAGTCGTGGCCTCTGTCCTCGCTCCATCAGTCCCATCCGGACTAAGGCTGCATAGAGTTCATCCGGGTTACCTTGTTCGTCTGGGGAGGTTGTGCGGGGTTCCATCGTAAGAAGAACGCTAATAAGCTTTCATCACGTGTTCGGCAAAGTCGGCAAATACCTTGCGCGCAGACGCCATGGGCGGTAGCAGCGTGATCTCTTGTAGACCGGCTTTTTCAGCCTGATGAATCTTGTCAATAATCTCAGCCGGCTCTCCCACCAGGCATGAACCCTGAATCGCTTCAGGGGTGATAAAGCGGCGCTCTTCTGGGACTAAGAACGTACAGTGGCCGTTATGTACTTGCAGGTAACGCTTGTCTGGTGGCGTCTCCATGGCGTCTACATAGGCGCAATACTCTTCCCAGACCGGCTTAAAATACTGGGGAACAACCTCTTCGCTTGGCGTTTTGCTATAGATCTCATAGACATAATGCAGAATGCACGACACCATCGAGCCGCACTCATCGATAACGCGATCTGAGTTCACGGCCTCCCCAGGCTTCAGCACGACAGATGTGTTGAACATCGCCATACGAAAATCTCCACTTAGATTACGTCCCGCCTTTTCGGCGCCTTCATGTATCAAAGGGAGATGATAACTCTCGACCCGGTCAGGTTGCTCGCCAAAAAAGACCAAACCGTCCCCAAACTCGCCAACTGCTTTGAGCGCCCGCGGTGCATTGGCGGCAACATA
Source organism: uncultured Enterobacteriaceae bacterium (assembly GCA_964639795.1). GTDB lineage: Bacteria > Desulfobacterota > Binatia > Bin18 > Bin18 > Bin18. The sequence continues at coordinate 10,029 of CAZXFE010000073.1, read as the reverse complement.
AATTGGAATGGCGTCATCAAGATTAATAAAACCGAGATCAAGATGCAGGAAACGGATGGTCCGCGTTTCCCCGTCTCTCGTAAAGTCCACCTCTTCCCCGCTCAGCAGGGTTTTCACAATCCGTAAATATTCCCGAAAGTCTCGAATTTTCATCGGATCCATTCCCATGACCCGCATTGCAGTATGTCCGGTACCTATGCCGAGAAAGACCCGTCCGGGTGCGATGCGATTAATCGACGCAATGGAATGGGCTGTGACCGGCGCAATCCGAGTACCGGGGATGGCCACACCTGTCCCGAGCCGAATGCGCGATGTGTTGTGGGCAGCTAGTGCAAGCGTGGCATAACAGTCCGACCAAATCATCTGCGAGTCGGGTATCCAGGCGCGGTCATAGCCTAGGTCTTCGGCCTCTTTGATCAACTGCCAATCGTCGATTTTAGTGGCAACACAAATACCAAATTCCATCGCTTTCTCCGTGTCCCTGGTTTGGAGTACGTCCCACTGCCGCCATAGCACTTTGTTTCCTAACAAAAAAGATGTTGTGCATTCCGACTCATTCTGGCCTGAGGATTTGCCGGAAGACACAACGACTGGCCAGACACATGCTGGCCGGCCTGAGATTCAAGCCTTTCTCAAGTATCCGACGACGCATACAGAGATCAAATGCGCTTGGCAGCCATACCGGGAAGCGACGCTTTCTATTCCGGAGAGAATTAGTACCAATGCCGATACGTGCGATAGCTGGGGGACGAGTAATCATGGTGCCGATAATGATCGTGCTTATGGTGGCGTCGGTAGGGTCGATAGGCCCTATGACGCGGATAGGAGGAATGGCCGTGATGGCGATAGGCCCTATGACGCGGATAGGAAGAATGGCCGTGATGGCGATAGTGATGCCCGCTCCGCGTCCAGCCGGTTGACGGGACAAACAAGAACGCAGCACCAACCAGAAGAGCAAGTACAACAAGGACGATTTTCTTACGCATCATGATTACCTCCTTGTTTTGTGCCCTGTCCTTGTAAACTGTTGACGCGCGGAAAAGTTCCCTCAATCTAGACAGTCACACCCACAGGCTTGTTTATCAACCATACGCTTAGTACTCAGCAACAGTATCCTTCGATCTCAGGAAAGGGAGAGATTTGTGTCTGAAGATCGACCACCAACCATGCACATCGCTGAACGTGGCTTTCGTCCGCGCCCAGAGCTATTGGAAGCCCACGGCAAACGCCATAAGCAATTCATTTCACATGCGATAGACCAAGCCGGTTTTCGAGAAACCTATGGTGGGCCGATAACAGGTACTCCGTGGTGGCTTTTTTCGCCAAGTTCGACACGCTCGAAGCCAGGGAAGACTAGTAACATGACCGGGTACATTTCGAGATTCAGGACGAAGCCCGAGCGACCCGGTGGACGGCCTATTATTTACGCAAAGGACGTTTCCTTGCTGATAACGAATCCGCTTCCGGCAATATCCTGAATGAACCCACGCTGCTCCGTGACACACCGCTGTCGAGCGAAGAATACAGACGGATTACCTCCGCGCTCTCGGACACTCCAACCTTTAGCATCATCCCGTATGAAACACTTAAGGGTGAGCAGATTGGTACCCCTTATCTTTTTGCGGAGCCGGCAGGCATCGCCCCTCCATCAACCCGCTGAAAGTCACCTAGTTCCATCAGACGATCGTGATATTGGGCGCGAAAAAAAGTAGGCCCAGGATGGGTCCACGGCATGGCAATGCCCGCTTCGGTCGCACCGACCTCGGCCTGGAACTGGAACATGGTGAACGCCAACTCGGTCTCGCTCATATCTCGCCCGATAAGGCGGACAAACTTGCGAAATGCGTTGTTCTAATTCCCAACGGCCATACGCAGACAACTCACCTCAGCAGGAGTTCTGATCATCCGCAGACAATAGAAGAAATCTGGTGCGTCTGTCAGTTCAGCGTGTAGATTCTTTAGTCCCTAGCATTAACCATCGTGTGCCGAAAAGAGTTGCACAACAGAATTTCTGCGCTACGCTCTCAGCACAGCATAGGGAGAGTCTACTATGTCAGATGAAAAGGCCCGGGCAACCGTCCTGATTGATAACAAGCGGGTGCGTGTCACGGAATGGCGGTTTGCTCCTGGGGCAGCAACCGGCTACCACCGCCATGGGTACGACTATGTTGTCGTACCCATGACAACGGGGAAGTTATTGCTCAAGGCTCCCGACGGAGATCACGAAGCCGATCTCATACAAGGCGTTCCCTATTTTCGAAATGTCGGAGTTGAACACGATGTCATAAACACCAACGACTACGAGTTTGCGTTTATCGAGACTGAACTCAAATAGGAGGAACACGATGGACACAAAAATGCTCATTGCGGCCAAACTCGCCGAGTGGAACCTGGAACTCACTGACGCCGAACTCAATCAACTTGTTACACCGTATGAAAACCTCTTACGCTGGCAAAGCGTAGTGGAAGATATGCGGCAGTCACGACAACTTGTGGAGGGAATGACCATACCGGAAAGCGAGCCATTATTGGTTCATGCACTCGATAAGAAGGGGGGGCTAAAATGACGGCCTCACGGGAACTCGTCTATATGCCCATTTCTGAACTCTCAGAAGAAATACAAAAGAAAGCGATTTCTCCCGTCGAAGTGACTCAGGCCATGCTGTCTCGGGGTGACGAACTCGAACCCCAGCTCCACGCTTTCAATACGATCTTCCGGGATGAGGTTTTAGAGGCCGCGCATGCGGCTGAAGCGGAAATACAACGAGGAGAATACCGAGGCCCCCTACATGGGGTCCCCATCGGCATCAAAGATATCTACGAGTGCGGGCCCACCACGTGTGGCTCCCAATCGTTAGAACACTATGTCGCCGAAAAGGACTGTACCTCGGTTGCGAAACTCAAAGAAGCTGGCGCGCTTATCTTAGGCAAGACCGCGACCTATGAGTTTGCCTATGGCTTTCCCACTAACCAGTCCTATTACAAACCCACCCATAACCCCTGGAACCTTGCTCACGACGCAGGCGGATCGAGCAGTGGAACGGCGGCGTCTACAGCAGCTGGTATGGCTTACGCCGGTATGGGGTCGTGCACGGGCGGTTCGATCCGTTGGCCGGCACAGTGCTGTGGCATTGTCGGACTCAAAGCAACGTATGGTCGGGTGAGTCGAGCAGGAGTGTACCCACTGTCATGGAGCCTCGACCACACGGGGCCTCTTACCCGGACCGTTACCGACGCAGCCCTGATGCTGCAAGGCTGTGCTGGCTACGATCCGCTCGATCCTGCTTCAGCAAATATTCCCGTCCCAGACTTCACCGAAAAGCTCGGCCGAGACATCAAGGGCATGCGGATTGGGCTCCTGCGTTCGATCTATGAGGACAACTGCGATCCTAAGTTACTTAGCCCCTACAATGAAGCTGTAAAAAAATTCGAGAATCTTGGAGCGGAAATCGTTGACGTCCCGTCTATTACGCTGACCCAGCTCCAGGCCATTGAATGGCCTGGCTTGTTTGCTGAATGTGCGACGATTCATGTGGGCAATATTCGCGAATGTGGAGACAAATATAATCCCCATGCAAAACTTTTCGCCGCATATGGACTGCTTGTGAGTGGCACCCAGTATCTCATGGGCGCACAAGTGCGAGCGCAGGTGCGAGACGATTTGCTGAACGCGCTGGATAGTAGTGTGGACGTGTTTTTACTTCCGACGTCCGGCTTCCAGATTAATCCGATTGCCGATGAGTCACCGGGCTTAAGCATTGTGTCTTCTGACTTCTCGGTCTACACGCCGATTTTTAATTTCACAGGCCTGCCGGCCATTCAGGTGCCGTGCGGGTTTGATAGCGACGGACTCCCTGTTGGGCTCCAGATTGCGGGCAAGCCGTTTGATGAGCAGACCATCTGCCAGGTTGCGTATGCCTATGAGCAGGCCTCTGAGTGGCATATGCAGCATCCGAAGCTGTAGAACGTTGCGCCGAAAAGAAAATCGCGGGGTGGGTTAAAAGCGTGGTTCCCTGATATTGATTAGCTTTAAGACGAATCCACGTAATTCTGGATCTCCGGACGAAGAGGAGGGATTGTTGAGATGCTCGGCTTGGACTGATCACCGATAGACAGAGACGCAGCGACGAAAAGGATCAATTAGCGATCCCAATTGCGCTCCATTGTCCAGGTATCCCTGCATCTTCTCCTGTCTGGTTGCCGGGTCATCCGATGGTGAACGTTCAAGCACGAAGTCCGGACAGAGCGGGAGCAATTTCTCCTTCTGCTCAGCAAACAATGCCGCAAGACGGGAACGTTTTACCCACGCGGCATCTGGAGAACGCGTCGTCTCATTTGACAGGGTAAATCCAGTCGAAGAGTCAAAGGGGATACCCCTACCATCCTGCAGAGCCCCGTTTGTAAGAAAAGGGGTTATGAGGACATTCGGACTTCCCGTTCCTCCTCCGGCTGGTGCCATGATTCGCAAATCCCCCTCAGCAGTACGTTCAATACGCCACTCACGGTTGATCAGACGAAACTCATAAAATTGCTCAGAGCTTATATCGAGTGCCGGTCGCGTGTGCAACACAAGCGGCAGATTCTCCCCATGGGCTGGAATGCTCGTCATGCGAAACTCCATGTCAATACAAGGGATAGGATATCAATGGACGGACGTAATTCCTACCCATTGCCCCTGCACCTAGAAGGACAAACGAAAAGACACCCTGTTCGGGCGTCACTATCTACTTCACTTTTTATGCAAGAAAGAAGAGCGGGGATAGGCACGGTCGAGCCCCTCCAGCAGGACCGGTTTTGGGACGACAAACGGACGAATGTACCTTTCCAACAAGACACGCAAATCATCCCGAGCCGCAACCTCCTGCGGGTTGGCGATAGCAACGGTTACTTCTTCACTCCAGAACCCCAGCGGAAAGAGTTAATAGCGTTTGGTAAAAGACACCGGGACCCGGTCAATCAGTTCAGCCTGCTCGACTCCCGGAGTCGGCTTCTCGCTATAAGGCAAGTCATAAGAGGTAGCCAGCGCACCGAGTTCGCCTAAGACATCTCCAAAATATTGATCGTCTTTGAGCCCTTCTTTCCCCTCGCAAGAATACCGACGGAGACACCGGCTCACGGCTGAGAATGTCCTCCACAGACTGCATCACCACAGATGTTGACTGTGCAATATTCCGGGGAAGGGAAAAAGTTACGAGCGGGGTGGGAGAAAATACAGGTGTCTTAAAATGGCAGGTCACCGTGTTTGACGAACCGGTTGGACGCGACTCAAAACGAAATTCCGGGAGTCTTGATAATACATACCCGTGAGTCGCAGCATGCGCTTTTCCGGCTCTTCTTTGCGTAGCATTTCCAACATATGCGCCGGGCCTTTGACGTGGAGACTAGGCTTTCGTCTACGCGTCTCTGACATAAAGCGGCTAAAGGAAAACTGAGGGTTACGGCTCTCAAGATCGTGTACCCCAAATCGCAGTGTCTGGCCGCCAACGTCAAACACGAGCACCTGAGATCCCGGCCCAAATTGGACCATCCCGTACATCTTGACAAGAATGCCGCCGAACTGGGTGCGAGCTGGACGCGCGACGACCAGTTGGACACACTGCAGCAGGGTAAAAGCAGCCAGCAATACGTATAAACGCACGACAGGTTTCATAACAAGCAATACGTATTTCAGAGGACGGATCCTATCCTCGGACGCACCTTTCTGATTTAAGACAGCACTTCATTGTCCTTGAGAACGGCAACTTCATCTGCCGAGTATCCCAGTACCCGTTGCAGGACATCTTCAGTGTCTTGTCCAAGACAGGGTGCTGGCCGACGCACCGTACAGGGGGTGTCAGAGAACACCCAGGGCACGCCGGCATGTTGGCGTACACCGACTTCCGGATGTGGAAGCTCAGCAAAAAACCCTCGACCGCGCATATGTTGATCTTCAGCCAATTCTTTATTGGTCAATGCAGGAAAGGCAGCCACCCCGGCGACCTGGAGCATTGTTGTCACCGCTTCATCTGTAAGCGTTTCCGTCCACGCCGTGACAGCGGCTTCTAACGTGTCTTCATGCTGCTTGCGGTCTGCAAGTGTGGAAAAACGGGCATCGTTTGCCAACTCAGGTTTGCCCATAGCCACACACAGCTTGTGCCACTCATTGTCATCCGCCACCACAATACTGACCCAACGGTCGTCTCCTAGACACCGGAAGAGCCCATGCGGTGCCATATACAGGTCACGGTTGCCTATGCGCTGCGGCGGACTGCCATTCATTTGCTGGGCCATGGTCCCTTCGCCGAGAATGGCAACCGAAGTCTCCCATTGTGACAAATCAATATACTGCCCTTCACCCGTACGTGCACGGTGCATCAACGCAGCCAAAACGGCAAACGCCCCATGCAGGCCGCCGTTCGGGTCTCCATATGAAAACCCGACACTCATGGGCGGAGAGTCCGGAAATCCGGTCATAGACGCCAAACCGCTCATTGGTACCTGCGCCGGGCCGTAAGACACATAAGGACTTTCCGGTCCGGTTGCGCCGTAGCCGGACAGGGCGATCATAATAATGTCAGACTTGAGGGCTTTGAGCCTTTCATACCCCAGCCCCATCTTGTTCATCACACCAGCTGCGAAGTTCTCAGAAACGATATCGCTAGTAGCCACCAGCTTTTTTGCGATTTCGAGACCTTCAGGTTTTTTGAGGTTGAGGCAAATCGAGTTCTTGCCTTGATTGTATTGGTTGAAATAGCCACAGCGGTTTGGCCCAGCTTCCCCGTCAGCGCCGGGCGGGATGCGGCGGGTTATACACAAGCGGCTTTCAGATTCAATCCGAATGACCTCCGCACCTAGATGGGCAAGCTGCAAGGTACAAAACGGTCCAGCCCAGACCCAGGTAAAATCCGCAACACGAACGCCTTCGAGGGGCAGTTTGTTTAGCATATTATCTTCCTTGTACAGGGGTCAGGGCAAAGCATTTTCTTCTGAAATACGTTGAGAAATATCGGGCTGAGGGCAACTGCTTCGCCTCTCCGGTCAGATCAAATGACATTCGTTTCTTTCAACGATTTCAATTCTTCTGGCGACAGCCCAAGCTGCCCACCGTAGATCTCCTCATTATGTTGACCCAGACACGGCGCTGGACTCCGCAGAGCCCACGGCGAGGCCGAGAACTTATACGGCGCGCCCGGATAGCGCAGCAAGCCGCCCTCGGGATGGGCAATCTCAGCAAAAAATCCCCGCGCATTTAGATGTTCAGATTTTAAGAGGTCACCCATGGTCGAGACCGGAGCAAATGGCACCCGCCGTTTTTGCGCTCCGTGGTAAACCTCTTGAACCGATTTATCCTGTAGCCAGTCTTCAAGCAATGCTTTCAGAGCGTCCCAGTTGACTGAGCGAGACACAAAATCTTGAAACAGCTCAGTGTCCGCCCACTCAGGGCTGCCCATCAACTCAACCGCGTTTTGCCACTGATGCTCCTCAACTGCCAGAACATAAATATAACCATCCCGGCACTGCAGAACATCTTGCGGGATCAAACGAAAGCCGAGTCGTGACGGCGTGCTCCGATCGTACGGCCACGCAATAAAGTTGTTCTCCATAATGGCGACCAAACACTCTTGGACGGAGATATCGATGTGTTGGCCTTTGCCACTGCTCAGGCGTCCATACAGTGCGCCCAGCGACGCAAGGCCTGCGTTTACGCCAGCCTGAAAGCCCGCCTGTTGACCAAATGCCTTGAGCGGCGGCAGGTCGGGGCGTCCGCCCGCGCCACCGAGGAAACCAAGCCCACCTGCGCTCCACATGGTGAGATCATGCGCCGTATACTCTCTGCGCGGACCGGTTTGTCCAAACGGGGAAATCGACGTCATCACCAGGTGTGGGTTGTGGTGGGCAAGCGCTTCATACTCCAGCCCGAAATCCGACATCCGGGTTGGATGATAATTGTGAACCAAAGCATCGGCGTCTTTGACAAGTCGCTGCAATAGCTTTTGGCCGCTGGACGTTTCCAGATTAAGCGTAATCCCGCGTTTGTTTGTATTTAGGTAAAGAAACAGTCCACTCTTCTCGGGATGGGGTCTGTTGCCGGGATAGGGGCCGCGTAGGCGTGCAATATCGCCACCAGGTTCTTCGACCTTAATGACTTCAGCTCCTAGATCGGCCATCAGCTTGCCCGCATAGGCGGCGGCAACCATATGGCCACATTCAATAATACGAATACCGTGCAGAGGGCCTGGGGGTTGGGAATCAAGGGTTGGGGAGCTTTCTTCACTCATACAGGATCCTACTCTCTTGGACTCAAGGGAAAAGTGTCTCCCCTGATAATGTCGTACCTACCTCAATATCTCGCCATCTCGGGTTCGATCTCAATTGCCCAGACATCGATACCGCCGGCAAGACTCACTATGTGTTCAAAGTCGTGTTGATGCAAAAAATGGACGACTTGAAGGCTGCGCACGCCATGATGACAATACACGACAATCTCGCTATCGGGATCGAACTCGTGCAAACGGCTGGGAATGTCTCCCATCGGGATATGGACGGAATTGGGAAGCTGGACCAACTCGACTTCCTCCGGCTCACGTACATCGAGCAGGACGATATCTGTCCCAGCATCCTGTTTTTCTCGTAATTTTTGGACGGTGATTTCAAACGACATTGCGTTCTTACTCCAGGCTGCACACCGGGCGTTCGAGGTCTAAAAACATCAGTAAGCGACCGAAGCCGATGTACTGTCCAGTCATCATCTCCAGTTCCATAATCTCTTCGTCTGTAAATTCAGCGTGCAGTTCTTGGAAAAAAGCATCATCGATTTCGTGATGGCTGAGCGCCATTTTTTCGGCGCAATGTAAAGTCGATTTTTCTTGTAAGGCAAACGCGTCGCTGTCTTGATAGGCGTCCATCTGGGCTATTTCTCTTCTGTCAGGCCGTCATGCATCGCCGACGCAAAGCGCGCCTTCTTTCAGGTCAAGCAATTGTTGAGCTGGTTGATCCGCAACAGCGCGAGTTCTTTAATAGCTGAACAACTCCGTCCTCATGTGTCGAATAAGAAAATTTAAAATACGACTCGAACATGTCCGCCCGATGCCCGAGCACCTGGAAGACGGTTCCATTCCCAGTTTCCTTAGTTGTTTCCGTCATTTTGGCAAACTCGAGTGTGAGTTTTTCTTTTGGCAGCACACTAAGACACGACATATGCAATCTCTTTCTGTTTTGCGGAAGACCGGTCGGTCTGATACTAGAGAACCGACTCTTGCCGGGCAAGGGTCCAATTTTCCATATATCCACACACTAAGGAGGGCGGACATGGCAGATTCTGAACGGTATCAAAAAGGTGCAGCAAAGATGAAAGAACTCTTCGGTGTCGAACCCCAACCAGGATCGATGCATGAAGATTTTCTGAATATCACCGTCGAAAATCTGTTTGGGGATGTATGGGGGCGGGACGGCTTAGCCATCCAAGAACGCTCTATGATCACCATGGCAGCTTTGACCGTGCTGAGCCGAGGTCCCGAGCTTAAGGTCCATATCCGTGGCGCGCTCAATATTGGCATCAGTCGGGAGAAGATCAATGAGATTATGATCCACCTCGCCCACTACGGAGGCTGGCCCGTGGGCGTGAACGGCCTGCGACTGGCTAAAGAGGTTTTTGACAGCATTGATAAGAAGAAGGCCAAAGAATAATCAACCCCGCACAGTGTTATTAGCCGTGACAGGGAGTAGGGAGCAAAGAAATAGCTCTCGACCTGTCATGGTCTCGTTCCCAGCTCTCCCTCTTCCTCCGTATACCGGAGACTGACGATGTACGATCAACTGTTCCACAACGACTCATTTTCTCCGCTGAATCACTCAATCGAGCTGGGGTTCTAAAGGCCTGATCTGAGAAACCAACTAAGCCTTTTACCCCGTGCCGATGGAACGGTGACGGGAATCTTTACTAGAGGAGATATTACCAGGGACGGTATTCTTTCTCCCCTTTCGGGCAGACCTGCTTCCTCCCCTCTCTTGGGCGGTCCAGGTTGGAACCAGTCAGCCTCAGTCTTTGCT
>CAZXFE010000072.1:0-15562 GCA_964639795.1 uncultured Enterobacteriaceae bacterium | reverse complement strand
GTTGGCGAACACCTCGCCTCCATCTCGCCAAAAGGTTTTCCTGTGTTCAATGCGGTAGCGGATTACCCCAAGCCTGTCGTGGCTGCGATAAATGGCTTTGCCATTGGCATAGGCTGCCTGATTACCCTGTGTTGTGACATCTTGCTGGCCTCGGATAATGCCGAACTCGGCTTACCCCAGGTCCCGCTCGGCATTCTACCGGCCTATGGTGGGGCGGTTCGACTTGCCCGTTATGTCGGGCGCGGGAAAGCCATGGAAATGGTGCTGCTTGGAGAACGCATTACAGCAGAAGAGGCGTACCGCGTAGGGTTAGTCAACAAAGTCGTGCCGCTGCCAGAACTCATGCCGCTTGCTCAAGACTATGCGCATCGGCTCGCTGCCTTACCCCCGCTCGCGGTACGCATGGCTAAAGAGTCGCTGAATAAAGGGCTCGATGTTGCCTCGCTCAAAGAGTCTGCCCAGACTGATATCTATCGATTTATGCTCCTTGGTCAGACTGAAGATAGTCACGAAGCCCATCAAGCTTGGCGGGAGCGGCGAAAACCCGTATTCAAAGGGCAGTAGGTATTGAGCGAATACGATCAAAGGAGGGGAATATGAATCGGTACGGAGAAAATACACAACCACAAGCAGCGGCGGGCTGGCAGCTGGCTCGTCTCTCTTCGCCAAGTGCACTGTTTGGTGCGAACGGGATGCGTATGGGTTCGGATGGAAAACTCTACGTTGTCCAGGCGTTCGGCAGTCAGGTGAGTGCGGTCGATACCGGTAGTGGTACATGTGAGACAATTTCGCCGGTTGGTGGTCCTATTGTTGCGCCGGATGATATTGCCTTTGACTCACATGATGTCATGTATGTGACAGAAGTGATGAGCGGGCGGGTTAGCGCACGAACGCCGGCTGGTGAAGTCCGTGTGATCGCGGATAATGTGCCGGCAGCGAATGGTATTACGGCCTACCAGGACCGACTGTTTATGGATGAGTGCCGACCCGGAGGACGGCTGTTTGAGTTGTATCCGGATGGCCGAGAACCACGGGTCATGGCCGAGAATTTGCCTCTACCAAATGCGCTCTCGGTTGGCCCTGACGGGAATCTCTACTTTCCTCAAATCGCGGCTGGTGAGATTTGGCGCTGCCCGCTCGAAGGGGGAGCGCCTGAGCGTTTTATGGACGGCTTCGCGGTACCAACAGCAGTCAAGTTTGATCAGAACGGCCTGCTTACAATTACCCAAGCCGCCAGTGGAGAAGTAACAAAGATTGATATCCAAAGTGGTGAGAAGACCATTGTTGCAAACGTACGGCCGGGTATCGATAATCTAGCAATCGCGGATGACAACCGGCTGTTCATCTCTCACTTCGTCGATGGTGGTGTAGCTGAGATTCAAGCTGATGGTACCGAGCGTATACTGGTGCCAGCCGGCCTTCTAGGCCCATTCGGTATCACTGTGACGAACGACGGCACTATATATGCGGCGGATGGCATGAGCATGATAGCCGTCAGCCAAGACGGACAAATCAGCCGTCCGACGATGTTTACCCAAGAAGGCTATCCCGGATTTATCCGAGGTATTGCTAATGGTCCGGCCGACAGCGTGTACGTTACAACTTCAGCAGGTGAAGTCGTGCTCTATAATTTCAATACGCGTGAACCACAGATCTTAGTCAATGAACTCAATGAACTGTACAGCCTTGCACCAACGCAAGACGGAGCCGTTGTCGTAGCAGAAGGTGGTGAAGGCCGACTCCTAAAGGTCACGTCAAACGGCGATATCACGGTCTTAGCCCGCGGTCTTGCGCGACCCAATGGTGTAGTGGTGGCTGGTGACGGATCGTGCTACGTCAGCGAACCAGACAAGGGTCAAGTCTCCTATGTGAATGGTGGGACCTCAACTCTAATTGAAGGATTATCGTCGCCGCAAGGGCTGGCCTTGCTCGGTGATCAACTGCTGATTGTGGACTCAGGCAGCAAAGAACTCATAGCTGTTGCGCTTGGAACAAAACAGCGTCAAACGATAGGCTCAAATTTGCCGGTCGGTCCTCAACCCGGCGTCACGCCGCAGCCGCTGATGGGCATTGCCGGCCTGATCCAAGGTCCGCTTACGTCATTTTCCGGGCTTACCGTTGGCAGTGATGGAACCGTCTATATTGCGGCCGATGGTGAGGGCAGCGTGTTGACGTTGAAACGGACCTGATAAGTTGCCAGCATTGGTCGGGTGGACCTCTGGTCCACCCCTTTAGCGGCGGGTCGTAACCCGCTACTACGGGACTGGGGGCGAAGAGTCTTCAATTCCCCGACGCGCACCATTGCTTTTCACACAAAGTGGCAGCAGTGAGGCGTTGCTATTTCTCCGGGTCTGAGATGGGGTGAGATTACGTTCGACAAAATCCAGGGCAATCAGAGCGAGGAGCATGGCTTGCATTACAAGGGCCGGATGAACACTGCCACTGAGATTCACGATAAGTTTTGCGTCCTTCCACGTTGTCCACCTCTATTTTTTCCTTCTGTGACACTACCCCCCCACTCTTATTGTCATCAGACGAAAATAGAGGGAAATATAATCCGATCGGGCGGAAAAATTTTCCCTACGGAATCCGGCTGGAACGAAAAAAGCCGCCTGGAAATTCCAAGCGGCCTGAGAAAAAAGACAAGCTGAGAGATTAGGCGACTTCAAGAATAATCTTGCCGAAATTTTTATTATCCTCCATGTACTGGTGAGCATCGCCCGCCTGTGCCAACGGAAAAGACCGATCGATGATGGGTTTGATTGTGCCTGCGGTTAGTAGCGGCAGCCAGTTTTTCTGAAACCGGCGGGTGATGTCGATCTTCTCAGCAAGCGGACGGCCGCGCAGGATTGAGCCAAAAACCTGCAGCCGCTTGGTCAAAATCAATCCCAGGTTGGTCTCGGCCTTGACTCCACCCATGAGTCCGACAAGAATAAGCCGTCCGCCGATTTTGAGGCTTTGGAGATTTTTGTCCCAATACGCTGCACCAATAAAGTCTTCGATAACGTCTACGCCTTTGCCGTCTGTCACGTCTTTGATCCACTCGGCGAAGTCCTGCTCTTTGTAATTGCAGCCCGCAGTCGCGCCCAACTCGACACAGTGCTGTATCTTGTTTGCTGAGCCGGCTGTGATGAATATGTGCGCGCCTGTTTCGCGAGCCATCTGAATACCCGCCGTGCCGACTCCGCTTGCACCGGCATGGATCAGAATTGTTTCTCCTTGTTTTAAACTACCAAGAGTAAAAATGGTTTCTTGGGCTGTGAAGTACACTTCCGGCACTGCAGCAGCCTCGGTAAAACTCCAACCGTCGGGAATCGGCATGGCCATGCGCGCATCAATGACCGCTTTTTCCGCATAACCACCACTGCCGACGAGCCCAAAGACTCGGTCACCCACCGCAAGATTGGTCACTGCCGAGCCCAGGACCTCCACCTCTCCGGCGAGTTCGAGCCCCAGAATTGCAGACTCTCCCGGCGGCGGAGGGTAATTGCCTTGGCGCTGGAGGGTATCAGCTCGGTTCAACGCGCTCGCGTGTACTCGGACGAGGATTTGTTCCGGGGCCGGCATGGGACCGGGAGCTTGTGTGAGTTTAAGGACTTGCGGTCCGCCTGGAGTATCGAATGTAATAGCTTGCATGACGGATGTTCCCTCGCTTGCCTAGAACGCAGCGCATTACTTGCCTTTAAAGTTGGCTTGACGTTTCTCCACAAATGCCTTGATGCCTTCTGCGAAATCAGGCGTCCCCATCGACAAGGTGATAGAGCGCGCTTCACTATGGAGCTGCTCGTGCAGGGAACTTCCTAGACTTTGATTGAGCAGCAGCTTGGTGCGGCCAAAGGCGGCGGTTGGGCCCTGGGCCAACTCCTCAGCCAGCTTTTTTGCTTCGTCCATAACGTTATCTGGCTCGACTACTGCAGTAACAAGGCCAAGGTTCAACGCCTCTTCTGCTGAGAGGGGTTTGTTCCGCAGAAACATCTCTGTTGCTTTTGCCAAGCCCACGTGGCGTGGTAGAAAAAAGGTCGAACTGGAGTCCGGGCTTGCACCAATACCTAGAAAGGCGGTCAACAAACTGACCTTAGGTGAAGCAATCCGGAAGTCACACGCTAGAGCCAAGCCGAATCCTCCACCGGCCGCAACTCCATTCAGCGCGGCAATAACGGGTTTAGGAATCTCCCGGACCATGGCAATCGCGGCATGCAGGATTGGCATCATTTTCTCAAGGCTGGGTACGAGGCGCTGCTGCCCCAGTTCCTCAATAAAGAATTTAATATCACCACCGCCACTGAAGGCCTTGCCGTTGCCGGTGAGAATAATCGCCCGGACCTCATCGTCGTCCCAACATTCCATCAGCGCCTTGCGTAAGCCTGCTGAGAGTTCCGTGTTCATAACGTTGAACTGTGCAGGGCGATTAAGCGTAATTGTCGCTACACTGCCTTCACGACTCCAATAGATTGCTTCTTCCATGTGTTTCTCCTGGCTTGCTTGACTCGCCTGACTTGACTGGTCTCTCGTGATACCAGAAAATATCGGGTGTTCTTTGGACTGTTCCCATATCAGACCCGACAGCCAGAACGAAAGGGAGGCCAACGTAATGGCGATTACACAAACAACGCCACCGGAAGCACACCAAACGCTTAGCCAAGATGCGGCAGCGGTGTATCTGGATGTGAGAACCGAAGCAGAGTTCCAGGCCGGACATCCTGAGCGGGCAATCAATATTCCAGTGATGTTTTTTGATCAAGCAACTGGCCGCCCTGTTCCAAATCAAAACTTTCTGACTGTTGTTGAAGCGGCTCTCCCGAAAGAGGCAACTGTGGTTGTCGGCTGCCAAGCCGGCGGGCGTTCTCAACGTGCTGCGGAAATGATGGAGAAGGCGGGATACAGGAGTGTCTCAAATATGATGGGCGGTTTTGGGGGCGGGCAAGATCAAACGGGCCAGGCCGTGCCAGGCTGGCAAGAGGCCGGCCTGCCGGTGAATGCCAACAACGGTGACGGGGTGAGCTATGCCTCCTTATCCCAGAAGACGGGGGGAGTGGAATAGCCTTGCGGGAAGTCGTTACTGAGCGAGGAGGACTTTTTGGCGCGCGTCCAAAGTCTCATTCATGACGACCAATTTACCCGGTTCCTCAGCACGTACCTGCTGGGTGGCGTTGAGTAACTCAATACCACAGACGGCGCCGTCTGGAGCGATATCTATATTGAGCTCTTCGCTTACCCGGATAGTTTCCACGTCGTCGGTTTTTTCGTGCAACCTGAGGTAGGCAATGGCGTGACGAGGGTCCTAAGTGAGTTGCATACAGCTTCCTTACGAGGCCAAACACTCCTTGATCGTCGCATCAAGAAAATCGTTGTCCATGGGGTTCATACCAATTCCAGCCAAATGGCCCCATATTGACGGGATGGGTTTAAGGACGGCGTTCGACATGCAGGCGACTTCTGCTTCATTATCCTCTGGTGGGAAATACAAGTCGGTTTGGCATGGCATGAGCATCGCCCGTGCTGAGACTGAGGCGAGCGCTTTCTTCCAATCCCCATCAAAGCCTGGCGAGTCACCGACATTGTGATCCTGCCACGTCTTAGCCTGGGAGAGCAGATTATTGGCATCGCACTGCAGGAAAAAATTCTCCCAAAAATAGACCAAAAAATCCTCAATACTAGGGTGGCCAAGCTGTTGGTAGAGTTCTTCACGGTACCATGCCTGCGATAATCCCCAGCCGGCATAGACTCGAGCCATGGCCCGAACCCCTTTGGACGGCGGATCGGCATAATGGCCGCTATTCCAGGCTGCATCCGCTCTCAACGCGCCGGTGAACCCTTCGATAAACACATGTGTATGCGGGGTGGTATGGGCCGCCCCACACCAGGGAGCAATACGTTCGACCATGTCCGGATAACTCACGGCCCATTGAAATGCCTGCTGGGCGCCCATGGAATAGCCGGCGACCATGCGGAGCGATTTAATCCCAAGACTCTGGACGAGTTCGTGCTGGGCCCGGACGTTGTCACGAATCGTCGTTGTGGGGAAGTGTGGACCGTTCATCGGAATGGGCGTGTTACTGGGAGAAGAAGACAGTGCATTGGTGAACATGTTCACTGCAATCACACAATGCTTAGTTGGGTCAAAGCACCGGCCTTTTTTGATCAAAAACTCATAGCCGGTATGATCGCCCGAGTACCATGAGCACAGTAGAATAGCGTTGGTCTTACGGCTATTGAGTTTGCCATACACTTGATATGCGAGCTGGGCTTTGCGTAGCACTAGGCCACATTCCAGAGAAAAATCACCTAACGAAAAAATCTGATGCTTTGCCATGCGAGGCCTCCTTATTCCTGCTCGAACCGTTGTTGGTCATCGCCCCTCGATTGTGGGGCGCGCTGACGTTAATCTCTGGGCCGCTGGGCACAATGCGGGCCGGATTGATGCTTTCGCGACTTTGATAATAGTGTTGTTTGATATGGGTAAAATGGCACGTCTCTGCCATGCCGGGTACTTGATACAAGTCTTTGACGTAGTTCCACAGATTGGGATAACTGGTGATGCACCGGAGGTTGCACTTGAAATGGCCGTCGCACACGAGGTCAAATCGAATCACTGTCGGAAAGAAACACCAGTTGGCCTCGGTCAGTGCCGAGACACATACGAAGAGTTGTTTGGAGAGCACGACTTCGTAGTGATCAAGGGCGGCAAACACGTCGGTAACCGCTTCATCGTGCGATTCTTGGCTGCGGGCAAAGCCCGCGCGATAGACGCCGTTGTTCACCCGGTGGTAAAGATCTTGAATTATGGAATCGATTTGTTGGTGCAAAGGTAGAGGGTAAAAGCCGACGCTGGTATCTCCAATCGTGTCACATGCGGCGTCAAGCATACAAAGGATCTCCACAGATTCATTGTTCACGATTGTTTTGGTCTGCTTATCCCACAGGACCGGAACGGTAACACGACCGGTGAAGTCAGACCGGGCATGAGCATAAATCTCATGCAGGAAAGCTGCTTGTTGGATAGGATTAAGAATACAGTCTGGCCCCTGACTGAAAATCCTGCCATTTTCTGCCCTAAATGGATCAACGACGGACAGACTAACACGCTGTAGCTAATTTTTTAAGCTTACGCAGGATAAGGGTGCGATGCGCCCATGGGCAGGCCATGGCGACATACAGATGATACCGGCCGGGTTCAGTGGGAAAACTGATGATCCGTCGGTTGTAATCCAATCGCGAAACTGAGTCTGTTGCCGGACAAACCGGCCCGCTCCATCTGGTTTGTTATTTTCTTTCGTCCACCGGCCGTCTATCAGCATGCTCGTAAGAAAACTCCTAATAAAGCGTATGATTATCTCTCTTGGCCTTCCGCTTCCGCATACCCCAAGTCTTTGAGGTACGCTTTTACGGTGGGGACGAGTCCCCTGTACAGGGCGTCACAAATCAGGGCATGGCCGATGGAAACTTCCAGCAAGCCAGGTATACCTTCTACAAAGTAAGGCAGGTTGTCTAAATTCAGATCATGCCCGGCATTCAGCCCTAGGCCGACTTCTTGAGCGGACTGCGCCGCTTGATGATACGGTTCGAAAACCTGACCTTGCATGGTCGTGCCAAACATGCGCGCGTACTGTTCTGTGTACAGTTCAATCCGATCCGTACCAATGTCCTTTGCTCGTAGCACTTGGTCCATATCCGGATCAAGAAAAAGACTGGTCCGGATGCCCTGATCGCGGAAGCGCTGGAGAATATCACTGAGCCACGCGACATCACCCCGCAAATCCCAGCCTGCATTCGAAGTTAGGACGTCGGGTGGATCAGGAACGAGCGTGCACTGAGTTGGCCGCACTTGGCAGACGAGATCTAGGAATGCGGGGGAAGGATAGCCCTCAATATTAAATTCAATATTGGTCAGGTTTACGAGGAGGGCAGCCAAGTCGAATATGTCCTGATAGCGAATGTGTCGGCCATCCGGACGTGGATGCGCGGTAATGCCGTGGCAACCAGCGTGGATACACGTCTGGGCGGCATGGACAACGTTTGGTTGATCGCCTCCCCGTGCATTACGCAAGGTTGCGATTTTATTCACATTAACGCTGAGTTTAATCATGGCAATCGTCATTCAGTTCGGCGCTAGCTCAGTTTGGCGACACTATTTTCTGCTAGGCGCTCAAGTATTCCATCAGTTTCATCTGGCTCAAAAAAGTGCACATGTCGAAATGCGAGGCTGCCGGCTTCATGACCCAGCATAATAATGACCCGCTGTGCTCCTGCATCTTCATATTGTTTGATCAGATCAGCACACGGCTGACCGTCCTGTTCCCCTAAACAAACTGAAACGTGGAGCGCGCAAAAATCGCGTCCCGCCTCTTCCATGAGATGCTTCAGCGTCTGCAAACTTTTACGCAAGACCTTCGGCCCAGGGGCTAATGGGCACCAGCCGTCGGCCCAGCGGGCAACTCGCTGTAAGCCTTTTGCCCCGTGTGAACCGAGCAGAACAGGCGGGTAGGGCTTCTGAATGGGTTTGGGGATGCAACGGACCGCGGGGAAGTCGATCACCTGTCCGTGATATTCGGCCTCCTCTTTAGTCCACAGCTCGCGCATGGCCTCCACGCTTTCACGTAGTCGTAGCCATCGCTGTGAGAAATTCGCTCCCATGATTTCGACTTCTTCTTTGAGCCAGCCCGCTCCAACACCGAGAACCACCCGACCCTCTGATAAATGGTCTAATGTGGCGATTTCTTTGGCTAAAAGAATTGGATTGCGTTCCGTCACTAGACACACGCCGGTCGCTAATTTAAGTGTTGTCGTCACGGCGGCTGCGCTCGCCAAACCGATCCATGGGTCAGCCAGATGGCTGTAGAAGTCTGGAATTCGGCCATCCTCTGTGAGCGGATACGATGTCGTTGTCTGGATCGGGATGATGGGATGCTCTCCCATCCATAGCGACTCAAATCCAAGCGACTCTGCTTTACGTGCAACATCTGCTGGATGGGTCGTATACGGGGTTGAAAATAGAAAGACTCCAACGTTCATGTCGTCTCCTTAGCGGCTAAAAAGAGAAAGGTCTGTCTGGTCCTTCCTGATTTTTCTAGTATTATGTCTTCTCATCACGAATGGAAAGGTCATTATCTCTGCTCGATGAGAGGTAGCAGAGATATTGAATCGAAGAGGTCGGATATGAGTACTTATCTCCAGGAAGTTGTAGGCCGTTTGGTTGCCCATAACACGGTGAGCCAAAAGAGCAATGTTGAAGCGATGGAATATCTAGGCAATCACTTGGACGATCAGGGCTTTCGCGTTGCCTTGCAGCAAACAGACGTTGCCGGGGTGCCCAAAGCGAATCTGGTCGCACTCGCGGGTCCCCCGGAGCCGGATGGCCTGATTCTTTCAGGCCATGTGGATACCGTGCCATTTCTCGATCAGCCGGGTTGGACACGCGATCCGCTCGCTCTTGGCGTGGAAGATGATCGTGTCTATGGGCGGGGGACATCCGATATGAAAGTGTTCTTGGCCCAATGTGTCGATGCCGCAGCATCCCTGGACCTGGCAGCACTCAAACGACCTATTGTTTTTCTGTTTACTGCTGATGAGGAAGTCGGGTGTTTGGGCGCTGCGCGACTCATGCCTGCGCTGTCAGACCTGCTGGATGATATTCCACGACCCCGACTGGCTTGGATCGGTGAGCCTACCTCATATCAGGTTTTTCACGCCCATAAGGGGGTCGTCGTTTTTTCCATCTCTATTCGTGGCCTCGGAGGTCACAGCAGTACGCCTGAACATGGGGTGAATGCGATTGCGGTGGCAGGCAAAGTCATTGATGCAATTGGACAGTATCAGGCCGAACTGTACGCAACGCCTTCTACGACTTTTGCTGAACTTTTCCCTGAGTCGCCGTTTCCCACACTGAATTTTGGGCTGCTGCGAGGTGGTACTGCGGGTAATATGATTGCCGAGCAGTGTACGATCCAGATCAGCTACCGGCCCTTACCCAAAGCCGATCCGCTGGTCTGCTACCATGAGATTGCCCGGCGCGTTCGTGCGCTCGATCTTGTTGATTATAGCGGTTCATCACACCGGGCGAGTCTTGTGCTGACCGAACCTCTTATTGTTCCGCCACTTTTTTCGCCACGCGGAACCTTGCTGGAAGGTGCGCTATTCGAGGTGTTGGATCAGCATACTAGCGGAGGCGCACCCTTTGCGACTGACGGCTGTCAGTTTGCCTCTGGCGATATTGCATCGCTGATTTGTGGACCTGGGGATTTAGACCAAGCCCATCAACCGAATGAGAGTATTCGTCGCGAGACCTTCGAGAATGGGACGGAGAGGATTCTTGCCGTGGTCCGAAAATTATGTGAGACCCCGGAGTAATGTAGGAGGGGCTGCACGGCAGGGAGCAAGAAAACCGACTGCCCACGCCACCTTCACTCTCGACCCAGATCGACCGACCATGCTGTTCGACCATGGATTGACAGTTTGCTGGACCCAAGCCCGTCCCTTTTGTCGAACTCTATGGAGCATTATCGATCAGCACGAAGGGCTCGAAAATATGTTCGACCTCGCCCTGCGGAAAACCGACGCCGTCGTACGTCACGCTCACGATGACGCACTGTGCCTCTTGTTCTGCGCTAATCCGCACACTTGCCGATTCTCTCTTTGAGAACTTGATAGCGTTGCCAACCAGGTTTAGCAGACGCTGCTGAAGAGGCTGGGCATCTGCGTACACTTCAACTTTGAGCCAGGCCGGTGTTCAATAGGTTGACTTCTTTACCCCGGGCTAGGGGAGAGAGCGTGATAAAGATCTGTTGTACCAAAGGCGACGGCGGGACTTTCTGTCGGTTGAGTTGCACTTGGCTGCTGCGTAAGGCGGCCATATCCAAGAGGTCGGATACCAGCGACAGTAGGAGGGTGCTGTTGCGCTCACAAATCTCCAGCAAATGTTGTCCTTGCGTGGGTAAACGGTCGTTCCACTCCCCCCGAATGATTTCCAATGAACTGAGAATGATACTCAACGGCGTGCGCAGTTCGTGCGACGCTGTCGCCAGAAGACCATCCCGTACTCGGTCAACAAGGGTCAGGCTGCCATTGAGCTGCTGCACTTGTTCGAGCTTCGTTGCGAGTTCCTGATTGAGGTTCTGCGTGGCCAGATTGGCCTGTTCCAGCTCTGCGGTTCGTTGTTGTACTTCTCGTTCGAGTCCCGCCTGCTGCTCCCGGAGGGCATGTGCGTGCCGTTCGCGCTCCAAGGCCAATGTGGTTTGCATGGCCAGGTTTGAGAGTAACTTGAGCTCGGGTGGGGTGATATCCCTTGCAGACCGCTCAAGAGCAAGTAAGACCATGCCATGTAGGCTTGCAAAGTCGTCAGGAGAACCAGAACAACCGAACGTACTCGGCTGTATTCATGGTGCAGGTCGATGCTGTCACATACTGTCGGTCGATTGCGTTTGAGCGTTCGCGCAAAATTCCCCTCTGTCGTGGAGTAGGCTTGCAACAAAAAATTCTTTCGGCTGCTCCACACCCACTCGGAGGGCGATCTGACGTGCCGCGCCGCTGTACCAGGGTAGTACGCTCCAGAGGCTTTATAAGACAGCAGAGGAGACCTTGTCTCTGAGAGAAGAGGAAGTTGCAGCGGGAAATTGGAGGATGTCCTGTGTCCTAATCGACACGCGGGACCAGATGTATGAGGACTCGTAAGAGTCTGTAACTCAGTTTTCGACGGGAGGATGCACGGTAGGCTGTTTTTCGGGAGAATGGTCTAATGGTCGGTGTGTGACCATTGGGACGGGGCAGGCGATCTTCTTGTAACTGGCTGAAAATGCCGCTTTGTGGCTTTTTTGCAGTGGCGTTACGGGTTACTGGCGTTGGACCTGGATCGTGAGACTGGGACATTTGGGGTGCGACTGTGGGCAGCACGCTCTGAGACGACGTCTTTTCGGCCGTCAGCGCCTGGTATGGATGCTGGGTGAGCGCAAAGGGAGCGTTTTCCCCGGCCAGTGCAATTTGACTTGCGAAAATGGAAAGAAATTTGAGTTCGGCATGGGGAATATCCACGGCCTGTCATTCTAGGGCGAACAGCTCCATGCTCAAAACCTGGTGAAAGGTAACCTGAGGGGTCAGCGGCACAGAATGGATGCGTGGATAATCACGGTGCAGCAGGTGACGTTGAACCACGTCGGGCGACAGCGCTTCAACGTAAAGGCAAAAGCCCCGTGTTCAATTTGAGCCCGCCCTTCCGCCTGAGGGTCGTCAGACAGGCTAGACGGGATGCTCCGCTCAAAGAGAAATTCCTGCGTGTCTGGATCAACACGATACAGGGCTGCAAGTTCAATTGGGAGAAAGGACGCTGCTTGCTCCCATAGAAGAACTGAAAGATCGAGGAGAGGCGGGGTGATCTTTGCCTCCTTTTGGAGGGTGGCCCAGTGTGTTTCAATGCGATCAACAAAGCCAAAGAGCCGATCGTCTTCAGCCAAGGCGCGTTGAAGCTGCCTAGGAAAAGGGGCAGGTGGCTCAACCGGCCTCTTTCTACCTGCTGCGAACGGGTTCACTTTTCCCCTCAGTGGGTGATTATATGCACATAATCCCTATGGAGAAGGAAATCTGTATGACTACAGGTTTCTAAAATGGCCTTTCCCAAATCCAGGCTGAGCCACACTAGTCCACGGCCGCTTGTCGAATGCGGAGAATATAGGCTAGGAGGGAGTACGGGACAGATAAGGACGGCACAGAAAGGAGAAGTCTGTATGAAATTCGCACTGGTTGGAGTGGGCAGTGGTTCGACGGTTCGACCTGAGCCACTGGCTGAAGTCGCTCAGAAGGCGGAAACCCTCGGCTATGAGTCGGTTTGGATTCCAGAACATTTGGCCGTGCCGGTTGAAATGCAAGCGCGCTATCCCGGCTCTGTCGATGGAAAATTCCCGGGCGGGTCGGGGGTGAATCTGCATGATCCGTTTGTAGCCCTGTCCTTTGTTGCCGCACACACCAAGACGATCAAGTTAGGGACAGGGGTCTTTGTTTTACCGCTACGGAATACGCTGTCGGTTGCCAAGGCTGTGGCAAGTTTGGATGTGTTGTCGCAGGGCCGAATGTTGTTCGGCATTGGTGTGGGTTGGTGTGAAGAAGAATTCGATGCGGTCGGGATGTCGTTTCGTGACCGTGCGGCGCGTACGCGTGAGGCTGTCCAGGTTATGCGCGCCCTCTGGACTGAAGAGAGCCCTCAGTTCTCAGGTAAATTTCACGACTTTAAGCCGGTCGGATTTAATCCCAAGCCAGTTCAAAAGCCACATCCGCCTCTTATCTTTGGCGGGGAAAGTCGGGCTGCGCTCAAGCGTGCGGCAGACTTAGCCGACGGCTGGTGTGGCATTCGGTATACCCCGGACAGTGTGAAACCGTACGTGTCTCAGCTCAAAGATCTCACACAGCAAGCTGGTCGAGATTTTTCACAGTTTGAGATTACCGCTGGCCTGGAGCCTGGGGTGGCGCTTACTACCGATACGGTCAAACAGTTTGAGGATGCCGGGGTGCACCGCCTGTTTGTGTTTGCCCCTGGCTGGGTGCCGCGTAGGAAATTTCAAACCGACCTGTATCCACAGATGGAAAAGTTTTCCAATGAAGTTATGGCCAGGGTGTGAAGAGGGAAGTAAGGAAGATAGGGAGAGAGAAGGTAGATAGAGGTCCTGTCGGTCGGATGCGCTTAGCGTAATCCGACACTTGAGGGCTTAAGCATGCCCAAAACAATAAATGAAGGATTTCACATGCCCAAAGAACAGATCTCACGTCGGACTTTTCTCAAGAATACGAGTGCGGTTGTTACTGCCGCCACTCTTGCACAGAATTTCTCTCTTCCTCAATCGAGTTACGCGGCTGCTTCTCCAGGAGGCCTGAGTTTTGGTGTGCAGACGCCTCCGCAGAATGTGTCCTACAGCCAAGTCCAAGAGGTTTGGCTAGAGGCCGATGCCCTCGGCTTTGATAGTGCCTTTGCGTTTGATCATTTTATGCCAATTTATTCCGATCCGAGCGGTCCGTGTTTCGAAGGCTGGACACTGCTGGCAGCCTTAGCCGTCCAGACGAAACGGATGAAGGTCGGCTTGCTTGTGACCGGCAATACCTACCGCAATCCCGTTGTGCTGGCCAAGATGGCGGCCACGGTTGACCATGTGAGTGGAGGCCGTTTGATCCTAGGCATCGGCGCGGGATGGTTTGAATTAGAGCATGAGGCGTATGGAATTGCGTATCATACACCCGGGGGCCGGGCGCGGCGGCTGGTGGAAGCGGTCGAATTGATCAAAATGCTTTTCACCCAAGACAAGACGACCTACAACGGGAAATACTATCAGATCAAAGACGCGCCGTTTGAGCCCAAGCCTCTCCAGAAGCCGCATCCTCCCATTCTGATCGGCGGTATGGGGCCCAAGGTCCTTCAACCGTTGGTAGCACGCCACGCGAATATCTGGCATTTCTTTGTGGGTAAGGGTGGGGCTGAGGCCATTAAGGGGATCGTCGCCAGATTCGATGCAATCTGTAAAGAGGTCGGGCGTGATCCCGCTGAAATACAAAAATCCACTTCTCTGCGCCCTGTGCAGCTCAACCAGTCCCCAGATAAAGTCCAAGCATTGATACAGGCGTATGCTGACGCTGGGGTGCAGTATTTCATTGTGTCGATGTTCCCGGACTACGACCGGGACGTCCTGCGCCGTTTTGCGAAAGAAGTCATGCCCGCGTTCCGTGAGGCGTAGAAGCTGATGCAAACAAAGATCCCCGCCGTCTTTATGCGCGGCGGGACAAGTCGGGCGGTGTGCTTTCGTGAAGAGGTTTTGGCCCCATATCCGCAGCCTGTTCGCGAGCGCATTATCTTGGCCGCCCTGGGTAGCCCTGACATATATGGCCGTCAGATTGACGGACTTGGCGGGGGGATCTCTTCACTGAGTAAGGTAGTCATTGTCGGCTGTAGTACAGAAGCGGAAAGCGATGTGACATTTACCTTCGGCCAGGTGGACGTGCGTACGCCGCAGATTGATTGGAGTGGCACCTGCGGTAATATGTCGGCCGCGGTGGGTCCGTTTGCCATAGACGAAGGGCTGATCCCTGCGGTGGAACCCGTGACCGCCGTACGCGTGCTGGCAACTAATACGGGCAAACGCTATGTGGCCCATGTTCCAGTGCGCGATGGTCGAGCTGTGGTTGAAGGCAATTATACAATAGACGGTGTGCCTGCTCCGGGTGCGTGTATCACATTGGAATACGAAGAGCCTGGCGGCTCGCTGGGTGGCACCCTCCTGCCCACGAATACACCGCGCCAGCAGTGTCAGCTTGCGGACTCGCGCCAGGTGACAATTTCTATTGTTGATGCCGCTATCCCGACTGTTTTTGTTCGAGCGAGCGAATTGGGAGTGGACGCCACCCAGCTCGCGCCTGCGCTTGACAGCGACCGTACTTTGCAGACTACGCTGGAAGAAATCCGCTGTCGAACGGCAGTACTCCTCGGTCTGGCAGCGAGCATGGAAGAGGCCCGCGAAATTGTTCAACATATTCCGAAAATTGTGCTTGTCGCCCCGTCAGCGGCATATACTGCAAGTAGCGGAAAGCTTGTCGA
>CAZXFE010000071.1:0-15583 GCA_964639795.1 uncultured Enterobacteriaceae bacterium | reverse complement strand
AAGCCGAAGATCGTGATCTGTTTAAAACGGCTATGAAGCGGATTGGCCTGGATCTGCCGAAAAGTGGTTGTATCCGTTCTCTGGAAGAATCCGATGCCTTACTCGATCAGCTTGGTCTTCCGCTTATCGTGCGCCCGTCCCGAACCTTGGGCGGCGCAGGTGGTGGAATTGTTCAGTCTCGGGAGGAATTTCAGGGAATCGTGGAGTGGGGTCTCAAGGCGTCTCCTACGCACGAAGTCCTCATAGAAGAATCGATTGCGGGCTGGAAAGAATTTGAGCTGGAGGTCATGCGAGACGTAAAGGATAACGTCGTTATCATTTGCTCTATCGAGAATTTTGATCCTCTAGGCGTGCATACGGGTGATTCGATTACCGTTGCTCCGGCTCAGACGCTGACCGACAAAGAATATCAGATCATGCGGGACGCGGCTCTACGCATCATCCGTGAAATTGGAGTAGACACCGGCGGATCGAATATCCAGTTTGCCGTGCAGCCTGAGACTGGCCGTCTGGTGGTGATCGAAATGAATCCGCGGGTGTCTCGCTCCTCTGCCCTGGCCAGTAAAGCCACAGGGTTTCCGATTGCCAAAATCGCAGCCAAACTCGCTGTGGGCTATACCTTGGATGAAATCTCGAACGATATCACCCGGGAGACGCCGGCCTCTTTCGAGCCGACGATAGACTATGTGGTGGTGAAGGTGCCGCGGTTTACCTTTGATAAATTTCCTCAAACGCGCGACTCACTCGGCCCGCAAATGAAATCGGTCGGGGAGGCCATGTCGATTGGCCGGACGTTTAAAGAGGCTCTTCAAAAGGCGATGCGTTCACTCGAGATCGACAGCTATGGATTTGAAACAAAAAACGGTGGCGTTGAGACTTCTCTTGATTCTATTCGCGAACGCCTGCAGACGCCGAATGCGCAATTACTGTGGTATGTGGCTGAAGCGTTACGGATGGGGATGGACGTAGACGAACTCTTTCATGTTTCTCGGATTGATCCGTGGTTTCTCGACAATATCGCGCAGATCATAGCCTTTGAGAAAGAGCTGCAGAGTCATTCGGCCCAGTCTCTGGAATCGCTAGATCCCAGCCTGTTGCGTCGGGCAAAGCAGGTGGGCTTCTCAGACGTCCGGCTTGGATGTTTGCTCGGAGTGAGTGAAGATGCCGTGCGTGCGTTGCGGGAACAATTGGACATCATTCCGGTGTATAAAACCGTAGATACGTGCGCGGCAGAATTTGTCGCGCATACGCCATACCTGTATTCAACGTATGAAGAGGAGGACGAATCCCAGCCAACCAACCGTAAGAAAGTCTTGATCTTGGGCGGCGGACCAAACCGCATTGGTCAGGGCATTGAGTTTGACTACTGCTGTGTGCACGCTGCCTTTGCGCTCAAAGAGGATGGGTTTGAGACCATCATGGTCAACTGTAACCCGGAGACGGTTAGCACCGACTATGACACGTCGGACAAGCTCTATTTTGAACCTTTGACTCTAGAAGACGTGCTGAGCATCGTCCACCGCGAAAAGCCATTTGGCGTGATTGTGCAATTTGGCGGGCAAACGCCGCTCAAGTTGGCTATCCCGCTTGAACGGGCCGGCGTTCCGATACTTGGGACAACGCCGGATGCGATTGATCGAGCGGAAGATCGTGAACGTTTTAAGGACATGCTTGAGCAATTGGGCTTACGACAGCCAGCGAATGGCACGGCCAGGTCTGTTGGGGCTGCGGTGGCGATTGCGCAAGACATTTCCTTTCCTGTCTTAGTCCGTCCCTCCTATGTGCTTGGTGGACGTGCCATGGAGATTGTGTATGACGAAGCCAGTTTGAGACGTTATATGCGCGAGGCAGTGTCTGTATCAGAAAAGCGGCCCGTACTGGTTGATAAATTCCTGGATGATGCGACTGAGATTGATGTGGATGCCCTGAGCGATGGGCAAACGGTCGTCATCGGGGGCATCATGGAGCATATCGAGTTGGCCGGCGTCCACTCGGGGGACAGTGCCTGCTCGCTCCCGCCACGCACGTTATCCTCAGCTGTACAGGCTGAGATTCGCCGTCAAGCGAAACTATTGGCCCAGGAGCTCGGCGTGGTTGGTTTGATGAATATTCAATTTGCAGTTCAAGATGATACGGTCTTCCTCATTGAGGTGAATCCACGTGCCTCGCGGACCGTGCCGTTTGTCAGTAAGGCGACTGGTATTCCGCTAGCAAAAATGGCGGCCCGGGTAATGGCGGGGAAAACATTGGACGAACTCGGCTTCACCCAGGAAGTCATCCCCAAGCATGTCAGCGTCAAGGAAGCCGTCTTTCCGTTTATTAAATTCCCCGGCGTTGATACGGTTCTCGGTCCGGAAATGAAATCGACAGGAGAGGTCATGGGTGTGGATTATTCCTTTGCCATGGCCTTTGCAAAAGCGCAGATTGCAGCTGGAACTCTGCTGCCCGAGACCGGGCAGGTATTCTTGAGTGTGCGCGACCGAGACAAGCCTGTGACCTTGGCAATCGCCAAGCAGCTGGCTGGAAACGGATTCTCGTTGATTGCAACGCGTGGGACTGCGGCCTATCTCCAAAACGCAGGCCTGACGGTTGAGGTCGTCAACAAAGTGCTAGAAGGCTCGCCACATATCGTGGATGCCTTGCAGGCCGGTTCGATTGCCCTGGTGATCAATACAACCGAAGGGGCCCAATCATTAAAGGACTCGTTTTCGATTCGGCGTAACGCTCTGGAGTATCAAGTGCCTTATTTTACGACTATTGCAGGGGCGGAAGCTGCGGTCGAAGGAATCGTGCGCCTCAAGCAAGGCTTGCTTGAGGTATGTCCCCTTCAGGAGTACCATGGCTAGCGAGGCGCGCCGTTCTGCTTCCTCCTCCCACCCCCTTCGCTCGTCTCAACCTCCGCTTAAGAAGCCGGTTCAATACGTCAAAGGCGTTGGCCCGCGTCGTGCGGAGCAACTGGCCCGGCTCGGCATAGCGACAGTTGAAGACCTGCTATACCACATCCCGTTCCGTTATCAGGATCGGCGCGAGGTCAAAAAAATTCGCGATCTCGAGATCGGAGACGAGATTGCGATAACCGGACGAATTGCACGTATGGGACGTCGTTTTCTGGCCCGTCGGCGTCGCTGGGTGCTTGAAGCCGTTGTCCGAGACGAGACCGGTTTCCTCTTTTTGCTGTGGTATCACCAGCACCGCTATTTCCAGCAGCGCTATCAGCTTGGCCAGAATGTCCTGCTATACGGCAAGGTTGAAAAGGGCATGAAGGGTGGCAAGTGGATGATCCATCCAGACATGGAACCGCTTGAAGAAGAGGAAGAGACCGCTCGCGTTCTGCCTGTTTATAACAAGACCACAGAGATGACAGTTGCCGCCATGCGGCGCATTGTGCACGGTGCGGTCGATCAACATGCCGATCTTGTGCCGAACGGGGTGCCTCAGGAAATTTGTGAACGACTCCAGTTGATGCCGCTCAACCAAGCCCTGCGTAACCTGCATTTCCCGCCGCTTGATGTTGAGATTGCCGCATTAAACGAGGCTACTTCTCCGGCGCACCGAGCGGTCGTGTTTGACGAGTTATTTTATCTGCAACTCGGGATGGCGCTCCGGCGGCGCAACATCGTCAAGGAAGACGGCTTATCTATTGTGCCAGGCCCATTGGTACAGCAGATGTATGGCATTTTGGCGTTTCAGTTAACTGCAGCACAAGAACGCGTTGTGGAGAGGATCTTTCGAGACATGGCCGCCCCACATCCGATGAACCGTTTAGTCCAAGGCGATGTTGGCTCGGGCAAGACGATCGTCGCGTTCTTTGCTGCCTTAGCCGCGCTTGATAGTGGCTATCAAGTCGCCTTTATGGCCCCGACCGAACTCTTGGCGGAACAGCATTGCAGGACGCTGACGCCGCTGGTGGAACAGCTTGGCATTTCCATGGTTCTACTGACGGGAGACACCCGGGCGAAGCGCAAACAAGAAATTTATGACCTCCTGGAATGCGGTGAGGTCGAGATCGCGATAGGCACACATGCGCTGATTCAAGACACCGTGAGCTTCAAACATCTGGGCCTAATCATCGTAGACGAACAGCATCGCTTTGGGGTGATGCAGCGTGCCGCACTACGTAAACGCGGGGTGAATCCGGATATTTTGTTACTGACGGCAACACCTATCCCGCGGACTCTATCGCTGACGATGTATGGCGACCTGGATGTATCAGCGATTGATGAACTTCCGCCCGGCCGCAAGCCGATCACCACCCAGATCTTTCATGAAGGCCAACGCAAAAAAGTCTACCAACTGGTGAAAGAGCAGATTGAGCAGGGTCATCAAGCCTATGTGGTGTATCCTTTGGTTGAAGAGTCCGAGAAATTAACTCTCAAGGCTGCAACAACCATGGCCAAGGAATTGTCACAGACCTTTTTTGCGGACTATTCGGTTGGCTTGGTACACGGCCGTCTCAAAGGTGAGGAAAAAGATGCGGTTATGCAACGCTTTAAGAGCGGCGAGCATCAGCTGCTCGTTTCGACCACGGTGATTGAGGTTGGCATTGATGTCCCCAATGCAACGGTTATTGTCATCGAACACGCCGAGCGGTTCGGGTTGGCCCAATTGCATCAATTACGGGGGCGGGTGGGGCGTGGGCATGCCGCCTCGTTCTGTTTGTTATTGGCCCAGTATACCCCGGCTGATGAGTCCATCCGGCGTCTTCGGATAATGGCGGAGACGAATGATGGGTTCAAAATCGCCGAGGCAGATCTGGCGTTTCGCGGGCCGGGTGAATTTCTCGGCACGCGCCAATCTGGCATGCCGGACTTTCGCGTAGCCAATATTGTGCGTGATAGCAAGATTCTCGAAACTGCCCGTGACGAAGCGCTCGCCTGGCTGGAGCGCGACCCTGATCTCGCCTCACCAGAATCCCGCCGTTTGCGAGCGGTACTCGAAGATCGCTGGGCCGGCCGGCTTGAGCTGGCGCGAGTGGGTTAGTTCTTATCCATCTCCGCTGATTCTATCCCTAGCCTTGTGTCTCTTATACAATCCTCTACGTCCCGCTAAGGATACCGAATCATGACAACGTGCAAGTGGGGGCATTCCAAGCCCGCTGGGAGCTGGTCAATGCGGCCGAGCGAGTAAAACTCCAAGCCACTCCTCTTGAACGTAAGCTGTCCCAATTGGCCGTCCTCATGAATTTGGTTGAGTCGCTCGGATGGATCGAAACCTTGAAAGCGGAAGAGGCCGAAGTGAGAGAGCGTCGGAATCGTTTGCGAGCAATCAGTAATGGGTAAACAGGACGAGATGCTCGCCCCCTGCGGGGCCTTGTCACCTTGCTGCAGGACTCCCACGTGCCCGGAACGGTGATTGGCGAGGTTGCCGCCTCGCTGCTGGGGCGCCCTCGGGCTACCCGAGACATCGGTGCCATGGTTACGCTCGACGAAAGTGATTGGGAGGCTTTTTTCGCCACAGGGAGTACGTTCGGATTTGTTCTTCGCCTTTTAGATCCCCTTCCGTTTGCCGATAGAGCCCGAGTCTCGCTTATGCGTCATGCGGCGAGCGGGATCGATATTGACATTGCGTTTGGGGCATTGCCGTTCGAGGAAGAAGTCGTGGCTCAGACAGTCTGGCATGATGTGAGTGGAATCCAGGTGCCATTTTCAGCTCCAGAAGACTTAATCATTATGTAGGCTGTTGCGCATCGACCACGCGATATGTCAGCTATCGAGTCGATTCTCGACGCGCAGCCAAACCTAGATCTGCGCTGGCGCCGGCGTTGGCTACGCCAGTTTTCAACGGCCTTGGAAACGCCGGAGTTATTTGGATGACGTGAATGCGCTCATCGCTCGTGGCTGAAATCAAAAGAAGGCTTAGTTGTTTGGCAAGAGAGATTCGATGTGTGCCATTCTGGGGATCGCGACGAAGAATCTCTTCGTCCTGCCCGTCTGAGACATTCTTCACTTGCTCGGAGCTTGTCCTGAGTCAAGTCGAAGGGGGCTTCGGTTCCTAATGATCGACCCTTCACTTCACGCTGAGACCAAGCGCGACACGAAGCTTGTGATAAAGGCGTTCACTTGGTCCGGGACTTCGAGTTGTAGGAAGTGACCCGTGCCAATCGCCCGCGCAAGTTCAACCCGTTCAACCTGCCTGAAACAGGATTTGAGATGCACCGGATCAGCAGCTTGGGGGAAGGCCTCAGCCATCCAGGGCCCAACCATGACGAGGGTAGGCTGGCGCATTGCTGCCGCCGGAGTGGCGGAGTCGGCGGCCATCAGCCGGATCTCTTTGACGCGCACGTCTACCGGTGTACGACATGCCTCTGCGACTGCCGTCTCGACGAGCGCTCGGTCGGCATGGGCGCCAAAAAAGCTGGTATACAGATTCCGAAAATATTGCTCTCCTTCCGGGGCCGTCAATTTCTCTATCATCCCTGCGTAAAACTGCTCGGACCTGCTCGTCGGGTTCTCCAGATCTGCCTCTGGCATCGCGGCAGAGTCGACCATGATGTAGGCGTTGACTAAGTCAGGATAGTCATGGCTGAGCGAGATCCCGGCTGGGGCGCCGCCGGCGTGGGCAATCCCCACGGCGTTGCTGAACCCTTCGTGCCGGGCGATGGCCGCGATGTCCGCGGCGTGCTGTTGGGGCGTATGGCCAGAACCAGGCGTGGTAGACTTTCCCATACCCCGTCGGTCCATGCGGAGGATACGATGTGAGTCCCGGAAGTAGGTGGCCTGGGATTCCCAGTGATTCAGATTGGAACACCAGCCATGAATGAAGATCAGGTCAGGGTTTCCCCGTTCATTGCCCTCCACTTTGTAGTACAGCTCGGCTCCGTCTTCGGTCCTGAATGTAGGCATAATTTCCTCCTCGCCAAAACCGCATCGCATAATAGAGGGGAGTTCCGAAGTTGGCAATCGCGCCTTTTTGCTGGGTGTGAGAAGCTCAGACTGTTATGTCCACCTCCCACTGGAAGGGAGAAACAGGAGCGTAGCGACTGCGGGCGCGGAGCGAGAGCCTTGGCCAAATTGAGTGAAATATGCTCGAGCATTACCGTCTGCTGCTGTTTGACCCTTTCTCCGAAATCGCTTATATCCATACATATAGACACATAGCTCCACCCCGCCAAGCAACTGGCTATACGCTCCAAAATCAAGAGGTTTTACGGCACATCTATGGACTTTCCACGTATTAAACGGCTTCCCCCGTATCTGTTTGCCACCCTCGATAAAATGAAAATGGAAGCCCGCTGGGCGGGCGAGGACATCATTGATTTTGGGATGGGGAATCCGGACCATCAGTCCCCTCAACATGTTGTCGACAAATTGGTTGAGGCGGCAGCAAAGCCCCAGAATCATCGCTATTCGACCTCGCGTGGGTTGTATAAATTGCGCCTTGCGATTTGCGATTGGTATACACGTCGGTTTGAGGTCGCGCTTGATCCAGAGTCCGAGGCTATCGTGACGATTGGGTCCAAAGAGGGTCTCTCGCATATGGCGCTCTCTATCCTTGGCCCGGGCGATGTTGCCATCTGTCCGGACCCAACCTATCCCATCCATCAGTATTCGATTGTGATGGCCAATGCTGATTTGCGAGTGGTGCCGCTTCGACCTGGAGAAGATTTCTTTGCCTCACTCGAAGAGACGGTTCGGCAGTGTTGGCCTCGACCCAAAGTGCTCTTGTTGAGCTTTCCGCATAATCCCACGACCGCCGTTGTGGATCTCGACTTTTTTACGCGTGTGGTAGATTTTGCCCGTGAGAATAAGCTGTTTGTCATTCACGACTTTGCGTATGCGGATCTCTTTTTTGACGGCTATACGCCACCCAGCTTTCTGCAGGTACCGGGTGCAAAAGAGCTCGGTGTCGAGTTCTTCAGCTTGTCTAAGTCCTACGATATGCCGGGCTGGCGGGTCGGTTTTGCCTGCGGCAATCCGGAAGCCATTATGGCTCTGGGTCGACTCAAGAGCTATTTTGACTACGGAATCTTTCAGCCCATTCAAATTGCTGCTATCCATGCCCTCAACGGGCCCCAGGACTGTGTTGAAGACATGCGCCAACGCTATCGGCAGAGACGCGATGTGCTGATCGACGGGTTGGAGCGGGTTGGGTGGGATATTCCCAAGCCCAAAGGCACGATGTTTGTCTGGGCTGAGATTCCTGAGCGGTTTCGGGCTATGGGGTCTATGGCCTTTGCTAAATTTCTCTTGACTGAAGCCAAAGTTTCTGTTTCTCCAGGCATCGGTTTCGGCCTATATGGAGAAGGCTACGTGCGCTTTTCTCTCATTGAGAATGAGCACCGCACACGCCAAGCCGTGCGTGGCGTTCGGCGTGCCTTTTGCGGGACTTTATCTTCCGCTGTTAAGAACGCGAGCATAGGTTAGGCATGGTGGGGGAGGGGATAAAACTTGGCCTGATCGGGCTTGGGACTGTTGGGTCCGGTGTTGTCCAGCTCCTTAATCAACATCAAGAGACATTCACACATAAAATCGGTGGTCCACTCCGGCTTATCCATGTCGCGAGCCGGAGTATTGCAAGAAAATCGCATGCGCCGCTCCCTGGAGTACGGCTGTCATCGGATCCCTGGGCGGTGGTGAATGACCCTGATGTCGATGTCATGATTGAACTGATAGGCGGAATCGATCCTGCCCGCCCCCTTGTTTTAGAAGCCATGGCGCAAGGAAAAGCCGTAGTCACTGCGAATAAAGCTCTTTTGGCTGTCCATGCAGATTTGATTTTTTCCGCAGCTGAAGCCCATGGCGTGCGACTGGGCTTTGAAGCCAGCGTGGCTGGGGGTATTCCGATAATTCGGACTTTACGTGAAGGTTTTGCGGCTGACCGGAATAAAGCCTTATTTGGTATTGTAAACGGCACGTGTAACTATATTCTTTCGACTATGAGTGGGCAGGGAGCGGACTTCGCCTCTGTCCTACAACAGGCACAAGAATTAGGGCTGGCTGAGGCTGACCCAAGCATGGACGTTGACGGCATTGATGCCGCCCAGAAGTTGGCGCTGTTGGTCATGCTCGCCTTTGGAGTCCGTGTGCCGGTTGATGCGGTATATACTGAGGGGATTCGACAGCTGGACCAGATCGACATGTTATTCGCCCGTGAGTTTGGATACGTTATTAAACTCCTGGCGATCGCGAAAGATGAAGCTGGGATGCTTGAAGTCCGTGTGCATCCGACTATGATCCCGCAGCACAGCTTACTCGCCAGTGTGAATGGCGCGTATAATGCGGTTTTTGTCCGGGGCGAAGCCCTTGGCTCTTCTCTTCAGTTTGGACAGGGGGCGGGCGGGTTGCCGACGGCAACGGCCGTGCTCGCCGATGTGGTTGATATCGCACGTACATATCCGGTCTATAATGGACAGGCTGCTCTCAAACAGGCACCGCTTGGTCGTGCGTGGGCAGACTTACAGCCAGCAGTGATCCGACCCATAAAGGATCTCGCTAGTGAATACTACCTGCGTTTTATGGTGGTCGATCGGCCTGGAGTGCTGACCCAAGTGAGTGGTATTTTAGGCGAGCGGGAAATCGGGATTGCCTCTATGATTCAGCGCGGACGAAGCGAGGGTGATAATACTGTTCCCCTGGTGATGCGGACTCATGTTGCGTGTGAGCGGCATTTGAAAGAGGCAATGACCTTAGTCGACCAACTGCCTGTGGTACAGGGGCAATCTGTTTTTGTTCGCATTGAGGAGAGCCTCGGCTAGCCGGAAATGCAATAATGGAAAAATCCCCAGCACCTGAGATCATGGCACCCAGCACGGCAGTGCAATCTGCTGCCGTTCCCCTTACTGCGACAACGCCCTCTCCGTTTCGCGCATGGTTTGGATGTGCATCCGGATGTGCCGGGCAATACCCGCTGAACGAGATTCTCTACTATTGTCCGTCGTGCGGGGGGTTACTTGATGTTCAGCATGATCTCGACGCCCTCAGGACGCGCACGGCGCAAGAATGGCAGCATTTGTTTGATGAGCGTTACCGGCGAACGTTGTATCCCTACGGCAGTGGTGTCTGGGGCAAGAAAGAAATCGTGTGTCCGGCCATTGCGGATGCGAATGTGGTCTCAACCTATGAAGGCGCGACCAATATGTATTGGGCAGAGCGGCTGGGCAAGCAGATCGGAATTGATGAGCTGTGGGTGAAACAGTGCGGCAATTCCCACACGGGATCGTTCAAAGACCTGGGCATGACGGTGCTGGTGTCTATGGTCAAGCAAATGATTGCCGATGGGGTGCATATTCCTGCGGTTGCGTGTGCCTCAACCGGTGACACGTCGGCATCGCTTGCCGCCTACTGCGCTGCCGCTGGCATACCGGCCATTGTCATCCTGCCGCGTAATCGTGTGTCGACCGCCCAGCTCATCCAACCCATGGCAAATGGGGCGCTCACGCTCTCACTCGATACGGATTTTGATGGCTGTATGCGAGTCGTGCGTGAGCTGTGCACCAGGGAGAATATCTATCTCGCCAATTCTATGAACAGTCTGCGGCTTGAGGGGCAAAAGACTATCTCGGTCGAAATCGTGCAGCAGTTTGACTGGACAGTACCGGATGTGGTGATCGTGCCTGGCGGTAATTTGGGCAACGTGACCGCGATAGGTCGCGGATTTTTACTCATGCGGGAGATCGGTTTGATTGACAGGCTGCCACGTCTGGTGTGTGCACAGGCAGAGCGGGCGAATCCCCTCTATCGTAGCTTTGCGAAAGATTTTAAGACCTATCGTCCAGTCAAAGCCAAAAAAACTTTGGCCTCGGCTATTCAGATCGGCGATCCGGTCAGCATCAAAAAAGCTATTCGCGTGCTGAAGACCTTTGATAGTATTGTCGAACAAGCGAGTGAGGAAGAGCTAGCCGACGCTACGGCGTTGGCGGACTTAACCGGACTCTTTAACTGTCCCCACACTGGAGTGGCTTTGGCCGTCCTTATAAAGCTTGTGCGCGCAGGACAGATACAGTCGCACGAACGTGTGGTTGTGATTTCAACCGCACACGGCCTCAAGTTTGTCGAGTTTAAACGACGTTATCACGAGGGCCGGCTGCGCGGGATGGCGTCGCAGTATGCCAACGGACCGATTGAACTGCCGGCCGACTACCGCAGCGCACGCGACGCAATTTTTCGTGCGCTTGAGAAGGCCGGTCCCACTGGCCGAGCAGGACTAACGTTTTAGAGTGGTGATGTTTATGAAATACGTGATTCTCCAAGGCGACGGTATGGCCGATTGGCCGATCGATGAACTCGGCGGGAAAACGCCGCTCGAATACGCCCGTACGCCGAATATGGACTATATTGCATCTTGCGGTGTCTTGGGTCTCACCCAAACGATTCCCGAGGGCTTTCCTCCTGGCAGCGATGTCGGCACCCTGAGTTTGCTCGGCTATGACCCCCGCCAGTATCACACTGGGCGCTCTCCGATTGAAGCCGCGAGTATGGGGGTTGAGCTGGGGCCGGAGGACATTGCGTTTCGGTGCAATCTGGTGACGATCGGACGTGAGGCCGACGGGGTTGAGACGATGGTCGACTTTGCGGCGGACCATATTCCCAGCCCGGAAGCTGCGGAACTTATTCAGGCCGTCAGTGCTGAATACAGCGGTGGTGAGTTCGAGTTTCATCCTGGTGTGAGTTATCGCCATCTGCTGGTTTGGCATGGCGGGCAGGAGGCAATGCAGACCACGCCGCCGCACGATATCACCGGTCAGTCGCTAGACGGGCATTGGCCGCAGGGTGAAGGTGGACAGCGGCTGTGCGAACTGATGCGGCGCTCTCAGGAGATCTTTGCTGAGCATCCGGTGAACACA
Organism: uncultured Enterobacteriaceae bacterium; assembly: GCA_964639795.1. Classification (GTDB taxonomy): domain Bacteria; phylum Desulfobacterota; class Binatia; order Bin18; family Bin18; genus Bin18. The sequence continues at coordinate 3,801 of CAZXFE010000071.1, read as the reverse complement.
CGCCGGCAACTGGCTGGCCATAAGCCCGTCTCGTCGATCTGGCTGTGGGGGCAGGGCCGTCGTCCGGCTGTGCCTACGATTGCCGAACGCTTTGGGCTCAGCGGTGTCGTGATCTCTGCCGTTGATTTGGTCCGTGGTCTTGGTGTGCTGGCAGGTTTAGAGATCATTGAAGTGCCTGGAGCGACAGGATTTCTAGATACGAATTACTTGGGCAAAGCGAAATATGGCCTGGCTGCCTTACGCGAGAAAGACCTGCTGTTTCTGCATGTTGAGGCAACCGATGAGGCCGGGCATATGGGCGCCGCTGACAAAAAGGTCCAAGCGCTTGAGGATTTTGATGAGAAAGTGGTCGGGACGATTTTACACGGGCTCAAAGAATTCCCTGAATGGAAAATCTTGCTCATGCCGGACCATGCGACACCGGTCGCGATTAAGACTCACTCGTCCGACCCCGTACCATTTGCCGTGCTGTCGTCTGAAGCTGAGCTCAATGTCGATGCTAAATCCGTGGGATATAACGAGCCGAGCGCAAAAGCGACAAACGTATTCGTGCCTGAGGCCTGGAATCTTTTGGAGCAAGTCATTCGTGGTGATGCGCAATCGCTCGGACAATCGGTGGCCTGAATAGGGAGCAAGCATGGATCGAAATCTGGCTCTTGAATTCGTGCGTGTCACAGAGGCCGCGGCGTTAGCTTCAGCCTCCCATATGGGGCGAGGGGATGAAGCTATGGCCGATGCGGCGGCTGTGAGCGCAATGTACAAACTGTTTCCTGATATTGAATTTAATGGTCGCCTTGTCATTGGAGAGGGCCACGAGGACTCTGTCCCTATGCTGTATGCTGACGAAGCGCTTGGGACGGGAAAAGGTCCTGAGATCGAGGTGGTCGTCGACGCGCTTGAAAGCGCGACTTCATGTGCCCTTGGGGGCCCGAATGCGATTGCAGCAATTGCCATCGCTGAACAGGGTGGATTTCTCCGCTGTCCACCCGACGTCTATATGGAAAAAATCGCTGTCGGGGCGTGGGGAAAAGGCGTCATTGATCTGGACATCTCCATGGCAAATAATCTTGCCGCCCTTGCTGAGGTCAAAGGCGTGAAGCCACAAAATCTCCGTGTTGTTCTCCTCGATCGCCCACGGCATACCAAGCTGTTGCAAGAGCTACGTGACATTGATGTCCATGTCAAACTTATCAGTGATGGTGATCTGTCTGCTGCATTAGCAACCACGCGTGAAGATGTAGGTATTGATCTCCTCGTGGGTACAGGCCGTGCTGCACAAGGGGTTTTGGCTGCTGCTGCCCTGCAGTGTTTGGGCGGAGAGATTCAAGCCCGATTCCGGCCCAGCACGCAGGAGGAAGTCGACCAGCTCCGTCAGATCGGGGTGGAAGACCTGCGCAAAAAATATACGGCCAAAGACTTGGCCCAGGGGAGTGTCGTATTCGCCGCAACTGGGGTAACGACTGGAGAGTATCTGCGCGGAGTCCGGTTTTTCTCTGGAGGGGGCGAGTCACATTCAGTCGTCATGCGCTCAAAAAGCGGGACGATCCGTTTTCTCAATACATTTCATCATTTTGAGGAGCAGCCGGAGTATTAATATGGCGTACGAAAATATCGTGTTTGAAAAAGAGGAAGCCGTTGGCATTCTGACCGTGAACCGTCTAAAGAGTTTGAATGCGCTCAACCCGGCAACGCTAGGTGAGATTATCGACTGTTTAGAGACAGTACGGCAAGATCGCGGGACTCGCTGCCTTATCATTACCGGTGCAGGAGATCGTGCCTTTGTAGCCGGTGCAGATATCTCTGCCATGGTGTCGATGTCGGCTCTTGAAGGTAAGGCTTTTGCGTCCCTGGGTCTCAATGTGGCCCGTAGACTTGAAGAGATGCCCATTCCAGTTATTGCCGCGGTGAATGGCTTCGCTCTTGGTGGTGGAACCGAATTGGCCTTGGCCTGCGATATGATTATTGCTGCGGATACAGCAAAGTTTGGGCAACCGGAGATCAACCTTGGCGTCATCCCAGGGTTTGGAGGAACGCAGCGTTTAGCGCGTCGGATCGGGTTGCCGTTGGCACGTGAACTAATCTACACGGGGGATATGATAGATGCAGAAACGGCGCTGCGTTACGGCTTGGCGAACCGTGTTGTTCCCTTAGCCGATTGTTTAGCTGAGGCCAAAGCGCTGGCACATAAGCTGACGACAAAGCCACCGATCGCTATTCAGCAGGCGAAAGCGGCCATTAATGCCGGCATCGATATGGACATTATCAACGGCTGTCGTTTTGAGACTGAAGCCTTTGGACTGACTTTCGCGACACAGGACAAAGCTGAAGGTATGTCTGCGTTTCTGGAAAAACGAGCGGCGCAGTTCAGTGGCAAATAGTAAAAGCGCCCCTATTCTGAGCGTGTTTGGCATGCTATGTAGCGTGAAATCCTTTGTATTCCAGAGGACTTGGACCTCAAGGTAGATTTCAAGGCTGATCTGCAAAACGAATTTGATGGAAATCCGGTTTTTCAGGGGGAGTCATGCGTAAACAGGATTGGTTGAATGAAAAATATCCTCAGCGGAGCGAACGCGTTCAGCGGTTTTCGACCATATCTGATATGGAGGTCGATCCGGTCTATGCACCGGATGACCTGAATGGCTCCAGTCTCGAAGGTATCGGCTTTCCTGGTGAATATCCCTACACGCGTGGGGTGTATCCGAGTATGTACCGCGGGAAATACTGGACGATGCGTCAGTTTGCTGGATTTGGGACGCCAGAGGATACCAACCAGCGTTTCAAGCTCCTCTTATCCGAAGGACAGACCGGTCTTTCAACAGCATTCGATATGCCGGTGCTTATGGGCTATGACGCTGACCATCCTCGTTCGCTTGGCGAGGTTGGACGCGAGGGTGTCTCGGTCTCGACCATTGAGGATATGGAGCGGCTCTTCAATGGCATTCCTCTAGACAAAGTCTCCACATCCATGACCGTGAATTGTACCGCCAGCGTTCTGCTGGCCATGTATATCGCGGTTGCGGATAAACGCGGGATCTCTCGGGGTCAACTCAGTGGCACCATTCAGAACGACATGCTCAAGGAATATATCGCGCAAAAGGAGTGGATCTGCCCGCCGGAACCTGCTGTGCGGATTGTGACCGATATGATTGAATTCTGCACCAAAGAGGTCCCCCGCTGGCACGCCGTATCGATTTCGGGCTACCACATTCGCGAAGCTGGCTCGACTGCGGTGCAGGAACTCGCCTTCACACTGGCTGACGGAATAGGCTACGTCCAGGCAGGGATCGAGCGCGGGCTGGATGTGGATGATTTTGCTCCACGGCTGTCCTTCTTCTTTGATATTCATAACGACTTCTTTGAAGAAATCGCGAAGCTCCGGGCCGCGCGGCGCATGTGGGCCAAGATCATGAAGGAACGGTTTGGGGCAAAGAATCCACGTTCTCTGCTCTTGCGTACGCATTGCCAGACCGCAGGTGTCAGCCTGACGGCCCAGCAGCCGGTCAACAATGTTGTCCGGGTTGCAATTCAAGCTTTAGCCGGTGTGTTGGGTGGAACCCAATCCCTCCACACCAACTCTATGGATGAGACGCTGGCACTACCGACTGAAGCATCGGTCATGGTAGCGCTGCGTACGCAGCAGATTATTGCCGAAGAAAGTGGCGTGACAAATATTGTTGATCCGCTTGGCGGCAGCTGGGCAGTCGAGGCCCTGACCGATCGGATGGAAAAAGATGCTTTCGTCTACATTGACCGGATTGATGAACTGGGTGGTATTATCTCGGCTATTAATATGGGCTATCC
>CAZXFE010000070.1:0-15704 GCA_964639795.1 uncultured Enterobacteriaceae bacterium | reverse complement strand
GCCGATTGTACGATTACATCGACTTTACACACCGGCTTAAAAGCGATCTCCCACACTGCTGGAGCAGAAAAAAGTCTCGCTCCGCTGGTTGGACAGATTCGGCGCTGGCAGGACGAGTACATGCGCGTCTATCTGACTGTTTCCAGTCAACGCCAGGCTACCCACCTCCAGCACTTATTGCTCGGCTATGAGCTGAAGCTCCCCATTGAAGAGCATCCCGGGTGTCACGATGAGCAGGGCGAGCAGATTGTGCAAGATGTGCGGGATGTACCGGAAGCTAGAGCGACGATCCTGGTCGGGCAGCTGTCACGGGGCTTTAGCCTGCCAGCCGATGGCTGTGTCTTCCTAGCTGAAGAGGAAATCTTTGGTGAGCGTCGCCATCGGCGTCGCTCCCGTCCGCGTCCGGTCGTAGACTATCTGACTGGCCTAAGTCAACTCACTCCTGGTGATTACGTTGTCCATACCGACCATGGTATTGGGTGTTATAATGGACTCCAGCATCTGCGTGTCGCCGATACAGAAGGAGATTATTTGCAGCTCGAATATGCCGGCGGTGACAAGCTGTATTTGCCGGTTGAGCGTATTAATCTGGTGCAGAAATATGCTGGTGCGGGGAGCAAAACCCCAACGCTTGATCGTTTGGGCGGACAAACGTGGGAACGGGTCAAACGTAAGACGCGCGAAGTGATTCAGGCCATGGCGCGTGAGCTGCTTGAAATCCATGCGGTTCGGGAAAGCGCTGAGCGACCGGCTCTTGCTACATTTACGAGCGACTACGAGGAGTTTGTCACCCAGTTTCCGTTTGAAGAGACCAGTGGGCAGCGAGCGGCCATTGAAGATGTCTTGCATGATCTACAAAGTTCTAAGCCGATGGACCGGTTGGTGTGTGGCGATGTGGGTTATGGCAAAACCGAAGTCGCTCTGCGGGCTGCGTATCTTGCCGTTGAAGGCGGCAAACAAGTTGCCGTGCTGGTGCCGACCACGGTTTTGGCTCAGCAGCACGCCGAGACCTTTGCGCGACGTTTTGATGACTATCCTATTCGGGTTGAATTGCTCAACAGGTTTCGTTCGCCGCAGGAGGTCAAAACGGTCGTCCAGGGGCTGGCTTCGGGCGGAGTGGACATTGTCATTGGTACCCACCGTCTCTTGCAACGCGATATTGTGTTCAAGGAGCTTGGCCTGATCGTGGTTGACGAAGAACACCGGTTCGGCGTGACACACAAGGAGAAAATCAAAAAGCTACGCCATCTTGTGGACGTCCTCACCCTGTCGGCTACGCCTATTCCTCGCTCGCTTAATATGGGCCTGATGGGGCTGCGGGATCTGAGCGTCATTGAAACACCGCCGGTGGATCGGCAGGCAATCCGCACCTATGTCGCGCGGTTTGATGAAGATCTTATTCGGTCGGCATGTTTGCAAGAGCTCGCCCGTGGCGGCCAGGTCTTTTTTGTCCACAATCGGGTCGAGACGATTGAAAAAATGGCTATCCAACTCCGTGAGCTGGTGCCTGAGGCTATCTTGGCTATTGCACATGGTCAGATGGCTGAGCGTAAACTCGAACAGGTGATGCTTGATTTCATGCACCACCGCGTCAACGTTTTGCTCTGCTCGGCTATTATTGAATCTGGCCTCGATATCCCAACCGCGAATACGATTATTATCAACCGGGCCGATCATTTTGGGCTCGCTCAGTTGTATCAACTCCGTGGCCGGGTTGGGCGCTCGGCCGTCCGTGCGTATGCCTATCTGCTCATACCTGGGGAACACCTCCTCACACGCGATGCCCAACGTCGTTTAGAAGTCTTGCAGGAATTGGATGATCTTGGGGGCGGGTTTCGTTTAGCAGCGCACGATTTGGAGATCCGTGGGGCGGGCAATTTATTAGGCAAAGAGCAGTCCGGTCGCGTTGCCGCAGTAGGATATGAACTCTATGCCCAGATGTTAGAGGAGACCGTGCGTGAACTGCGCGGAGGCGAGATTGAGATTTCTATTGAACCGGAGATTCATATAGGTCTGCCTGCCTATCTGCCCGAGGCCTATATACCGGATGTGAACCAGCGCCTGGTCTTTTATAAAAAATTGGCAAACATTAAGGAGCAGAGCGACCTTGAAGATCTCGCTTATGAGATGGAAGACCGCTTTGGGACGCTACCGGAGCTGGTTCGGCGTTTTATTGAGGTTATGGATCTGCGCCGGGTGCTCCGGCAATACCTGGTAACAGCAGTGTATCGAAAAGGCGATAAAGTTACCCTCCATTTTCATACCGACTCGCCCATCAAAGGCGAGCGTCTGGTGGCGTTTATTCAGAAAAACAGCCGAGGGGTTCAGATCAGTCCGGACTTTCGTTTGACCTATTTTCTTGAGCCGGAAGAAGAAGTCATTGAAGCTGTGAAAACTCTCTTGCAGGACCTGAGCGAATCGTGTTAGCCGGAGAAGTATGATCAAGAGAAACGGAATATTCTTATGTGTTCTTGCGCTTTGCATGGGCATTGGATCAACACACAGCGAGGCCGAGGTGATCAACCGGATTGTGGCCACAGTTGATGGCGCGCCAATCACATTGCACGAACTGCAGGGCTTCCAGTCAGAGGCCGGCGCAGGGGCAAGTCCGCTTGCGCCAGACGGTGGGGCGGCGGGGATGTCTGACAAGGATGTCCTGGACGCCCTTATTATGCAGAAGTTGGTGAGGAAAGAAGTTGAATCGCAGAGCTTGAAAGCCAAGAAAGCTGATATCGATGGCTACATCGCACGCATCCAGGCCCAGAACAATCTGAGTGACGAAGAATTTGAAGCCGCGATAGTCGACCAAGGCATGACTCTGGAGGCCTACCGCGAACGTGTTGCGGTCGAGGTTGAACAGGCGCTCTTGATGAGTAAAGAAATTGGGTCACGGGTGAATGTCACGCCGGAGGATATTCAGCGCTATTATGACGAATATATTGACGAATACACCCAGCCTGCGCAAATTCGGGTGCGACATGTTTTCCGGCCTCTGTCGCCTGGTGCGGAAGAAGCAGAGGTACAGGAAGCGGCCGCGATTGTGCACTATGTTCGCCAGCGAGCCTTGGTAGGGGAAGATTATGCAAAGTTGGCAGATGAGTACTCGCTTGGACCGGGCGCGGGAAGCGGTGGAGACCTCGGCTATTTTGAACGCGGTCAAATGCCGGAAGGCATCGAACTCGTTGCCTTCTCTTTAGAGAATGGGGATATTAGCCAACCTTTTCGGACCGATGCGGGGATGCATCTGCTCAAAATAGAGGATAAGCGCAACGCAGGGCTGCAGCCGCTGGAGACGGTCTCGGAAGATATTAAAAACAAACTCTATAATGACGCGCTGCGTGATCGATATGCCCGCTGGTTTAAGGAAGATCTGCGCTTTCGCCATCATGTGGAAAACTTTCTTAATGCCCCGGATGACGATTTCGGCTCTGGGATCACTGAGACCAGTTCGGTTTTTGACAACGAAGTCGAGGACGTGTCGCCGGAACGCCTTGAGACGCCCAAGAGAAAGAGGCTGCTGGACTGGGTTTGGCCGTTTTAGCTGCTTCAGTTTCAACGGCACTGTTTTCTTTCCTTCATAATCATGGCAATCGTGCTTGGCGTGACCATGGGCGATCCTGCGGGGATAGGCCCGGAGGTGGTGCTAAAAGCCCTCCAGGGCATGCCTGCCCACTGTCGGACTGTTGTTCTGGGAGATCTCGCCGTGCTACAGGAGACGGCGACCCGGCTTGGCTCTGCACTGGTTCCGTACGCGTGGCAGGTTGGGGAGCCCTACCCGAATTCCCGGCTAGACTTGCCCGTACTTATACTCTCTCAGCTTAAACCACAGGAGCGTATCCCAGGTCGGCCGAGCCCCTCCGGCGGGGCGGCTTCGTACCGATATGTAGAAACCGGCGTCCGGCTCGCCCTGGACAATACGCCCGATGGGCTTGATGGGCTTGTGACTGCACCGATCAGCAAAGCCATGTGGCATGCGGCCGGTCATCACTATCCTGGACATACGGAACTCCTGGCCGCGTTGACTGAGACCCGTGACGTCCGGATGATGCTGGTTGGGAAGCAACTCCGTGTCATTCTTGTAACCACGCATATGCCTCTGGCGCAGGTACCGCAGACGCTCTCCTGCGAGCGTGTAGAGAGGACCATAGTTTTGGCGGCTGCCCATTTATCCCGTTTCCACGGACTCACAAACCCTCGGTTGGCTGTTGCCGGGCTCAACCCGCATGCCGGAGAAGCGGGTGCGTTTGGAGATGAAGAGCAGCGAGTGATTCAACCCGCAGTAGAGCGGGCGCGGACTCGGGGCCTGAGGGCGGAAGGGCCCTTTTCTGCAGATACCGTTTTTGTGCGTGCACTGAACGGAGAATTTGATGGAGTGATCTGTCAGTACCATGATCAGGGGCTTATTCCACTTAAATTGTTGGCCTGGGAGGACGGGGTAAATGTGACCCTGGGCTTGCCCATCGTACGGACCTCGCCCGATCATGGCACCGCCTTTGATATTGCCGGTCAGAATAAAGCGAGTTCCCGGAGTATGCAGGCTGCTCTGACTCTGGCGGTGGAGATGGCTCAGTAGACCAAACTGACCGGACAGACCTAACCGTGGAGCTTGTATTCCTTGCATAAAAAAGAGATTCTCCCGATTAAGAGAAAGAGACCATACCAGCCTTTCTGCACAGGTATTCTGTAGAGGATTAGATATGTCGAACTTGCCGCTGCTATGTGAACGTTTAAGACACGAGTACGGATCCCTTGGACAACGAGCGGCCGAGCAACTCCAGAATTGGATGGCGGGCGAAGTCCCCTACGCTTATCCGGAAGTCTTGACACGGCACTTCGGCGAACAATATATGCCTTTGGTGTTTGATGCCTTCTGGCAGGTTCTCCCGTTTGGTACAGGTGGGCGACGTGGACGAGTCGGCTATGGGCCGAATCGTATGAACCCGACAACCGTGGCTATGACGGTACAGGGGCATTGTCAGTATCTGCAGGCGGTTTTTCCTGACCAGACGGATCTAGCCGTGGTCGTGGCGAACGATGTGCGCGTTTTCAATGACGTAGCTGGAGTGTACGGCTTTCTTGGCACAGATCATCCGCTCTTGGGCGTGTCATCTCGATCACTGGGCAAATTGGCGTGCGAGATCTACGCTGGGAATGGCATTGTCGCCTATTTTTCGGAGCCAGAGAACGCCGCCGCGGTTCTGACAACGCCGGAACTCTCCTATCTGATTGGTAAGTTGGGCGCTGTTGGCGGGATTAATCTTTCCGCGTCCCATAATCCACCCGACGACAATGGCATAAAGGTCTATGATCAATCCGGGAGTCAGCCCGTTGCTCCAGACGACCAACGCTTAGTCGATATTATGGCTCGGGCGACTGACATTCACCTGCTTTCATTCAATGAGGCGCTGGGCCAAGATACGGTTCGTAGCATTCCGGGCCAACTACACGAGGAATATGTTGAGCTGTATGTGCAGTTATACGGCGGAATTCATACGCCGCAACAGGAGAGTCCTATCGTATTCACCCCGCTGAGTGGCTGCGGACTCACGACTGTTGGGGATGTTTTCAAACGATTGGATTTTCCTGTATTGACCCCGCTCGATCAGGGGCCAGATGGAACCTTCGCCGTCATTCCATTTAAAGCCCCGAACCCTGAAGTTCCCCAGGCAACTGACCCGGCAAAGGTCTTTGCAGATGAACAAGGAGTGGGGATCGTGCTCTCGAGTGACCCCGACGCAGACAGGATCGGCCTTGAGGTCAAATTGCCAGATGGCTCGTGGTACCATTTTGATGGCAACCAGATCGCCTCAGTGCTGTGCTATTTTCTGATGCTGGATCGCAAAGGCCCCCAGCGCAGGGGATTGGTTATCGAGACCTTAGTGACGACGAAGCTGATCGGCAAAATCGTTGAGCAGGCCGGTGATTCCTGGATCGTTGACGATCTTCTGGTCGGCTTCAAATACGTTGCCTACGTCTTAAAAGAAATCGAACGAGTTGGGCGTTATAAAAATGTGTATTGTTCTCCTGAGCAATTGGTGTTGGCTGTGGAGGAGAGCCATGGCGGGATGCTTACCCCGGAGATTAAAGATAAAGATGCAGCCCCGGCCTGTCTGTATTTAGCGACGTTATACCAACAGCTACGCCAGGAAGGCAAAACTCTGCTGGACTACTATATACATATACTGGAAGAGCTAGGCGGCTATGCGGATATTAATCGTTCCATCATGATGGTCGGTGCTGAGGGGGTTTTATGCCGGGATCGTGTTATGCAATCCCTGCGTGACAGACCACCACACAAGCTTGGTGGATATACGATCACAAGATTGGTTGATTACTGGGATGAAGACAGCTTTGGACCCTTTGTCAGTGAGACTGATAAACTGCCTCGTAATGTCCTGCAATTTTTTACGGATGCATGTGTGGTGATTATCCGTCCGTCTGGGACGGAGCCAAAACTCAAATTTTACTGTCAACTTTTGCCCCAAGAGGGAGGTGCCCCCCTCCAGGGCAGGGCGCTCTTGGAGGAGGTGCGGACCAAGGCAGAGACGGTTGCCAGACAAGTCTACAATGATTTGCTCGCGTATCTCGACTGTCATTTGAGTGAGGCAAGTTTGCTGCTGCCCGATATTATTGATCTGGAGCGCAAGCAGTATTTTGATCAACATATGGCGCCACAGTTTCGACAAGCGCTTTTTTCCGGAAATTTTATTAACCTGAACCAAGCCCTTTCTTGGCTTCGAGAAGAGGGCGCAGCTATGGTTCCTGGCGCAGATCCTTTGCCAGCGCTGAAGGTCCCGCTTACCGCACTGTGTAAGCAGTGGAGCCCAGAGGGGGCCATGGGTCCCGTGCTAGCGGCACTGAAGCAGTGGGCACAAGAGTAACGGCAAAAGACAAAGGTGGTGAGCAGAGGCATATGCGGCGGGTGAGTGTGATCGGTGGCGGCACCGGCTCGTTTAGCATCTTGTCTGGTCTCAGGACGTATGAAGATGTGTGGTTACAATCAGTCGTTACTATGATGGATTCGGGCGGAGACTCGGGCCGGTTACGTGACGAATTCGGCGTGCTGCCACCCGGCGATCTGCGCCGCTGCTTGGTTGCGTTGTCTGAAGAGACACAGCTACTACGTGATTTATTCTCTTTTCGCTTCGTTGAGGCGCCGCTGGAGGGCAGGAGCTTCGGCAATCTGTTTTTTCTGGCACTAACCAAGATTTTGGAATCGGAGAAACACGCCATTGAGGCGCTCGGTCGGATACTCAAAATCAGAGGTCGCGTATTAGCTGTGACATGGGACAACTCTCATCTCTATGCGGAGTTGGTAGATGGGACGTTAATTGAGGGAGAGGCGAATATTGATGTGCCCAAGCATGATCTGTCCATTCCTATCCAGCGTGTGTATCTAAAACCTGAGGCCCAGGCAAACCCTGAAGCGCTGCAAGCCATTCGAGAAAGCGATTTCATTATCCTTGCCCCGGGCAATCTGTATACGTCGACCATACCAAATTTGTTGGTGGTAGGGATTCCGGAAGCGCTGCAAACCGCGCAGGTGCCGCTCATTTATATTCTGAACCTGATGACGCGCCATGGTGAAACCGACGGTTATACCGCCTCTCAACATGTGACTACGATGGCTGAGTACGCAGGACGGCTGCCTGATGCTGTTATCGTCCATCGAGGAAATATCCCCGAGGAACTCGCCCGCAAGTATAAGGAGGAAGAGGCGGCGCAAGTAAAACTCGACGTTGAAGCGCTCTACGACCTTGGGGTGAAAGTCGTGAAGTTCGGGGACCTCATGTCAGCAACCTCGCTCGTGCGGCATGACCCTGCGCGGACGGCAAAGGTATTAATCGAACTGTTCGAAGAGCTCGATCCGCCAGGAAGTTAGCTGAGCCAACAATCCTCATAATGCCTTTTGAGGCCTCATGAAGAAGGTGAGGCTGGCTCTTTTTGTGTCGTTTGCCGCAACGTCTCGACTTCCCGAGCGAGCTCGCGCTGGCGGCGTGAAACGGAGAGTACGTACAGAAAAATTACGATCCATACGATGCTAAATGCAGCAAAGAGATACGACATAGTCCTTCCTTTTCTACAATGAGACCAGTATGTGTTTGCGCAGCCCAATGATATCGTTGCGCAAATGCAAACTTTGTAACCTGAGCCATAACAGCCATGTAAACAAACACACAAACGCTCCTGTACATACAAGGAGTGTCCAGGCCATTTCGGGCGCCATTTGTTCGACCTTGGGGTGAATGCCGCGCCATAGACGAATAGCTATATAGAGAATGGGAATGTCGATAACGCCAATAATACCGAGTACGGCGGCATACCGGGCAACCGTTTCGGTATCCCCGGCAAAGACGCGCAGCAGGACATAGGCGGCATAAATAAGCCAGAGTACCAGAGTCATGGTCAGACGCGGGTCCCACGTCCACCATACGCCCCAGATAGGCCGTGCCCAGATTGGCCCGGTTAGCAAGACAAGGGTGCAGAATACCATGCCGACTTCGGCGGCTGCTTGAGCCAGTAGGTCAGCGGAACGTTTGCCCTGCCACAAGAAGGCTGCGCTGGCCCCAGCAACGATAAAGAAGCCCAGAAATGCCATCCAGGCGGAGGGCAAGTGTATATAAAAAATACGCTGCGCGGCACCTTGCACCCGTTCGTTCGGGACATACAGGAACACCATGGCCAGCGCAGTCAACATGGCAGCAGCGGTGAGCCATGGCAGGATGACATAATTGAATGGCGAATATTTTTTCATGAGAACTCCATTATAGCGTCCTGAATCCCTACTCTTGCAAAACAAAACCAAACGTAAGCCAGCTGGTGATAACAAAAATAACGTCGAAGGCGACTAAGACGCGTAACCATACCCCCGTCCAGACATCTCCGGCTAAAAGCGCCCCAGTGACCTGAACGACGGCTATTAAGAGGGGTACGAGGAGGGGTAGTAGCATCAAAGGGAGTAGGATCTCTCTCGCCGGTGTTCGAACCGTCATAGCAGAAAACAACGTCCCTAGGGCTGAGAAACCAACGATGCCGAGCAGGAGGACTAAGGGCAGGCCAAGGAGAGAAGCGGAAAAGGGGATGCCGAGAAGCGCAATGGTGAGGGGCGTCACAATTGCTTCCACGAGGATCAGAAAAAAGACGTTGCTCAAGAATTTCGCAAAAAAGAACTGGCCCGGATCAATTGGGCACAGTAAGAGTCCATCGATGCAGTTGCGTTCGTGTTCCAGTATGAATGCCCGTTGGACGCTCAGCATGCCGGCAAATATGAGTGCAATCCAGAGCAAGGCAGCCCCCAAGGCCGGGTCTTTGAGTTGTTCTGGATTGAGGGCGAAGACAAACACCAAGACAATAAGCATGGCCAGCAAAAGGAGAGAGGACACGCGCTCTTTGGTCCGCAGCTCTAAAAGAATATCTTTCCAAAGAATGGCTAACATGGGACAGTGTGGTGGGTGCATGAGCGATAGATCTGGATGAACTCCTGAGCGGAGGGGAGTGCATCACCAGATTGCCAGGCAATATGACCGCGATTCAGAATGATGGCCTGACTCAACAGCTCCCGGCTTTGATCAAAATCGTGAGAGCTGAGGACCACCGTTTTCCCCTGGGCTTTAGCGTCAGTCAACGTATCGTCCAGAATTGCGACAGCGCGCGTATCGAGGCCGGTATAAGGCTCGTCGAGTAGAAACAGATCTGGCTCATGTAATAACGCGCGCGCCAGGCCGAGGCGCTGTTCCATACCGCGTGAAAAATGACGCACCGGCATTGCACGCCAGTCTTCCAAGCCAACCTGTTCAAGCCGTTTATCGATCCGGTCTGCGAGATTGGGAAGGTTATAGGCCTTTCCATAAAACGTGAGGTTTTCTTCTGGGGTCAGATCAGGATACAGGAAGCTGTCATGCCCCAGAAATCCTATCTTGCGGCGGATGGCCGGATCAAGCGGATCAACACCAAAGAGTGTAAGGGTTCCCGCCGTTGGTTTGAGCAGCGTGGCAAAGAGTCGCAGGAGAGTCGTTTTCCCTGCCCCATTGGGCCCGAATATACCTACACTAGCGCCTGGGCGAATGCAGCATGCTATGCTGTTCAGGACCGGCGTCCATGCGAAGGTCTTTTGGAGATCATGTGCCTCGATGACCCAGTTGCTCATTTCCTTTTTTGTCCGTGTTGGACCAGGATGGTTTTGGGTTCTCACCGGCCGCTCGTTTTTATATTTGCTTGACAGCGCAAAGGAAATTCTCTTGTATGTACGTATGAAAGGGGGGCAGTATGACAGGCGTGATAAAGAAGATTGTGAAGGAGCGTGGATTTGGTTTTATCACTTCCGATGATGGGGGCGATGATGTCTTTTTCCACCGCTCCCGTTTAGCTCCAAAAGTATTTTTCGAAGATTTACGCGAAGGCGAGGAAGTTGAGTTTCAAGTCAGGCCGGGTGAAAAAGGCCCGCAGGCATTCGATCTCAAGCTCCGCTAGGCAGGCTCTCTCCGTCCTTTCCTACGCCGCGCCTGCTCTGACTGTTCAAGACGATCCAATTGCGTGAGCGCTTCTACTGCGCGGAGTTCATATTTCCGGCGAAGCAGCTGATAGTCTTCCTCGGTCAGCTTGCCCATCTGTTTATCAAATTCGGCTTCTTTAATCGCAGCATAGGCATCGGTTTTCTGTTTCTTCCAACGGGCCGCGTGATCCTCGGGTAAGGAGGCTTGCACAAGAGAGGTATCCGCAGTGAGTAAAGGGAAGGCAACGAAGACGGCAACCATACCAACGAAAAGAAGACCGACAGTATACAGGAGGAAAGTCATTGGCCTAAATTGTCCTCACCCGTCAGCCTTCAAAATCATCCAGTTCTTTTTGCAGCCGTTCCTGATATGGATTTGGCTTGCCAGAAGGTGTAGTAGACGCTTGGTCTTGCGAGTGGCGTTTTGTCCAGCGCACACTGATCAGGCCAATGCCCACCCCTCCAATGAGGACCACGAGAAACGGGGTGATCCACGCCGCCAGGTTGAACCCGGAAATCGTCGGCGCGGATAAGACTTTTTCCCCATAACGGGAAACAAAAGAGGCTAGGATGATGTCCTGAGATTGACCCAGGCCGATTTGTTCCGCAATCTTTTCTTTCGCCGGAACAGCAAAACTACAGTTCAAGTGATTGCAACTGTGGACGGTCAGGCCACAGCTACATTGGCACGTCAACGATTCCTCAATCGCCTGATTGGTAGGGGATGCGGCCAGTGCGAGAGAAAAGCCGCACACCAACAAGGGGGAGCAGAGTAAGCGTTTAATCCGCAATCGGCTCTCCTCGTATGTCTGCCGAGCTTCGAGCAAGCGCAAATGCCTGTCGCTCAGCCAGATTCGGGACCATGATGACGCACGTACCGAGGATCAAGGTAAGCCCGCCGATCCATATCCAGGAGACGAGGGGGTTAATAAAAATCTGAAACGTTGCCAGGCCTGAGGCTGCGTCGTACGCACCAAAGACGAGGTAGAGATCTTCCACCAAGGTCGCGCGAATATCAACTTCTGTCGTGGGTTGCTCTTGTTTTTTATAAAAACGCTTCTCCGGATGCATGGTGTCAATCTGTCGATCATTGACAAGAACCTGTACGGTGGCGATCTGTGAAGAGATGTGGGAATTATCGTGTTCTCTCATGCCCGTATAGTGGAGCGTATACCGTCCGACATCGAAGACTTCATCCGCGCTTACGGTTATTTGTTTTTCGATTGTAAAAAATGCACCCGCTACGCCAAAAAAGATGAAAACGATTCCGACGTGAACGATATACCCACCGTAGCGACGTGGATTCTTCCCCACGAGGCGACGGAATGCTTGGGGCGGGCTTTCGTGCAGCATCTCCTGTCTGGCCCGAGTACCACGATAAAACTCGACGAAAATACTCGCCAATACAAATCCGACCAGGGAGAAAATGACCAGCGCATAGTAGTCATGGTAGCCGAGGGCGAAGAGCAGCAGGCCCGTCGCCAGACCCGTCAGAAGCGGAACGGTGAACTGTCGTTTCAGGCTAGTCCAACTTGCCCGTCGCCAGGCAATAATCGGTCCGATCCCGGTGAGGAATAGCAGCATGACGCCCAGCGGCCCGTTGACCTTGTTAAAGAACGGCGGGCCAACCGTAATTTTCACTCCCCGGACCCACTCTGAAAGAATGGGAAAGATCGTCCCCCAAAATGTGGCGAACGCAAGACCAACTAACATGAGATTATTGAACAAAAAGGCTGCCTCGCGCGACAGCATAGAGTCCAGTTCGTTTGTGCTCTTGAGTTCTGGTAGGCGGTACAGGAGTAGACCGATCGAGACGATCAAGACGAGAACTAGGAACGTCAGAAAATACGGGCCCAAGCCGGACTGAGTAAAAGAATGAACGGACGAGATCACCCCGCTGCGCGTCAAAAACGTTCCGAAAATCGTGAGTGCAAAGGTGAGGATGACCAAGACCATATTCCACACCTTCAGCATGTCTTTCTTTTCTTGAATCATGACTGAGTGCAGATAGGCCGTGGACGTAAACCAGGGCATAATGGCAGCGTTTTCGACCGGGTCCCAGGCCCAGTAGCCGCCCCAGCCTAAGACTTCGTATGCCCAGCGTCCTCCCAGGAGATTACCCAGAGAGAGAAAGAACCAAGACGTCAAAGCCCAGCGCCGCGACGTGCGGATCCACACGTCGCCAAGTTTCCCGGTGGCGAGGGCTGCCATGGCAAAGGCAAAGGGGACCGATGCGCTAATAAAACCAAGATACAGAGCGGGCGGATGAATGGTCATCCAATAATTCTGTAAGAGCGGGTTGAGGTCCGACCCCTCGCTCGGGATAAAGGCTAATCGTTCAAACGGCGGTGTAATAAAACACAACAGGCCAATGAAAAACAGGGTAATGGTCATGAGCGTTGCCGTCACGTACGGCATCAACTCTTGGTTTTTTGTCCGGTTCTGGAACTGAACTACGGCTGAGAACAGGCACAGAATGAGTGTCCAAAAAAGCAGAGATCCTTTTTGTCCGCCCCAAAAAGCGGCAATAGTGTATTGGATCGGTAGGGTTGAGCTGGAATAACTCGCGACGTATTCGACATTAAAGTCCCGCGTCAGCAGAGCATGCAGGAGAGCTGCTGACGCGACGACCACACAGCCGCACACGGCGTAGGCAGCCTGTGTTGCGCTTGCCATCCAGGCTGTTCGACGTGCTCGGACCCCCCACAGACTGGTCACAATAGCGTAAACGGACAAGAGACCCGCGAGATAGAGGGCGAGAGTGCCGAGATGTGTCATAGGTGTGTCACGGGTATGTCCTGCGCTGTACAGTGCTGCGCTGTGTCTTCTCGTGATGGACGGACGTTGGAGTCCAATGGATGCACTCTCTTTGGACTAGCTTTCTTGGAGCCGCTCACTGATTTCAGGCTCGTATTTTGACGGACAACTGGTCATAATGGTGGAAGCAACGAGATTTTGTTCCGGGGTGTAGATCCCTTCCACAACAACATCTCGACCTTCAGCAAACATGTCGGGCACAATCCCTTGGTAGTGAACCGGGACGCCGGGCTCCAAAGGCGCCGTCGTTTCGTCGATTGGGGTGAGTACAAAATTGAGGTTTAGTGCCGCCGGGTCCCACTGCATAGAGCCATCTTGAACACGGCCGGCAATACGGACGTCTTTATTTGCGAGGGCTTCTCTTTCAAGAAGAAATTCGTCTATAGTAAAAAAGTATACTTTTGTTTCTTGTATGCCGGTGTAGATGAGGTAACCCACCGCAGTAACGATAAGGAATGCACCGATAAGAAACTTCCTCTGCTTGACTCCCATGTCCCACAGCTAACGGATTTCAAGAGGCCATGCAAGCAAGCGGGGCAAGCCACGAGCTGGTCGTTGGCTGGTAATTGATTGACTTTCTACCCCTGTTTCTGTATGTGAGGAAAGCTTAATCGGACTGCGTGAAACGTCATGTTTGAAGCCCTAGGCGAAAAGCTAGATGGGGTGCTGCGCCGAGTGCGTGGACACACCAAGCTGACAGAGAAAAATATCGATGATGCCTTGCGAGAAGTGCGCCTTGCACTGCTGGAAGCAGACGTAAACTTCCGTGTAGTGAAGGACTTCGTCGAGCGAGTTAAAACGCAGGCGCTCGGTCAGGACGTCCTGACCAGCCTTTCGCCAGGCCAACAGCTCATCAAAATTGTCAATGCGGAGATGATATCCTTGCTCGGTGGAGAGAATACCGAGCTGAATTTGTCTGCCCAGCCGCCGGTGGTTATCCTCTTAGTAGGGCTGAATGGGTCAGGCAAAACGACGACTGCTGGTAAACTCGCTCGGTATCTCAAGATTGAACGTCAACGGACGCCCTACCTCATTCCGGCCGATACCTTTCGACCTGCAGCAATTGATCAGCTCGAAATTCTCGGCCAAGAAATCGGAGTGCCCGTCTATCCGACGCCAAAAGACGGCTCGGCTGACGATCCTGTTGCCATTGCTCAGGCAGGGATAGCTGCAGCTCGACAGCAGGGGTGCGACGTTGCACTGATTGATACCGCCGGCCGCCTGCAGGTTGATGACGCGTTAATGGCAGAGCTGGAACGCATGGAAGCTGTCGTCCAGCCACACCAGACCCTGCTTGTGGCGGATGCCATGACCGGACAGGAAGCGGTGAATGTTGCGTCCGGATTCCATAGTCGCCTTGAGGTGGATGGCGTTATTCTGACCAAGATAGAAGGCGATGCCCGAGGTGGCGCAGCTTTATCTCTTCGGTCCGTCACAGGTAAGCCTATTCTTTTTGCTGGCGTCGGTGAAAAGCTTGACGCGCTAGAACCGTTTCACCCGGACCGGATCGTCTCACGCATCTTGGGCATGGGGGATGTTTTGTCGTTGATTGAGAAGGCCGAAAAGGTTTTCGATCAGCAACAGGCGGACGTCCTAGAGAAGAAACTCAAGAAAAATCAGTTTACGCTTGAGGACTTCCAAGAGCAGATGCGTATGCTCAAGAAAATGGGCTCCATTACGGACCTCGTGTCTCTACTCCCAGGGGCTAAAAAAATGCTCAAGGGTGCAGATATGGAGGGGGCGGAGAAAAGATTCAAGCACATTGAGGCGATCATCAGCTCAATGACCAAAAAGGAGCGGAACAAGCCGGAGTTGCTCAATGGCAGCCGCCGCAAGCGTATTGCGAAAGGCAGCGGGACGTCGGTGGTTGAGGTGAACCGCTTTCTCAAGCAATATCTCGAAGCAAAAAAGATGACGAGGAGACTTTCCGGGTTTGGAGGAGGCAAAAAAATGAAAAAACGTCTTTCTCTCCCGGCCTGGGGGAATTAGAAGACTATGGTAAAAATTAGACTAGCTCGACATGGCGCTAAAAAGCGCCCCTTCTATCGTATCGTCGTTGCTGACTCGCGGTCGCCGCGGGACGGACGGTTTCTTGAGCGTATCGGCTCATATGATCCGACTAAAGATCCAGCGGTGGTTGAGATTAAGCAAGACAAGCTTGACAAATGGCTGCAGAATGGAGCTCGGCCGACCGAGACAGTTGCCCGGCTGATAAAAAAAGTGGGGAAAGCACCGGAATCTTGATCTTGTAATGTGGAGATTGCTATGAAAGAGCTTGTTACATACCTAGCCAAAGCCCTGGTGAACAACCCGGATGAAGTCGAAGTCTCAGAAATCCAAGGTGAAACGGCGGCAATCCTTGAGCTTCGCGTTGCGAAAGACGATCTTGGCCGCA
>CAZXFE010000069.1:0-15826 GCA_964639795.1 uncultured Enterobacteriaceae bacterium | reverse complement strand
CATTCTATCGCGGAAAGGTCATACCCCTATCCTCCTCCTAGAGAGGAAGATGCCCCACGGGGGGCAAGGCTAGGAGTACTCCCTCTATGCCTTTGGCCCCCGTTCTCGTAAGAGCGGCGTTGGCCTTTCTTACGGCCCGCCTTTTGCTGCTATTTTCCGTCACGAAAAAGACATAGATACTCCAATCGACACACAAGTCCGTGCCACGGCCAGCCAAGAGTCATGACACTTCATTTTTTCACCACTTTTATTGCGGCAGCTCAAATTGAAAAGCATCCGGCCGAATAGTCAGGATGAGGTTGGGTGCCGTTTGTGCAACCTCTTCAGTCACGCCGCCTAACAGCATATGGGCAAGTCCATTCCGACCATGAGTACTCATAACAATAACATCGGCTTGACACTGGTCTGCCTGGTTCAGAATAGAAGTCCCAGCGGGTCCGCTCACGGTAGGACGTTCCCAGGAAATATGTTGGAGCGGAAGATCGGCAAGAGTTAACGCCTCCTGCACCGCTTGCTTTGATGCTGGAGAAAAATATGTGGGCAGCAGGAAGGTTTTGCTGGCGGCCGATAGGGGTCGTTTTGTGATGAGAACCGGGACCAGAGCCTTGCTTACAAGCCGTTCACTTGCATTCACTTGTTCCACCCAGCAGGGGGCCGTCTTGGTCTATCGGTCCACCAACGATAATGAGGCCGGCCTGCCAAGCACGCCGAGCTAAGATGAGTTCGACAAAAGGTTTCCCCTATCCGGACCTCATATTCTGCATGCAGCGAGGCAAAAGCCGGGCTGCGGACAGGGGCCTCCAGCTTTGCCCCAGCCTGTTGCGCGAGTTCTTCGGGAGTGTCCGGAGGCGTGGATGGGTGCGATAGCCGCTGGTACGTATGGATCGGCTCAATGACATGGACGAAATGCAAGGCAGCGCCATAGCGAGCGGCGAGTAGGGCAGTATATTTTACCGCGCTATCAGACCCTTCTGTCAGATCATTGCCAACGATAATGCGCTGCAGCTGACTCACCGCTTTCCTCCTGCAGCGTCTAAAGAAGAGTCAAAGCGAACGAAAGAAGAGAGGACTAAGAAGACCAGGAGGCCAGAAAGAGCAGGCAAACTGAGGATGTTCACCGGAAGGCGAGGGGCTGACCGTTTGCTCCTGATTTCGCATAGTGGCAGGCGGACCGTATCCCCTAACCACAAACGTCCACAAACCCGTCTGTCTCCCTCCTAGCATTCTTTTTTGAAGAGCCAAGCCAAAGACCCATTCTTTGTTGATCATGCGATCTTCAACGAGCCTTTATTTTTATCCCAAGGGTATAGACCTCACGTTTTGATAGCCCATACTGTTCACTCACAATCCGAGCCGCCTCCTTAAGCGCCAATCCGTCCGCCAGAAGCTGCTGCAGGATTTCTTCGATGGACTGTTCCGAAGCCTTTTCCTGGTGACCATCCCAGCCCGCGACTAAGAGCGCGATTTCTCCTTTTATGTGGCGACTCTGCAAATCGGCTTGAAGCGAGCAGATACGGCCGCGAAGGATTTCCTCAAATTTCTTGGTCAGCTCTCGGCCAATCACAATCTCACGATCACCGAAAATATCACCGAGATCCGTAATCATCCTCACAAGTCGATGCGGAGACTCAAAGAAAATCATGGTCCGTTCTTCTCGTCGCAGCCCTTGTAACGCCTTCTGACGTTGACTCTGCTTCGCAGGCAGAAATCCTTCGAAGGCGAAACGATCGGTAGGTAACCCACCAACGCTCAAGAGCGCGGTGAGCATAGACGGACCAGGAATCGGAACAACAGCAATACCAGCCTCTGCCGCTCCCTTCACCAAACGATAGCCTGGGTCGGAGATACACGGCGTACCAGCATCACTGACCAGGGCGATATTTTCTCCTGACTGTAATCCCTCGATCAGCACCTGAGCTTTGCTTGTTTCGATGTGGTCATGGTAGCTTGTCAGCGAAGTTGCGATCTCGTAATGCGAGAGCAATTTTCTAGTGTGGCGAGTGTCTTCCGCCGCAATCAGGTCGACCTCTCTGAGTACGCGTAAGGCGCGTAGAGTGAGGTCTTCAAGATTACCGATCGGCGTTGCAATGATGTAAAGAGTGCCGGCCACGTTACCGGCCCCAATCACGGGCGTAACGAAAGTCGCAGTCTATGGTCCGTTGGGAAACCTTGCCAATCACCGGCAGGCGACGCTTATACTGAGAGTTCATGATGCGCTGGGAAATCTGATCAATAAAATCTGCTTGGAATCCTGCAGCTAATAACCCTTCGCGCGAGTAGCGTTGATCGACCATCAAATACAACAGCTCATCAACTTCTTGATAGGAAAATCCGAGCTCTTCCTCATCGGTCTGCCCAGCCCATAGATCTGCGGAGGGTTGTTTTGTCACAATAGGTCTGGGGATATCAATAAACTCGGACAACGCCCACACCTGGGTCTTATACAGGTCTCCCAACGGATTAAGAGCTGAAGCCATATCGCCGAACAGCGTCCCATAGCCCAAGAGCAGTTCGGTCTTATTGCTCGTACCAAGCACCAGCGCATCCCAACGTGCGGACTGGTCATACAGAATAGTCATCCGCTCGCGCGCCATCTTATTACCACGACGCATATTATTGGCGTCGGCGAAACTGACGAAATAGGCATCAACTTGGGCGGAGATTTCGACGGTCATCGACGCAATACCAGTCGCTGCAATCACCAAGTCCGCGTGTTCAATACTCTCCTTGCTAGAAGTCTTGTACGGCATTTTGACCGCCAGGACATTCTCCGGCCCGAGCGCCTCAGCGGCCAGATATGCGCTCAGCGCCGAATCCACGCCTCCGGAAAGACCGACAACAATCCGCTTGAGGCCGATTTTATGCACTTCGTTGACGATGAACGAGGACAAGACGCGCTTCAAGAGGGGCGGGTTTGTTGGAATGCGACTCATATTTTGACAATGGACTCTTGGCTGTCGGCTTTCAGCTCATAGTCCTGTGCTGCTTCAACCCGAACCCCTACCCTACTCCAAGCCCCTCATCCCTTAGCCTATCAAGCCAGGGTTCGCCCGACCGTCGATAGCGATATTTGCCCCAATTACAACCTTGCCTTCGAGTTCGAGTTGCATGGGCGATCCTACACAGGGCGGAACTTCGTAATCTTCACTCCAGGTTCGTGCTCGGCAAAGACCGCTTCGACCTGCATGTCCATCCGGATATCTTCATTCTTGACATCCACCAAGCTGGTCACCATAATCAAATCCGGATCTTCGTCAAGCTGCACCTGGGCCACATTATATGGCACCTTCTCAACTGCTGCGGGATGCACAGGGTGCTCAATAATCGTCCACGAGAACACTTTACCCTTGCCACTCATTTTGACCCACTCGTGCTCTAGAGCGTTACAGTGTGGGCACATGGGTTTCGGCAGCCACCGGAATTTCTTGCACGAACTGCACCGCTGCATCAGCAGCTCATCGCGATTGCAACCATCCCAGAACTCTTGGTCGTCAATATTCGGAAACGGGCGTGGGAAATTTGTTACTTCAGCCATGCAGTCCTACTCCTCATTTATTAGGCCGCCTTCTCCAGATTGACTAGGCCGCCTTCTCTAGCCTTCGCTCATTTTGAATCAATATCGTCGGGTTCGTGTTGACCTGACGAATGGCAAGTCCCCGTTCTCGCAAAAGCGTGACATGCTCCGCCATCCCCCACTTCGCCTTATATAAGCAATCCTCCGCTGAATGTCCGATTCCGGTAATCCCTTCAAGATCTCGAGAGTAAAATCCAAAAAAATTTGGATCGTTGGTTGCTTCAATCACCAAAGAATACTTGAGGTCTATCATCGTTCAGCTCACTTTGTATTTTTGAGTCCGGCTGCCTTCAGGATTGTGTTGCATGTTCCAGGGGGAACTTTTTTCGAGCCATGATAGTCGACACGGATTAATCTATCTACACTGGGATTTGTATAGTACCGGAGAGACCCTTTTTCCTTAAGAACCCGGAAGTCGTCCTGTTGCAAGAGCCGGACAAGTTCACTAAACTTCATCCCCGCGGCCTTATCGAACCCCTCTCAGGCAAAATTGTCGCTAAGCTGGGGGCGCACCGTCCGTCTTACTAAAAATTACGGATTAGCTCTGCATAGCGTTCTAGGATAGGCCACTGTTCATCTGGCTTGTCCGCCACAACGAGGAAAGTAATGCGATTAAAGCCGAGTGTA
This sequence comes from uncultured Enterobacteriaceae bacterium, assembly GCA_964639795.1. GTDB lineage: Bacteria > Desulfobacterota > Binatia > Bin18 > Bin18 > Bin18. The sequence goes on along the minus strand of CAZXFE010000069.1, from coordinate 11,625 downwards.
AGATGCTCCTGAACCCGGCTTTCTATACTCTTTTCGCCGGCAAACACTTCCCCAGTGATCACAGTTAGATCAAAATCTCTCATCGACCGTCCGACACGGTCCGCCTCGGCTTGGATTGCTTCAATTCCGCTAGCCAGATTTGGCCCATCAACAGGTATCCAGCCATCACAGTACTCGACAATGCGTTTTGGAGCCCATTTCGAGTCCGCGCCCATTAAAATAGGCGGACCTACTGCTTGAACCGGCTTGGGCCAGCACCATATAGGATCAAAATCAACAAATTGACCGTGGAATTCTGCTTCATCTTTGGTCCAGATTTCCCGTATTGCCAGCACGCGTTCGCGCGTCTCTTTCCAGCGATCTTTAAAAGCCACACCATGGTCGCCCATCTCTTCAGCATTCCAGCCCGCACCTATGCCTAAGAGGAATCGACCGTTGGACACACGATCGAGACATGCCGCACTTTTGGCCAGGTTAATAGGGTGGTGTTCGGGCACTAGACAGACCGACGTGCCGACCTTGAGCTTCTGCGTCACAGCCGCCGCTGCAGTAAGCCCCACAAAAGGGTCATAGAACTCACTATAATATTGGGGCAGTTCACCTCCCAAGGGGAAAGGCGTTTTACGGCTGGCCGGAATATGCGAGTGCTCTCCAAAGAACAATGACTCAAAGCCGCTCTCTTCCGCCCAGCGCGCTAATTCTACGGGTTGGATCGTATAGTGGGTGGGTATTGTAACGATGCCGAAGTCTGTCATTTTCCTCGCCCTCCTTATTGACGCCCTCATGCGAACGGGAACATTTTTACAACCCATAAACCGAGTGGACGGTTCAGTCTATCTCACACCACGACAACAAAAAGGACGACCTTACGGTCGCCCTTTCATAGGATTTCCACACTCGAGGGACGCCTTAATGGACATGCACTGGCGTCTTGGTCTTCTGGTTCTTACCTTTCCCGTGGCTGTGAGAACCCGCAGGGGCATGGTTATGTTCAGAGTCATGTCTATGGTCGGTGACGCTGCCCTGGCTTTCACCATGCCGACGGAAGTTGCGGTCAGGGCCATGCGAGTGTCCATGGTCGTGATCATGCCCATGCGTCGCCGGGGCGTATTTTGGCTGTGCGAGTCCGCGCTGTTTACGCACCTCCTTCGCCTCAGCCACCTTGTCGTCAAATGCATTCCCACGCCCTGACGCATGCGCGGCAAAGCGCTTCACCGAATATTCATCCATATGGCATGCCAGTGGAATTTGCGAATGCTGCATGCACAGAGGGCGCGGGTCAGACGAATTTTTATGAGAAGCGATCACCGGATCGAACGGCTCTCCCCTCGCACAGCTCGATATGGCAAATGCGGACACAATCCGGGGGGCCCTTTTGCCGCAGCTCGGACACGGCTTCTTCTTCGACGCCTCGCGTAAAGAACACAGCTCTTCAAAGACGGAATCACACGGCAGGCAATGGTATTCGTACAGTGGCATAGTCTCTTGCCCCCTACTCGATCGGCGTGGGTGCGTGGGGAAGTTCGGCCCAGTCTTCCGGATCATGGGCGATCCACACCGTGCACTCGTGCAAGTCGCGCATCGCCCGGATACGCTGGATAGACAACGAGGATTGGGTAGGATCTGTATCAAGCGGCATGCCTGACAGCGTATTGAACTGTTCGCGCAAATGCAGCGTATCTCCGGCCAGAAGAATCGAGCGGTTGGGCAGGCGTACGTACAGCGAGCTCTCTCCGGGCGTATGGCCCGGCGTCTTGAGCAGGTTCAGGCTGCCATCGCCAAAGACATCGAAATCTCCGTTCAGTTCAAGCCACTGGAAGCCACGTGTGGGGACGATGTCCTTAAATACAAACACATCCCGCAAGTGCGGATCGGGCCAGTAGGCATACCGAAGCTCATCTTGCATAATCAGGAATTTGGCATCCGGGAAGGCGTGCATATAGCCCGTGTGGTCAAGATGCAGGTGTGAAATCAGGACATATTTAATGTCTGACATCTTGTAGCCGAGCGCTTGGATCTGCCGGTCGAGCAACATTTCCTTGGGATAGGACACCTGCAAATGCTCGGCAAACGGCCCCCAATGGCCCACGGGATCATCAGCCACAGCCGGGTGACAACCGGTATCAAACAGGACGAGCCCCTTCTCATGTTCAATGAGATACGCGGGGCACGGTATGGTGACCAGATCAGGAGCACCTCCGTGCATGAGCAGCGATTGAGGAACCGTTAAGTCCGCGTTTGGCAACGCCCACATCCGCTTTACTTTCCCATCCGCCATAAAACCCTCCTATTTTGTGGTTACGACCAATTGAGAACTGTGCCGGTGCGTATCCTAGTCCAAGCCCGTCTCCTGTGTCAAACGACTCTGTCCCGGACACCATATTCTCCACGCTTTTAGCGCGCCGTGAACCCACCATCAATGACGAACTCAGTTCGGGTCACATCCGACGATTCACCAGAAGCGGGATGCTGTTCACATACATCTGCCACTGCTCGCGGTCGAAGTCACTTGTCATGGGTGTATCAACCGGACTAGGATGCAACGAGTTCACACGAATACCCTCAGGCAAATATTGCACGGCTGCCATCTTGGTCATAATCCGCACCGCGCCTTTACTGGCCTGGTAGGCAGTCTGCATGCCGGTTCCCACCAAGCCGGAAATAGATAAAATATTCACAATCGATCCACCCCCAGCTTCCCGCATGGCGGGGATCGCGGCCTTCATCCCCAGCCACACGCCGGTCGATTTGACCGCCATTACTTGTTCCCACACTTCTATGGAGATGTCTTCCAATCCTTGCATCCGCAGAATGCCAGCATTATTGATCAAGACATCGAGCTTGCCATATGCGCTGACAGCGCTATCAACCTCTTTTTTCCAATCCTCCGCACGTGTCACGTCCAGTTTCACAAAGGTCGCCTCGCCCCCCTGGGCACGTGTCGCCTCTACGGTCTGCACCCCTTCGGTTTCAAGAACATCGGCCAGGACAACCTGGCCCCTTCTTGCGTCAAGAGCCCGCCCTGTCCGCGCGCTCCGCCTGAGATTAAAACCACTTTCCCCTTGAGTCGGTCTGCCATATCATCCCATCTCTCTTTGTCAGCACGGCTTTTCTTCAATACAAGATAACAGCTCACGCAGATGTTGAATCTTCCGACACCTCACGTTTTTATACGCCCCTAACATGTCAAACAAAACTGGTTGGAGCCCCGCCCGTGCAGCCCCAAGCACGTCAATAGCATAGATGTCGCCCACAAAAATGGCGTGCTCAGGTTTAACCCCCATCCGATCAAGAGCTATCCGAAAAATTTCAGGATCAGGTTTTTCCACACCTACGACGTACGAATCAATAATAACGTCAAAAAAATGCGCAATGCCTGCTTTCTCAAGAATAGCGGCGATCCGGCCATCCGCGTTCGAGATGACCCCCAAGGTGATTCCTTGTGCACCTAGGTCGGTGAGGACGCCTGGGGTTGAAGGCAACCGGAGCCGCCACAAATTGTCTCTTCGATGTTCTGTCTCAAACTGTTGCAGGAGTCGATGTGCCGCTCCGGCCTCGATCCCCAGCTGCTGGAGTAGTACAAAGAAATAGGGCTGCCGGCGCGTTTCGTCAGTGCTGGGGAGCACCTCGCGAAAACGCCGATCAATCTCTGTTTTGGCAGCATACTCGGCTCGACGCAGATCACGTGAGGTCACCGGAATCCCGGCCGCCCGCAGCCCACGCGCGAGGAAAGAGTAGTCAAGATGAACGAGCACCCCACCAGCGTCAAAGAGGATGGTAGTGATCGCTCGTTCGTTCGGCACAGCAGGCTCTCTCCGCCTATTGGTGTATGGTAGTGTGCGGAACTCCACCAGCGGCTCACTAGCGACTCTTGGGTAACATGAGCACCCGTTCCCCAATCACGCCGCGCAAAATCTCATTCGTCCCCGCCGCAATCGTCCCCGCCCTGGCGCCCAACATACGATAGGACCAGCGGGCTTGGTCAATTGCAAATGGGGAACCTTTCGTAAGTATGGAGTATGGACCTAACAGCTCCATCGCAAAGTTGACGACGCGCATATTCAGCTCCGTTGACATGATTTTAGAAAAAGAGCCTTCCGGCCCTGGGGGTTGACCTTTGAGTTGACGCGTCAGGCGTCGCACGTCGTTGTACTTGATCGCTTCCGCCTCAATCGCAAACTGCGCCAATTGCTGGCGTACGGCAGCATCATCGCTGGCCGGCCGGCCGTTCAGCTCTATCCGCCGGGCCAAATCGTACACTTGGGGCAGTAGTATCTCAACGCGAAAATAGCCACTCGTCGCCACCCGCTCAAACATCAAGGTCGTGATAGCAATCATCCAGCCACGGTTTTTCTCACCGACCAGATTGTCCTTGGGCACGCGTACGTCTTCGAAAAAGACTTCGTTAAATTCAGACTCGCCATTGATCTGAACCAGCGGACGGACCGTAACACCAGGGCTGTGCATATCGACCAAGAGATAACTAATGCCCTGATGCTTGGGCGCATCCGGATCAGTCCGGACTAACAAAAAACACCAGTCCGCATGTTGGGCCCAGCTCGTCCACACCTTCTGGCCATTCACCACAAAACGGTCCCCGTCTTCGACCGCCCGCGTCTGTAATGAGGCCAAGTCTGAACCTGAGCCCGGTTCGGAATACCCCTGACACCACAGCTCTTCAGCTGGCAATATTTTTGGCAAAAAGCGCTGTTTTTGCTCTTCTGTGCCCCAATGCTGGAGGGTCGGCCCGAGCAGGCTGACACCACTCATATTCACCCCACCGGGGACGTTCGCCCGCGCCATCTCCTCATTGAAGATCGCTTGCTGGCTGACAGATGCGCCCCGTCCACCATATTCCTGCGGCCACCATATCCCTATCCAGCCACCTTCGTACAACTTTTTGTGCCAGGTTTTCTGACGCTCCCAGCGCGCATCCATACTCAAGCCGTCCTCTTTGCCACCACGCAAATCCTCCGGGGCGTTGGTCTCAAGCCATGTCCGCACTTCCAGGCGAAATTGTTCTTCTTCAGGCGAATAGGTAAAATTCATTCTTTCTCCTGTTGGCCACCCGACAGTCCGTCTCGCCACCGATTCCTTAACTCTCCCGGGTGAGTACGCCTTCGCCTTCCAACGCTTGGACCTGGTCGGGCGCATACGACAAATACTGTGTCAAAATATCCGCGTTGTGTTCTCCTAAGAAAGGAGCGTCAAGGGACAGCTCCTCAGGGAATTCTGAGAATTTGAGCGGCATACCTGGGATGTCGACCTCACCAAACGCGCGATCAGTTATCCGCCGCACCGTCCGGCGGTATTGAAGATGGGGATGATTGACGGCCTGTTCGATTGAGAGTACCGGGGCAACCGGAATACGCGCCTCTTCCAAGGCATGTAGCGCTGCTTCGTCACTCGGCATTGAGGTAATCCAGTCCTCAACAACTTTGACAAACTCGGATATGTTCTTCAGACGGTCGGCATTGTCCGCAAAGCGCGGATCCTCAGCCAGCTCGGGTTTTCCCATGGCTTTACAAAAGGGCACCCATTGGTGGGCCAAGGCCATGATAAAAATATAGGTTTCCCGCCCCTTAAAGAGGCCAATCGGCGCTAATGCGTAGTGCTGCGTGCCCGACCGCTTGGGTTTAATCGTCCCCCCGCTGGCGCTATACAGCTCCACGCTCATCTCATGACAGTGGAAGTAGGCGTCAAGCAGCGAGATATCGAGATGCTGGCCTTTTCCGGTCCGTTCACGATACAGCAGGGCGCACGCTATTGCGGCGACGGCGTGCACGCCGGTACTGACATCACCGATACCCAGCATAGGAAAATACGGCGCGCCTTCAGGCTCACCGATCATATAGGTAACGCCTGCATATGCTTGCGCAATATAGTCATAACCAGGCAACTTGGAGAGCGGCCCGGTTTGGCCAAAAGCTGACACCGAGCACATCACCGCGCGTGGATTCAGCTGTTTGACCGTTTCATAACCCAGCCCGAGTCGGCTTATTGCCCCAGGCGCAAAATTTTCGACAACAACGTCGACCTTGCCAATCAACTGTTTCAAAATATCCAGCGCCTTAGCGTTTTTAGCATCCAGGCAAAGACTCTTTTTGCCCCTATTTTGTTGGATAAAATAGCCGCTCCTGCCGTTCCGCAAAAACGGCAGGCCACGCGAGAGATCCCCGCCAGGAGCAAGCTCAACCTTGATGATCTCCGCGCCCATTTCCGCCATCAGCCGGGTGACGGTAGGGCCGGCCAATACCTGAGTGAAATCAAGAACTTTGTAGCCATCCAGAACATGCTTCATCTCTTCCTGTGCCATATCTGCCTCCTTATAATGCCAGGGCATTACACCAAACACCTCGCTGGGTCACAAGAGGACCACGCGCGCACCGCTTCACATCACATGGCATACCTCTGAGCACGTGTGAGCACCGGGGAACTTCCCTGCCAAAGAGTTATTGTTTAAAAGTATTGTTTAGACGCATTGTTTATTAAGAGGGAAATTGCCAGGCAACACACTTATCTTTACAATTGTCGCTCTACTATCTCCGAGAGCTTCTCATTATGATCACCGTGGCTTGCATTCTTATCCCGGTTACACACAGCATCTCTCCTTTGACAGCAGTTGGAGGGCTGTCTCTTCTCAAGCGTGCCATTCTTACTGCCCAACGCGCAGGAGCACGGACGTGCTACATCCTGACACAGGGAGATACCGACACTACCCAGCTGAGGGAAGAGCTGAAGGATGAAGAAAGACTCGTAGCTGAGGTCGTTTGGACACGTCTTGCAGATATCCCGACTGCACTCCAGACGGAGGCGAACGAACACTGTCTGTGCTTTTCTCTCCACACGCTCTTTCAGCCATCCATGGCGCAAAATCTCGACCAGACTGCACAGTCAGGGGAGACGTGGGCAGTCAAAGCACAGAACGGAACCCCTGCACTGCTGCTGGGTCCGCGCGATCTGTCCCAATACGTGTTGAGACTCATCATCCAAATCCAAGAAACAGAAGGCCCAGGAATAGAAACGATCCCTGCGGACAAGATCAAAATATATTCCGCGTTGTCTCATTTTGTCTATAAACTCTCTTCGCAATCATCTTCTTCGGACTCTGTGCAGATGGGCGAACGCGCCCTGCTGCACTCTTTAGAGAACCCGCGAGACGGTTTTGTCGATGCCTATCTAAATCGAACACTTTCCCGCCCCTTGACCCGGCTATTTCTGCGTACGTCACTTAACCCGAATCAGATTACGCTGCTTTCTTGCTTTGTAGGTCTTCTCGGAGCGGCATGCTTTTTTCAAGCAGGCTATTGGGGCCTCGTGCTGGGGGCGCTGCTGCTACAGTTGTCCGCCATAGTCGACTGCGTCGATGGAGAAGTCGCTCGCATGAAATTTCTCGAGTCACCGTTGGGAGCGTGGCTCGATGTCACACTCGATACAGTCGTGCATATAGCGACCTTCCTCGGGCTCGGCTTTGCGGTCTGGACACAGGGAGAAATACAATCGGCCCTTTTCCTCGGGGTCCTGCTGGCCGCTGGAACCGTTTTTTCTTTTCCTTGCGTCCTGATCGCACAGAAAACCGACACACTCGGGGAACAGTCGACGGCGTGGCAAAACCAGCTGCTAGAAAAGATGATTTCCGGCCTGGTCAGTCGCGACTATTCGATCTTTATTCTGCTGGCTGCCATCTTTCAAAAGCTGGCCTGGTTTCTTTGGGTAGCGGCTATCGGGGTGCACGTGTTCTGGATCACACTCCTGGTTCTCCTCTTTCAGACCGGACGCCTCAAACAGGCAATCCGTCTTCTGCCCGCCTCCTTCTTCCAGCGGTTTAACTCGTAAGGAAATTCATTAAGGATACTGGGTATGGACTTTACCTTCACCGAAGAACAGCTCTTGCTGCAACAGACCCTGCGGCAATACGCCAAAGATAAACTCGCGCCCAACTACCACCGCTGGGATCGCGGCGAGAAGATTCCGCGCGCACTCATTAAGGAAGCCGCTCAATTAGGGATATTGGGCTTGCGTGTACCAGAGAGATTCGGCGGGCTGATGGCCGATTACGTCACCTGCGGGCTGATGACTGAAGAACTGTCGCGAGGAGATTTTAACTATAGTTTATATATCCAACTCGGCCTCATTGCTTCGGAGCTGTTAGCAGATCATGCCCAGCCCGATGTGCAAGCGGAGTGGTTGACCCAACACGCCACAGGCGATGCCATTATTGCCTTCGGTTTGACTGAGCCAAACGCAGGTTCGGATGCTGCGAATATCACTACGCGTGCAGAAAAAATGGGCGACGACTATATCATCAACGGAGAGAAAGCATCGATTACGTTTGCTGGCTATGCCGATGCCTGCATTGTATTTGCGCGGACCGGAGACACTGGCGCTCGCGGCGTGTCGGCCTTTCTCGTGCCGCTTGATGCGCCCGGCGTAACCCGCCAGGTATACCAGGCGCCGGGAGAACGTTTGACTCAGCGCGGCTCATTATTTTTTGACGGCGTCCGCATTCCCACCCGCTACCTGATCGGAGAAGAAGGCAAAGGCTTTTATCAGGCCATGGTCGCCTTTGATTTCAACCGCGCAATCATTGGCCTGGCCTGCGTCGGTGCTGCGCAGCAATCCATTGATGAAACGATTGAGTACACCAAAGGCCGGGAGGTCTTCGGTAAACCGTTGGCGACGTTCGAGGGAGTAGCATTTCAAGTCGCCGAGTATTTGACCCTGCTCGAATCCGCACGCTTGGTGTCATATAAATGTTTGTGGTTAAAGGACCAGGGCCTCAAGCACACCAAAGAGGCAGCTATGGCCAAATGGCTGGGCCCCAAGGTGTCGGCCGAAGCCATTCACGCCTGCATGATCTTGCACGGCCATTACGGCTACAATATGGACCTCCCGCTAGAACAGCGCTGGCGGGATGTCGTCGGGCTCGAAATCGGGGATGGGACCCCGGAGATTATGAAGGGCATTGTTGCCAGGGAAGCCTTCGGTCGGGAATACACGTCCTACAGGTAATGTCGATAATGTGAGCTCCTAAGAGGATGCGTTCGTATCTTGCGTATCGTTTTGGTCGATTTTATTGTATCCGGCCGGCACCTAGACACAGAAGGTCGAACCGCGTCCGACTTCGCATACTACCGTGACCTGTCCTCCGACTAGGTCCAGCAGCCGTTTGCCTATATGGACGCCAACCCCGTCACGTTAAAGCGTCCCGGGGACACATTTTCGGGCTGCCGAAAAGGCTCGAGAATCGCTAAGAGCGAATCTTTAGGGATACCAAACCCCGTATCCTCAACTCGAATCTCCACCCCACCCTCGCTGGTCTAGGCATCAACCTTCATTTCGCCGGACTCAGTGAACTTCACGGCATTCATGATTAAATTTTTCACAATCACCTTCAACTTCCACGGGTCAGTATGAGTGAGAAGCAGATTCGGATTCACTCTCCAGACAACCTTGAGTCCAGATTATTTTTCCAAGCCTTGTGTATCTTTCTTGATCTCTTGCAATAAATCAGGCCGGTTGGAGGAGTAAAGAATTCATGCGACATGCCGGCCAGGAACTCCGTCTTGATACGGTTTACCACTGCGGCGTCTTCTTTTGCAGACAGAAGTTCGGCCTCGATGCGCTGCTGTTCCGTGCCATCTCAGAGGAGCACTATGGCTTCTTGCGCTGCGCACCCTTTGTCCGCAATGGGAACAATGCGCCCAACCACAGCCAGAGGTTCGCCCCTTCGCTTCACAAGGATCCTCCGGTCAGCAGGAGAGATCGACTCTCCGCTGCGGAGAACCCAAAGAATCAGGCTTTCGGTGCGGTGTGATTCTTCTAGTGCGAGGAGGCAGATCATCTCAGCCACGCCCCCACGCCTCTTGTTCCGTCTAGCCGGTCAACCGCTGCGGTGCCGAATTGGGGCCGTGCACCGTTGCATCGGTACCAACGATGACAAGCGCATCAGTAAAGGCTGTTTAAAGGAAGGGTCAGGAATTGAGCTCAGACATGAGAGCAGAGACCGGCTCGACGGAGCCGCCCCGGCTTGGCTTCTCACGCCCGTGTTCTATATGTTTTCTGCTACCAACTCCAGCCCGCCTTGGATTTCTGCACAGACTGCCCAGCTTCTCAGCCCGCTCCAATTCAGCCTTACCCCTCCCCCCCCCCCAACAAAAAAGCGCTCCGGTACCGGAGACGACAGACTCGCGAGAGAGACGGGCCGAACCGGATAAGATTGAGAAAATGAGGGGATTAATCGTCAGCCCCTGCCCTCGCTATAAGTGAGGGCAGGGGCTTTGTTCTCTCAAAAGTTTGAGCCGTCCCTATTTCATCAATCGGACTATCGAGGACAGGATTTTTTAGGCAAGGAAGCCGCGCAACTTCGCAACAAACGCATCCGCTTGCTCAACCTCGGGACGATGGCCACATCCGTCGAGAATGACCAGTTCCGATCCCGCGATAGACTTATGGTAGACCTCAGCCGCGCTCACCGGCGCGATGTGGTCCTCTTTACCCCACATAATCAAAGTCTGGACTTTATCGCTGCATTCGAGCAGAGGGCCTAAGCTCGGGTTAAACATATACGGGACCCAGCCGATACGCGCACTTTCTGCTCGGGCTTCGTCCCATGCTTCGAACTGTTCCGGGTTGGGCTCTCCGCCATACAGTTTTGCGAACTCCGGCGTACCTTCAATATTGTGCACGCTTGTAACCAGGTAGGCCTTTGCCGTAACCTGAAACATATCGCAGATATCTCCCTCGGGAGGGCGAATCCCGAATGGCGCGACTAAGACCAAACGCCGCAACTGGGCCGCATTACTGGCTGCCATTTCAGCGGCAATCCAGCCTCCCAGTGAGAATCCGATCACATTTGCTGGTGCTAGATTGTGCTCTCTGAGGACACGTCCAAACAGGCCGGCCATGTCACGCACATCGCGCACCCATTCAACACGCGGACTCCGTCCAAATCCGGGCAGGTGCGTGATCATGACCGTATGATCACGGGCCATTTCCTCATGCCAACGGGTAATGCCAGGATGGCCAAGCTCTTCATGCAGAACGATTAACGGGCTTCCAGAGCCTGCCTGGGTGACCGTCAGCTCATCATCACCCACCTGTAATCTTTCTTCCTTCCATTGTGTGTCTGCCAATATGTTGCCTCCTTTCTTCTTGTCCGGACTCAAGAAACGACGATGTCGCGGCCCCGAGGTCCGGTTCAAGCCGTGGAAATGTCAGTCTGAACGCATAGGCGGTGTCTCACTACTAAGGTCTGCGCGTCATATCTATAGAACAATCCCCTCTCCCCAGTATGCTGGCCCAGTTCGACGCCCGTCAAGCCAGTCCAGACGGCTCACCCCTACCACACCACCACCAGGATTAAAAGAGCTTATCCCTTTGAAAAAGCGGCAACAGGCACACTTTACAGTACTTTTCTCATTGTGGAAGACAAGATCAGGAACCGTAGGAAAGAATTAAAGAACCAGTGAACCGGGACCGACGCTATGCGCATGCACGTAAAGAGCGGTAAAAGTTAACGCCGTCCTGGTAAGATACGCCTCTTCCGCTCGTCCTTCCGTTTTATTACACAGACGATTAGAAATCATTGAGCCATTCTGCACGCGGAGAGAGTGCAGCTCCTGC
>CAZXFE010000068.1:0-15946 GCA_964639795.1 uncultured Enterobacteriaceae bacterium | reverse complement strand
CTTGTACTGGCCTTGCGTATAGAATGTGTTGGCTTGGAAAAAGACTGTCTGGAGCGTTGTTTGAGTATCAACAGCAAGAGAGATTGAGGCGGCCCAAAAAATAAATATAAAGCCAAGAAGAAGCGTTTTCATGGTCCCTAAGTGTTAAGCGGTTGGCGTTTGGAACTGGCGATGATCATGTTCAAGTTTGTCAATAATGTCGCGGACGAGGGAGAGGGTCTCATGGCTGCTTTTACCTGTTGCTCCCGGCGCTCCCTGAGCAAAACGAATGTGTTCACAAGTCTCCCAGACTGTCTCGATCTGCTGAATACATGTCTGAGATACACCACGACTGTGTAGCGTGTTCGACTCTGTCCCACCGAGTGGCAGGTCCAACTTGGCAGATAAATAGCCTTGTAAAATATGGACGATCGTTGTGTAGAAGGTTTGCTCATCTGCTTGCATTAGGAGGCGCTCGGCGTCAACCAAACCTTGGCGAGCCTGTTTCCCTGCTGCGGTAAAGCGCGTGTAGCGAAGATCGCCACTCCGCCGCCGCCGCCGCTGGTCATACCACCATGCCGAGATAAAGAGCAGCACCGGGAAGGGCTGCCACAAGAGAAAACCAACGCTGCCATACCATGGCCTGGTTTGAGAAACGAGTTGTCCAGGATTATCTTTAATATACACAATGTCTCGACCCAGATGCTCTTCTTCTCTCTGGCTCTGGTTGGGAGGTGAGCCGGCGTTCCCTGTGATGACCGTTTTTTGGGCCGCAGTCTCTGCTGGGTGTACGACCAACGCAATCGGCTGGCTTTCGACAGTTCTATAGCGCCGCGCCTGTGGATCAAAATAACTCAATTGAACCGACGGAATGGACTGGAGACTCGTATCCCGGGGGATGAGCACTTGTTCAAAGGATTTTGTTGCGCCGTTCGTTTTCCCAGCAAGCGGCTCATAGATCCTAAAGCCTGTTGTATCTACGAACGTTGGTGCGGCAGTATCAACGAGATTACCGTCGCCGCTGATACGCATGCGCATGGTAATCGGATCGCCCGCATTAAGTTCGGTTGGTGCAGCAGTTACATTGAGTGTGAACGTTCCAACTGCGCCAGAGAAATTGACCGGCCTGCCTTCTTCCGGGAGTGGGAGGACGGTGAGGGTGAGCGGGTCTGAACGCAGATCGGCCCGCTGCCGTCGGGAAGAAAAGGTGGAGAAAAAATCATTTTGGAAAAAGCGGTCAAAGAAAGGGTCACTCGACGGCGACCCGCCCTGACGTCGGGTAAGGACGTTGAGCTGGAGAATGGCCGGACCGAGGGCAAGGCTGCCGGTACGTAGCGGGATAACCTCTGTCTGAAAATGCAGGACGGTGAACGTCTTTCCCTTAATTATCTGCTGATTTTGGGTTGGCTTTGCAAAGGGCTCAACGGAAAATCCATCCTTTAGGAATGTCGGATACTGAACGTCTGATACACGCGTTGCAGCTACGTAGAGTTTTACGTCGACTTGGATGCGCTCATGCAGATAGATTTCGTGTTGGGTCACGGTAAGGCCCAGGTAAAGACCTTGCTCCCTATCTCCAGCCTGTTGTGATAGTTTTGTTCTGTCTGGAGTGGACCGTTGGACAGGTAAGGATGGCTTCCGGGCTGCTGCAATTGTCACATTGAGAGGAGCAGTGTGGTATTGCTGGCCTTGATATTCAACCGCAAATGGGCCGACCGTGAATTGCCCCGGCTTCAGCGCTACGAGAGAGTAACGATGCTGAACAGACGCGCTGACCTGACCATTGGTAATCGAGAACTGAGTTGAAGGGCCGAGATAATTGATATCAAATCCGTCAACATTAATCGTTGGGGCGGACGCATTCCGCGTGCCTGTCATGTCAATTGATAGGATGAGTGACCTGCCGACCGTGGCATGCTGAGGACGAACGGTTGCCTGCACCCTGATATCCGCAGCATCCGCCTGCTGAAGGAAGAGCATTCCCTGACTGCTCAAGAAAAAGAGGAAGCCCCCAATCACTAACGTTACCCTTTTCATCACCAATCTCGTACGGCTTCAGTGACTGTCCCACGTTGGGCCTGTTGCGCAAACTCTTCTGGGCTGAGTTCTTCATTTCGCGCAGTATCGATAACCGATCGAGCCTCGTCTGATGACATGTCGTTCTGCTGGTCTTTTCGCGTTTGAGGTGTCTGGCCCGCTTGCTCTGATTGGTCTGGTTGCGAGGATTTGGCTGATTCCTCTTCTTGTTCCTTTGCCGGCTGTTCATCCTGTTGCTGCGTACTCTCGTCTTGTCTGCCGTCCTGCTCGTTCTGTTCTTGCTGCTTCTGTTGTTGGCCTTGTGATGGTTGGGGCTGTTGCTGTTGTTTTTGGTTCTGAAGTCTCTCCTTGAGCTCTTCGAGTTTTTTTGTCACAAATTCATAGTTGAATTTGCTATCCTGATCTGTCGGGTCTGCACCTAAGGCCCGCCGGTAAGAAGCGAGCGCGTTTGTATACGCCGTGAGCGCGGCTTGTGGATTCTGTTCCTCTGCATGAGCCCCCAGCTTATACTGCGCATTCCCGGCGTTATAGGCGGTTCTCGCTGTACGGTTGAGATCGGCGGTCTGCGGCTGTGCGCGTGAGAACGAGGAAATCGCTTGTTTATATTTGCCAGCTTTATAGTTGGCGGCTCCCATGTTGAAGTTCAGAACTGGAGAGTCGGGATGGTCGACTAAACCCTGGCCATAGGCTTCGATGGCATCTGCAAATTCTCCTGCATGAAACGCGCGATTGCCCGCAACGACGCGGTCTCGCGGAATATCAGTCCAGGCAAGACAGCCTAGGGCGCTGGCAATGAAAAGAAACTGTTGATGTGACTTGACTCCTCTCACTTAGATTTCCACCAATTCAATAATTGGTTCCAGTTCGCTCTGGAATCAGCACGACGATGGTCTCGGATAAACGGTTCAAGCACCAGCAAAATAAGGCCCAATACAAGTGGCAATTGGAACCGATCTTCGTAGCGGCGCTCAAGCGTGGACGTCAGCTCCCGCTTCTCAAGCTGGCTGATATAGCGTGTATAGACTTCATCCAGACCCAAACTCGGGCTGGAGTCGTAGACATAGGCTCCGCCCGTGGCAATCGCAATATCCTGCAATGTCTCGGTATCGAGCCGTGACTTCACGACCTGGCCCTGCCTGTCTTTGAGGAAAGCTCGTCTGCCATCGACGGTGAGGGGAATAAGTTCTCCTTCAGGCGTGCCAATACCGATAGTATAGACTTTAATACCCTTCTCAGCGGCTAACTGGCTAGCCACCTGGACCTGTCCGTCATGATCTTCACCGTCTGTAATAATAATCAGCGCGTGGTGCTTGCTGGGATGATTTTCAAATGCGGCTAGACCCGTCCCGATCGCCTTGTCCAGGGCGGTTCCGCGCTTGGGAATAATGCCGACCGCAGTCGCCTGCAGGCTTTCTAAAAACGCCCCATAATCAAGTGTGAGCGGACATTGTATGAAGGCGGAGCCGGCAAATGCGACCAATCCTATCCGATCGCCCTGAAGTCGCTGAACGAGTTCTTGCAGTGCCAGCTTGGCTCGCTCTAAACGGCTCGGTTTGACATCTGTAGCCAACATGCTGCGGGATGTATCCAGGGCTATGACGATATCAACGCCTTCGCGTCGTACCTCCTCCCACTGGAATCCCCAGCGCGGTCCAGCCATAGCAATGATAAGGAAAGCGAGAGCAGCCGTCAGGAGCCCGACTTTCCAGTGTTGACGACGGTGATCGACAGCCGGGGTGAGCACCGGCAAGAGGTGGGATTCGGCAAACTGCTCTAGGGCGCGTCGTCGTAGACGTAGCGCCCACACTAGGAGTGCCACAACGACGGGCACACTCAATAAAAACCACAAAAACTGAGGCGTTCGCCAAACCATTAGGGTAACTTGCGCAGCACAGTATGATTCAGACCCGTTTCAAAACCGACGAAAACAAGTGCGAACAGGACACACCAGGGATAGAGTTCGTAATAGTCGAGATATTGAGGCGCGCTGAAGGTTGTTCGCTCCAGCTCATCAATGTTGTTGTAAATGGATTGTAGGCTGGCCGTATCGGTTGCTCGAAAATAACGCCCTTGGGTTGCGGCGGCGATTTTTGTGAGGGCCTCTTCGTCGATATCGACTTGAATCGGACGGTACACGGTATTGCCGAAAACATCGCGGGTGGGATAGGGGGCCAGGCCGCGCGTGCCTGCGCCGATAGTATACACCTTGATGCCAAGAGCGGCAGCCGCATCCGCTGCTGTTAGCGGGGAGATTTTACCTGCATTGCTCTGTCCGTCAGTCAACAGAATAACAATCCTACTTTCCGCATCCGAGTGCTCCAAGCGACCGACCGCTGTCGCCAGAGCCGACCCGATAGCCGTGCCGTCTTCAATCATTCCAATCTCAGCCCGCGCCAGATTTTGTAATAACCAGCCATGATCCAAGGTCAAAGGACACTGGGTGTATGGACGGGCGCTGAAGAGCACAAGGCCGATCCGGTCTCCGCCCCTGGCAGCTACAAAATCGGTTACGACTGACTTCACGACCTCAAGACGATTGGCTCGACCCTCTTCCAGACTGAAATCTTCGGACAGCATGCTACTCGAAATATCGACAGCCAAAACAATATCGATGCCCTCGCCATAATACTGGCTTTCTGCTTTTCCTAATTGCGGCCGGGCAAGAGCAAGAATCAGTAGGAATACGGCAGCCCCACGCAGAATGGGCAAGATCCAGCGCCAATGTCGCTTGCCCGTATGCGTAAGTGAGCGCAATAATCCTAGACTGGAATAGCGGACGGCGGCTTCTTTTCCTCCCCTGCGCTGAAGCCAAAAGAGGAGCGGCAGCAGGAAGAGCAGGAAGAGTAGCCACGGATCATGCAGCTGCATCGTGTGCCTCCATGGCAAGGGAACCTGCAGGAGCGTCTGATAGTGCGCCCGACACTACGCCTGATTCGGATGACCGCGTTTCATCAATAAACCGTTTGGCAGCTGTAAACGCCGTGTCACTATCGTCGAGACTGGGTAAATGGCGTGCAAACTTCACCAGATCTGCTTGAGATAAGAATTTGCCTAACAGGCGCTGTTGGGCAGAAGTCAGACGGGTATCGCGCGTGACTGTCGATAAGAACTCTTCTGTGGTCATTTCCGGTGCGCGCAGTTGCAGTCCGTTTTCTAAATACATGCGGACAATGCCGGACAGCGCAACATAATAGGCCTCAACCTGGCCGGCCTGAGGCAGGTGCTGAGCGCGCAAATATGTCAATGCTTCGAGTGCAATCGCGTGAGCCGGACGCAGCGGTGTGTCAGCAGTCCGACGAAAGCGATTCAGAAGATAGAACAACGCGGCCCCAAGCAGCACAAGAGCGATAAGAATCACTCCGCCAAGGATATACGGACGCCAGTCAAACGGAACCTCTTCGGGAGGCTTAATGTCACGGATGTCAGTGATTTTGCCTTCCTGTGTGAGCAGGCTGGCCACATGGATGCGGATCGTACCACCCCGTGCTGTGTGCTCCGCTCCGTCCGCAGTTGTATATGGCACGCTCGGGGCAGGAATAATGTGATAGCCGGTGGTGAATATGGTGAGCGTATACCACCGGGCTGTGATCGCGCGATCCTCTGTCGTCCGAACCGGCCGGCTCGGCAGAACGCCAAAATCGATAATATCAAAATCTCCGAGGCGGTCGCTGAACACCGGGACCTGTACGTCGACGTTGATATCGGCTGTCACTGTGACGGTATATCGAATCGGGTCGCCAATCGTGATCGCAACCTGATCAACGCTGGGCTGCACGACGACGGCGACCGGACTCTCCGGCTCATCAGTCGTGCTCTGCCCTATCTGGGCAGGCGCTAGTGGGGGCAGAACGAAGAGAGCCCATACTATGAGTACCCAAATCCTTAAGCTTCTTGTCTCACTGACTGCCATGCTCTTGTTCACTGCCGGTGCTCGCGCTTGCGAAAGAAACGCAACAGGGCTTCCACATATGGTTGGTCGGTGCGCACGACAATCGCATCAACAGTAGCTCGATGCAACATCCGTTCGCGTTCGCGTCGGGCTGTCTGCGCACGCTGCGCGAATTCGTGTCGCACCTGTCGGTCGCCTGTGTCGATCAGTACGCGTTCGGCAGTTTCCGCATCTTGCAAGGCAATGAGCCCGACGTTGGGCAAGGTCAGCTCTCGTGGGTCGTCTAAAACAATGGCAATCACATCATGCCGTCGGCTGGCGATTTTAAGCGCCAAGGCAGCGCTGGGGTCAAGCAGGTCTGAGATGAGGAAGACCACGGCCCGGCGTTTACTGACGTGGTTCAGATGCTCGAGTGCGGCCGCAATATGGGTTCCGCGCTGCTGGCTCTGGAATGAGAGTACCTCGCGGATTACGCGCAGAACATGCCGGGTGCCCTTCTTTGGCGGCAGGGCGAGTTCGACTTCGCTACTGAACATGACCAGGCCGACCTTGTCGTTATTGGTAATTGCGGAAAAGGCAAATACGGCTGCCATCTCCGCCGCCATGGTGCTCTTCAACTGCGAGACCGTACCAAACCGGGTGGAGGCACTAGCATCGACCAGTAACATGACAGTCAGTTCGCGCTCCTCAATAAAGCGTTTGACATGCGGAATGCCGGTCCGGGCAGTAACATTCCAGTCGATGGCGCGCACATCGTCTCCAGGAAAATATTGACGCACCTCGGCAAACTCCATGCCCTGGCCTTTGAACGCACTCTGGTATTGACCGGCGAACAGGTCGCTCACCAGGTGGCTGGTCCGAATATGAATCTTGCGGACGGTTTTGAGCTGTTCTGAGGTCAGCATGGCCGAGTGACGAGGTCGCTAAGGCACGGGCACGCCATCCAGGATGCGTTGCAGTACGGCATCTGGCGTCATCTCTTCCGCCTCGGCTTCGTAGGTAATGATGACCCTATGGCGCAAGATATCCGGACCGATCGACTTCACATCCTGTGGCGTGACATAGCCGCGCCCGGTCAGTAAGGCGTGGGCTTTGGCGGCCAAGGTCAAGGATAATGTGGCCCGGGGCGAGGCACCATATTGTATAAAACGCTGAACGTCGATGTCATAGGCTGAGGGATCGCGCGTGGCAAACACCAAATCAATGATATAGTCCTTGATCTTATCGTCCAGATAAATCTGGTCGGTCAAGCTGCGTAAGCGGAGAACGTCATCAATGTCCAGAATTGGCTTGGCGCCAATGGGTAAGCTGGTCGACGCCATACGATCCAAAATCTGCCGTTCTTCCTCCTTTGAAGGATAGGTGATTCGCAGTTTCAGCATAAAGCGGTCGACCTGGGCTTCCGGCAACGGATAGGTGCCTTCTTGCTCAATCGGATTCTGCGTAGCGAGGACAAGGAAGGGGTCTGGCAGCGGATGGGTTTCCTCCCCTATTGTCACCTGACGTTCCTGCATGGCTTCGAGCAGCGCGCTCTGGACTTTTGCTGGCGCACGGTTAATTTCATCAGCCAGAACAATATTGGCAAAGACTGGCCCCTTCTTGGTGGTGAATGTTCCCTCCCGAGGATTGTAGACGAGGGTGCCGATCAGATCTGCCGGCAAGAGATCCGGCGTAAATTGAAGACGCTGAAAACTTGCGTTGATAGTCTGGGCCAGCGTCTTGACCGAGAGCGTTTTGGCCAAGCCGGGCACCCCTTCGAGCAGCACATGGCCATTGGCCAGCAAGCCAATAATCAGTCGGTCAACCAAATAACGTTGGCCGATGATGACCTGACCAATTTCTTCTCGTAGTCGAGCCAGCACGGCCGCTTCTTCTTTCACTCGCTCATTAATAGCCGAAATATCTCCATCCATAGGTATGTATGCTCTCCCTGGCAGGACTGGTGCGCGCTATGGTTACAAGTCAGCCATGATTTTTCAGCAATAGACGTTTACAAGCACGCGTTTCTTCATCAATTGAATCTGGATCAAAGATATGGCTGCGAAAGACAGAACGTCTCTGCTGCGGAAAAGTAAGAGTCGAGGCCAACGGTGTCAAGAGCGTCTCCTTGTATGCGTACTCTTGACGGATACGCTTGGGCAGCCGACTCTTGAGCCGGAACCAATAAATGGGCTATCTTTTGCCCTAGTCAGAAAGGACTAGGCAGTCTTAGGCAATATTGGGCAATAGGACGGATTATGGAAAAAAACGGGCAGCGGAAAAAAAAACGTCCCAAAGGACTACGAACTCGGCCGAAAGGACGGGCAGTCGATCCTCAGGCTTTACACGAAGTACAAGCGCTCCTAAGTGACGAAGAGGAGACTCCACGTCGCCGCGATCTTCTCATTGAGCATTTGCACAAGATTCAAGACCGCTATGGCCATCTATCTGCAGCCCATATTGTGGCCTTAGCCCATGAAATGAGGCTTGCGCCAGTAGAGGTGTATGAGGTTGCGACCTTCTACCATCACTTTGACGTGATCAAAGAAGGCGAGATGCCACCGCCGTCTATAACGGTCCGGGTGTGTGACTCGGTCAGTTGTGAACTAGCCAGCGCGCAAACACTTATTCCTGCCCTCGAACGAGCGGTCGGTAAGACCGTGCGTGTTCAGCGGGTGCCGTGCGTTGGCCGCTGTGAGACCGCGCCGGTCGCAGTTGTGGGCCAGAATCCGATTGGTTCAGCAACCGTTGATAAGGTGGCACAAGCTGTCGAACAGGGTCAAACACAGGCGTGCTTACCCAGCACAACGGTTGAGTATGCGGCCTATTGCCGGGACGGTGGATATCAGGTCCTGCGCGCCTGCCTCGCGGGAGCGCGCGATGTTGAGTCTGTTCTACAAGCGCTGGAAGATTCTGGCCTGCGCGGTCTTGGTGGCGCCGGCTTTCCCGCCGGACGGAAGTGGCGCATCGTACGCGGCACCGCTGCCCCACGCTTGTTAGCCGTGAATATTGATGAGGGTGAACCTGGCACGTTTAAGGATCGGTTTTATCTCGAACGCGATCCTCACCGCTTCCTGGAAGGCATGCTCGTTGCCTCCTGGGCGGCCGAGATAGACCAAGTCTATATCTATATCCGGGATGAATATCCGGCCTGTATCCAAATCTTGAAAGATGCGCTCGCCACTCTTGAAGCTGATGCATCCATGACACTGCCGGCTATCCACATTCGTCGTGGTGCGGGCGCGTATATCTGCGGCGAAGAATCGGGGATGATTGAGTCGATCGAGGGTAAGCGTGGTATGCCGCGCTTACGTCCACCCTATGTGGCCGAAGTCGGCCTATTCGGCCGCCCGACCTTAGAGCATAATTTCGAGACCTTGTACTGGGTGCGTGATATTCTCGACAAAGGACCAGAATGGTTTGCAGGTCACGGCCGTAACGGTCGTAAAGGGCTACGCTCGTTTTCAGTCAGCGGCCGGGTGCAAAAACCGGGAGTACATCTGGCCCCGGCCGGCATCAGCCTGCGTGAATTGGTTGACGAGTACTGTGGCGGTATGCTGCCCGGCCGTGAACTATACGCCTACTTCCCTGGTGGTGCGTCCGGCGGAATTTTGCCCGCCTCGCTTGCCAATATCCCGCTCGATTTTGACACGCTGCAGCCGTACGGCTGCTTTATCGGTTCTGCCGCGATTATCGTCCTGTCTGATCAAGACAGCGCCAAAGCCGCAGCTTTGAATGCCATGCGTTTCTTTTCCCATGAGTCGTGTGGCAAGTGTACGCCCTGTCGCGTCGGTACAACCAAGGCGGCTGGACTGATGGCGAAAAAAAAATGGGATACTCCGTTGCTTCAGGAACTCGCCCAGGTCATGGCAGACGCATCGATCTGTGGGCTGGGCCAGGCTGCACCCAATCCAATGCGCTGTATCATCAAATACTTTCCACAGGAGCTTACCTAATGGCCGCTGTTCCCGAACTCGAAAGCCAAGCTATTGTCTTTGTCCTAGACGGACGTGAGGTCGGAGTGCTGCCGAACGAGACGATTCTGCAGGCCGCCCGTCGCCACGGCGTTGAGATTCCTCACTTGTGTTACAAGGACGGGCTGCGGCCCGACGGCAACTGCCGTGTTTGTGTTGTTGAAATTACTGGTGAACGACCTTTGGCGCCATCCTGTTGTCGAACGCCGAGTGCAGGTATGCAGGTTTCAACCACAAGTGAGCGTGCGCGCCGCTCCCAGAAGATGGTGCTCGAGCTGTTGCTGTCCGATGTGGTGGAGACTGCCTACACCCGCGATTCCGAGCTGGATGTCTGGGCACGTAGGCTTGAGGTCGGCAAACCGCGCTTTGCCTCCCGTCAGCAACCCAAACACGATGGGTCGCATCCGGCAATTGCTGTCAATCTCGACGCGTGTATTCAGTGTACGCGCTGTCAGCGCGCCTGCCGGGAGGAGCAGGTCAACGATGTGATCGGCTATGCCTTTCGCGGGGGTCAGGCCGAGATTGTTTTTGACGTAGGCGACCCCATGGGCAACAGCTCATGTGTCGGCTGTGGAGAGTGCGTCCAGGCCTGTCCGACTGGAGCGCTGATGCCGGCAGGTCAGGTCGGTCTAGTCGAACCAGAAAAGACGATCGATTCAGTCTGTCCTTATTGTGGGGTTGGCTGCCTACTAACCTATCATGTCAAAGACAACAAGATTCTGCACGTCCAAGGTCGTGATGGTCCGGCCAACCACGGCCGTTTGTGCGTCAAAGGGCGTTATGGTTTTGATTATGTGACCCATCCGCACCGGCTGACCAAGCCGCTGATACGCAAACAAGGCATACCCAAGTCGCCGGATATCAACATCGATCCGGCTGACCCATCGGACGTGTTCCGCGAAGCCTCCTGGGAAGAGGCACTTGATCTGGCGGCCGGTGGACTCAAAAAGATCCGTGATGAAAAGGGTGGTTCGGCCCTGGCTGGGTTTGGGTCAGCCAAAGGGAGTAACGAAGAGGCCTATTTATTTCAAAAGCTGGTACGGACCGGGTTTGGGACCAATAATGTGGATCACTGTACCCGGTTGTGCCATGCGTCTTCGGTTGCCGCTCTCTTAGAAGGGATCGGGTCTGGTGCGGTCTCTAATCAGGTGGACGATGTAGCCGAAGCTGAATGCATTATCGTTATCGGCTCGAACACGCCCGAGAACCACCCGGTCGCTTCCACCTTTATGAAGAACGCGACCAAGGCCGGCAAGACGCTGGTGGTCATGGACCCACGTCGAACAGAGTTGGCGCGCCACGCCACATATTACCTGCAGTTTAAACCGGACACGGATGTCGCCCTGCTGAATGCCATGATGCACACCATCATTGAGGAGGGCTTGGTCGATCCGGAATTTATCGAGCAGCGCACGGATGGCTTTGAACTCATTAAACAGAATGTTGTCTCCTTCAGCCCCGAAGAAATGGCTCCTATCTGTGGGATTCCGACCGAGACCATCCGTGAGGTCGCCCGTTGTTATGCCACCGCGTCCGGTTCGATGATCTTTTGGGGCATGGGTATCTCTCAGCATATTCACGGCACGGACAACGCTCGGTGTTTGATTGCCCTCGCCCTCATGACCGGACAGATTGGTCGCCCGGGCACGGGGCTGCATCCATTGCGTGGGCAGAACAATGTCCAAGGCGCGTCTGACGCCGGCCTGATTCCTATGATGTTCCCCGACTATCAGCGGGTTGACAACGAGGCTGCGCGGCAGCGTTTTGAAGAATTATGGGGTGTCTCTCTTGATCCGAATCCCGGCCTCACTGTAGTCGAAATTATGAATGCCGTTCTGGATGGCACGTTGCACGGCATGTATATCATGGGCGAGAACCCGGCCATGTCCGACCCAAATCTACATCATGCCAGACAGGCCTTGGCCGCTCTCGATCACCTCGTGGTGCAAGATCTGTTTTTGACCGAAACTGCGTCATTTGCCGATGTCATTCTGCCGGCCTCCGCCTTTCCAGAAAAAACGGGCACTTTTACCAACACCGATCGGCGCGTACAGCTTGGCCGCAAAGCGCTGGATATACCAGGTGCAGCCCGTCAGGATCTAGACATTATTCAAGATATTGCACGTCGGCTAGGATTAGATTGGCAGTATCCTGATACGGCTACTGTCTTTGAAGAAATGCGCCAGGCCATGCCCAGCATAGGCGGGATTAGCTGGCAGCGACTCGAACGGCACAGCTCTGTGACATATCCGTGTTTGAGTGAAGACGATCCTGGTCAGCCTGTTGTTTTCAAAGCAGACTTCCCGACTCAAGATGGACGCGGACGCTTTGTTCCAGCTCGGCTGATCAGTGCTGACGAACTGCCGGATAAAGAATACCCATATGTCTTGATTACCGGACGACAGCTCGAACACTGGCATACTGGAGCCATGACGCGCCGGGCGAGTGTGCTGAATGCTCTTGAGCCCCAGCCTGTTATCAGCATGCACCCGGAAGACTTGGCGGCTATAGGAGGCGCGGAAGGTGATCTGCTGACTCTTTCCTCGCGGCGGGGTGAGCTTACGGCATATGCACGGGCGGATTATGGACTTCAGCGCGACGAGATATTTATGCCATTCTGCTATCAAGAATCTGCGGCTAACCTCTTGACCAATGACGCTCTTGATCCGTACGGCAAGATTCCGGAGTTTAAGTACTGCGCGGTGAAAGTCGAGGTGAACCGAACGGCGGAAGCCTAAATGGATCGCCTGGAAATGCTAATGCAAGTCCCGGGCGTATTCTTTCAGCTGCGTCAGTGGAATATGTTCTAAGGTCACCTTATGGGTGGAGGACAACATGACCCACGGAGCGACGCCGGCCTCATAGGCTTCTTGCCAGCGGAGTGCGCATAAGCACCAACAGTCACCGGGCTGTAATCCAGGAAAGCCAAACTCCGCCCGGGGTGTACTAAGGTCGTTGCCTTTGGCCTTGGAAAATTCTAAGAACTCTTCGGTCACTTCTATACAGACGGTATGCAACCCGGCATCTTCTTTGCCCGTGTTGCAGCAGCCATCCCTGTAGAAGCCGGTTAACGGCCGGGAGCTGCATTGTTGCAGCGTTTCACCTAAGACATTTGTTGATTCGTTCATAATAGGCGACTTTCTACTTCGCTATTCCCGAGTGGAGGGCTTGCGTGCATGAGCAATCGCATCTCGGGTCACTATTTCGAGACCGGCCAGAAAGGTCACAAAGGCAAGAATGACAAGACTATCTATATCCTAGAGACCTAGCTCAATCTTTTTCCCCTCCGACACAAATCCATCCCTATCCCAACCCCGCGCTTCGTAATATCCCCGTAACATTATTCTCAATTCGTCCGGCGTTAAGCGCACCCCTTGGGCAACACCGCTGGAAAGAGGCTCCTGCAACAGCCGAGGCGGGAGCCAGTCATCATCGGGCTGCCAGCCTGCCCGCATATTAAAGATCTTTTTGAGGGTATTAATGCGCTCGCCGACCCGTTTGAGGTCGGTACTGGAAAATTGCCAACCCGTTACATGGCTCAAGAGGATTGCGGCTTCGGAATAAAAATCATCAAAACATTTTCTGAGGAATTTACACACAATGAGCGAGTCCAGCACCGCAGCAAAGTCTTCCGATGCCATAACGAGGGCGCCCCGCCCAGCATCGGCCTGTAGCCGGTCTACTTGTCCTGAGAAGTCGGCCTCGTACGCACCGGAGCGGTTGTGGCAGGCCCCGCGCGGACTAACGGCTAGACCCAGTGCCATGGTTTTTAGGCTACGGGGCTCGTAGCCCGGCAGCTCCATGCCCTTCACCTGTATGGCAAAGAGTTCAGCCGCCGTCCCGATTTGTGCAGCAGCGCGTCGGGACCCCTCAGCCAGCAGCTCTCCCAGACCTTTGCGGTTCGCAATATCCGCGATGGTAGTCAGGACGGAAGCCCCATTCCCAAATGTGAGGCCCGCATCACGCGCCTCCGGCAGCAGGCCTTTTTCCGCACATTCCATAGCCCAGGCAAGCGTACCGCCGGTACTAATCGTGTCCAATCCGTACTGATCGCATAGCCGGGCCGCTTGCAGGACATCCTCCGGCTTTTCGATACCGCACATCGGACCCAGAGCGAAGAGCGTTTCATATTCGAGACGCTGCTCGTCGCCGCTCAGTGATCGAAACAGCCGTTCGCAGCGAATCGTACACGATGCGCAGCCGTGCACTCGGCTGAAGCTATTTGCGACAAGAGTCTCGCCACTCAATGCATCAGCGCGAGAGAAGGTCGGATGTTGAAAGTTTCGTGTTGGCAGGCTGCCCAAGCGATTAAATACCGACAAATTCGCAACCGTCCCAATTTCGCGATACTTCGCAGTCTCAGGACCAACACTCCGCTCGCGCAGCGTACGGGCGATTTTTTCCACACCAGCCTTGTCAGCAACGGAGGTAGGATGGTGCCCACGTAAAGCCACCGCTTTCAGGTTCTTTGAACCGAAAACCGCCCCGATGCCGCCCCGCCCGGCATGCCGGCCCTCATTACTCAGCGTGGCAAAACGAACGCGATTCTCGCCCGCCTGACCGATCGCAGCAATCCGGATCTCCGAGTCTTGCAGTGCGGCTCGAATTGCTTCTTCGGCCTCTTGCGGACTCTTGCCCCATAAGCGTCCTGCATCTCTAAACTCGACTGTATTGTCTGTAATCCAGAGATATATCGGTTGTGCGGCTCTGCCTGTTACTACTATAGCGTCGAGACCCGTACGCTTCAGTTCCAGGGCAAAAAAGCTGGAAGAGAGCGAGTCTGCAATAAAACCTGTGAGAGGTGATTTGGTTACGACGGCATACTTCGCGGTGGTGGTTAGCCCTGTGCCGACAAGAGGCGCGCTCGTGAAAATCAACGGATTTTGCGGCGAAAACGGCTCAATATCAGGGGGTGTAAAGTCGTACAGCAAGGAGGTTCCCAGACCGATACCGCCCAAAAACGCCTGGAGACGAGCCTCTTCAATATCCCGCCAGTCGTAGGCCTGAGCCGTGAGGTCTATATGCAGCAGTCGTGCGTGGAATCCGTACATTCATCCTCCGGCATCACTCGATAAGATAAGTAAACTATCCCCGGCTTGAATGGGAGTATGAGCGTCTTTGATAAAGTGTTTCCCGTTTATATTACAGGCGTATCCGCTGAGGAGTGCAGGAGAGCCTACCGTATCCGAAGAAAGAACCGGGCCAACGAGCTGCGGGCATGCGGCAGCCAAAGCTGCTAGTGCGTCCTGGAGTTTTGCCTCAGCCCGCAGAACGAGTGGAACCTGGGCGGTGTTTGCTTTAAGGCGCGCCACGCCAAACAGCTCAACCGTACAAGAGATAGGCGGATATAACGTGCGCCATCGAGCCAGCGCATCGTAGTAGTCGGCCTCAGTGTTCATATTGAGGAAACTCAGGCCTTCGGGGTCAAATCGTTTAATCTCTTCTGGAGAAACTTTTCGTGTTGGTACCGTATCGTATAAGAAGATCGGACGTAGCCGTTTGCGGGCAAGCTGTTCCTGCAAGCGAGGGATGACACTTTGGCGATAGACCGCGTGCAGTGGCTGGAGTCGTTCCTGCCAGAACGGGACAACAACGTCATAGTTTTTGAGTAGAGACATCAAATACTCGATTAAAGGCAGCTGTAAGAAGGCAACATCGCACGAAGTCACAAAGGCCACTGTCCCCCGTATAGCTTGCAAGCCATAACAGATACCACCTACTGGCCCTTGGTGAGCGACCTCATCTGAGACGACGGTAACGGGTAAAACCGGCAGTGTCTGGTCCGGTGCGGCAACCACAACAATATCGGCAAACCGTTCGGCCAGACGATCAACAAGGTGGGAGATCAAAGGTTTTCCATCGAAAAGCAAAAGGGCTTTGGCCTTGCCCATGCGGGAACTTTTTCCTCCGGCGAGGATAACCGCCGACAGATCGGTATTGGGAGATTGGATGCCCATAGTGTGCTCAGAGGCCCATATTGATGAGCAGAAATGCTACCATCTCTTTTAACTCCAGACAATAAATTTTTTCGCCCATCTCTTTTTCGTTGTAATCAAAACCGGAATTTGCTACCCTCCTCTACGTTTGG
>CAZXFE010000067.1:0-16126 GCA_964639795.1 uncultured Enterobacteriaceae bacterium | reverse complement strand
TACGGCGTCATGGACAATGACATATATTCCATTGCACAGCATGCCGTCGCAAATGGATAGGGAAAGATAGAGTACTTTCTGGCCCAGCCCAAGGCCTTGTCTAATTGGGTCAGCACGGCAGCGTCCCCGAGGAGGGCCTCTTCGCCACCCTGTGGTCGGGTTAACGTTATCGACGGGGAATGATTTTCCATACCTTTCCCAGTGTCACGTTACGCGGCTTTATCAGATTTGGGGGTGTCCACACGGCCTTTCTCCCGCCAGTCGGCCACCGCGGCCTTGATCGCATCCTCGGCTAACACCGAACAGTGTATCTTCACCGGAGGCAGCGACAGCTCGGTCACGATCTGCGTATTCTGGATCTCATACGCCTCGGCCACCGTCTTTCCCTTCACCAACTCCGTCACATAACTCGAAGACGCAATCGCCGACCCGCACCCAAACGTCTTAAACTTCGCATCCTCAATCACTTCCGTGGCCGGATTGATCTTTAGCTGCAGCTTCATCACGTCCCCACACTCTGGGGCCCCTACCACCCCCGTCCCCACGTTCTCCTCTTCTTTTCCAAAACTCCCCACGTTCTTCGGCCGCTCAGAATGCTCTATGCCTGTCAATGTGTATGCCATGTTAGATCCCTTTCCTTCACTAAGAGTAGTCGGGTAAAAACACGCCCCCACGACTATTTCGATAATAGAGTTATAGAGTCTAACTTGTCAACCGCGCTTCTTTGTATTGGACTGCCCTAAATATTCCTCTGTCATTATCTCTTGTTTGGACAGCTACCATTTCTCATATTTAACCGCTTTGCGCTCGTAACCAGCCCCACGCAAGAGGTCCCGCAGCAGAAGAATCGGCCTTCCTATACCGCAAATATAGAAATGCCGGTCGCGGCGGGTATGATTCTGGACATAGTGCTGTTCGATATAGGGCAGCAGTGATTTTTCCACCCCGTACTCATCAGGCCCACTAGTATTATGCGGTTCGAGAATCGGCCTAAAAGAGAAGCGTGGATCCTGGCGTTCCCGGGCTTGCCATTCATCGCGGTACAACAAGTCACTTTCTTGTCCCGCAGCATACAGCAGCCGTGCAGTACTCTTCTTACTGCTAGAAAGCAGGCGCTGAAGCATCGAGCGAAAGGGAACAACCCCAACCCGGTCTGCAATAAAGACATAGTCGGTCTTGACCGGTTGATCGAGCACAAAAGTGCCCCAGGGCCCGGTAAATCGGAGAACATCCGCCTCCTTCCGGCTGAAAAGGTAGGTTGAGCCAGGACCCTCCGGTAGGCGGTTGAGACAAATTTCTAGATGCTCAGAGTCCTCAGGTAATGAAGCAATGGTGTAGGCCCTGGTAATAGTCTGGTCGCCAGCTGGCAAAGAAAAGGAAAGGAATTGGCCAGGTTTAAATGTAAATTTCTGGCTGCCTTGGCCGCCAACAAGATGCAGGAAAAACGAGCGGGTATCCGAAGCTCGCTCAACAATGCGCGTTATAGTTGCCTCAAAAGCCTGTGAGAAGGAGGCGCCAGCCGTTTGCATTGCAGCGTTCTCCACTACACCTGCTGATTGATGGTGTGGCGAGGAATGAGAATCGTGACATCACCGTCCGCCATCACCGCCTGACAGCCAAGCCGAGATGTTGGCCGCAAACCAGGAGCCCTGTCGAGCATATCATCCTCTTCTTCTTCGTTCTCGGACAGATTCTGCATCCCCTCAGTCACGATAACGTGACACGTCGTGCAGGCACAATTGCCCCCGCAAGCATGCTCAAGAACAATCCCGTGGCCTAAAAGGATGTCGAGGATAGAGCCGGGCTCTCCATCGTGGTGAAACGGCGCTTTCCCCAGATCACATTCAATTGTCTGTTCAGGATCTCCATTCTCAAACAGGACGTGTAGTCGTGCCATTATTCAACTTCATTCAGCTTCGAATCAGTGACTTATCACCAGGGACGTGTCACTGGGGCGGTAATCCGCCTTTACCTCTTGCTCCGCTGACAGGGTCTCGGATTTCGTTATTGTAAGGTCGTGCTTTGCCCGTCACGCGTCTCGACCTGCTCAAGCTGGTTGAGAACCTGTTGGGCGATCCCCAGAAAAGTCTGGCTCTGGGGATGACCCGGCTGGGCGATCACAAGCGGAGTGCCGGCATCCCCACCTCCCACAATATCGCCGGTAAGCGGGATCTCTCCGAGGAGCGGCAGGTTAAACTGCTCGGCCATCTTGGCTCCTCCACCATGGTTGAAAATATGGGCCCGATGGCCGCAGGAACGACACACCAGGTAACTCATATTTTCAACGACCCCCAATACAGGCACCTCGACTTCCTCGAACATCTTTATGCCTCGCCGCACATCGAGCAGGGCAACATCCTGCGGCGTGGTGACTATCACCCCGCCGGCTAACGCCGTCTTCTGCACCACGGTGAGCTGCGCATCACCCGTGCCGGGCGGCAGATCCACAATAAGGATATCGAGCTCTCCCCATTCCACCTTGGTGATGAATTCGGTCAACAGCTTATCTATCATCGGGCCGCGCCAAATAACGGCGTGGCCATCAGGAACGAGAAAACCCATCGACATGACCCGCATGTCGTATTTCGTCACTGGGATAAGCCGCTTGTCTTCTGTGCTCCGCGGCTTATCAGTGATACCCAACATGAGGGGAATGCTCGGTCCATACACATCGGCATCCAGAATCCCAACCCGTTGACCTACGTGCGACAACGCTGCGGCAAGATTCACAGAAACCGTGGATTTACCGACGCCGCCTTTACCACTGGCAACAGCGATTACATTTGCAACGCCTTGAATCTCGGGCTTGGACTTCGGCATTGTAGCCGGTGCAGCAGGTCGTTGGATGGCAACCTCCACAGGAACTTGGACCAACGGACTGAGGGTTTCAATAACATTCCGGCGAATGTTCTCGATCACCTCCTTATTGCCGGTCGAAGGAGCAAGCTCTACCACCACGGAGGCGCCACCCACGGCAATATCTTTAACCACGCCAAACGCAACTATATCCCGGTTAAAGCCTGGATATTTTACCTGCTTGAGGGCTTCTAATAACTCCTGCGGTTTTGGCGTTGCCATAGATAAACCTTTACTGCGCTTCGTCCGGGCTGTTACGGCTTGCTAAGCCGTCGCTCAACTCCCGAAGGTATTCAAACGTGTATATCCCAGTTTCATGCCCGTCATTCCAACTCGGATTGACTGCATAATTCCCCACCAGAGTGACGCTCACGAGCTGTGGGTCTTCCACCTGGGTAAAATGGCGCTCCCCGCCGTGCCCCTGGCACACGGCACATGGACACCAACCACGCAGATACGCAAATGCGTAATCGCTTAGGACATCATCGTCCCAGAGCACGCGAAGGAGGTTTTCTTCCGGAATGGGAGTGAGGAGGATGGGCGTTGGCATCCGGACTGTCCTTCATCTGACTCTTATTATTCACACCTAGTGCACCGAGTGTTGCAGCTGCATTTGCTCTGCTTCTACCACCTGTCTTGCGATTCCGAAAAATTCCTGGGCAACCGGGTGCTCAGGATCAGCGACAATAAGCGGCTTGCCCGTATCACCACCGATCCGGACCTCTTCTACAAGCGGGATTTCACCCAGGACTTTGAGTCCCGTCTTCTGCGCGCCACCATGGCCGAATACGTCTTCTTTCTCCTGGCACACCGGGCACTGGTAGAAACTCATATTCTCAATCACGCCAAGAATCGGTACCTTGACTTGCTTAAACATGGCGATGCCACGTTGGACATCAAGCAGTGCGACATCCTGTGGAGTGGTCACAACGACGCCACCGTGCAGCGGTACTTCCTGGGTGAGCGTCAGCGCAATATCGCCAGTCCCTGGCGGAAGATCAACCACCAAATAGTCCAACTCGCCCCAGATGACGTCGCGCAGAAACTGACGAACAATACCCATGACAATCGGGCCGCGCCAAATTGCCGGCGATTGATCGTCGAGGAAAAATCCCATTGAAATGAGGCTCACCCCATACGTTTCGACCGGATAAATCTTCTTGTCTTGGCCGGCACGCGGCGTTGCCTCAGCTCCCATCATGAGTGGGACACTCGGCCCATAGATATCCGCGTCCAAAAGACCGACCGTATTCCCCAACGAACCCAGCGCCAACGCCAAGTTTACAGCAACCGTCGATTTCCCGACCCCCCCCTTGCCACTCGCTACGGCGAGAATCCTCTGGACGCCCGGAATATCGGCTCGCTCTCGAACGGCGGGGTTGCCAGCTTTACCAACTGGGCCTTGTTGACCTTGCCCTGCTGGGGGAGCGACCGCATGTATATGGACATGCTCAATCCCTGGCAGCCGGGTCAGCTCTTGCGTTATCCGTCCACGCAGATGTCGCAGGACCTCTTCTTTCATGCTGCTCGCCCGGAGCAGAATGACAACGCTGTCCGTTTGGACCTCAACGTTACCAACCAGCCCGAGTGTGACAATATCTCGCGGGGAGCCAGGATAGGAGATCTGCTTGAGTCGTTCGATAATGTCTTGTTCGCTCACCGAAGGATACTCCTCAGCCTGCCGGACGGCGCTCCGCCCCTGTCCGGTCGCCGTTCTGTCGCCCCGTGTATAAACTACTCTGTGAGAGCCGCTTTGAGCTGCAGCAGGAAGGCATAGCAGGCAAACTGACGCAAGTCTTGTTTGATATCGACGCCCTCATGGCCCTCATATTTGCTAGGAAGCTTAGCTCTTTCAAGATAGACCTATAGCGTCCACATTGTCAACCCCAAAAGGTCATGAGATCGTCCTGTCCGCTCTGTCCGCAAGAGATCTGTATTTTAAAAGGGCCATGCGTAAGGGATACAGACCATGGAGACAACAAAAAGGATGACCTTGAGCGGGAGTCCTATCTTGATGAAATCAAGAAAACGATACCCTCCGGCTCCATACACCATCAAATTGGTATGGTAGCCAAGAGGGGAAGCAAAACTGGAGGATGCAGCAAGTGTCACTGCAATGGCAAACGGCCTCGCATCCACCCCGAATTGGCGCGCAGCTTCACACGCAATAGGAAAAACGAGCACCACTGCTGCCGCATTTGATATCACTTCCGAGAAGATCGACGTCGCAAGGTATACGGCGGCAAGCACGCCAATAGGACCCAAGCCGGCACCCACGTCCACCAATATTGAAGCCAGAACTTCTGCAGCCCCTGTTTTATCCATGGCTTTTCCAATACCAAATGCCGCCGCGATTAACAGCAGGACAGACATGTCCACAACGCCACGCGTTTCTCCGATCGACAAACAGCCCAACATAACAACAGTAAACGCAGCTAAAAGCGCGGCCGTCATCATAGGTAGGATACCCGCAGTTACAGTCACCACGAGTACGATCAGGACTAGCAGGGCCGGAACCGCTTTGTCATAGCGGGGGGGCGCACTATCGTGCACCTCAGACACTAAATAGAAATCGGGAGAATTACGATACGCACGAGCGAATTCAGCTGACGCCTCCAAGAGGAGGGTATCTCCTGCATGCAGAACAATATCGCCAATCTTTCCGCTGATCCGCTGGCCTCCTCGATGGACGGCGACCACCGCAGCGCCATAACGCGTTCGGAAGTTGGCAGCGCGGATCGTACTCCCAATTAAAGGAGAATCCTCAGAAATAACGGATTCGCTCAAATTCGCCCGTTCAAGAAAGTGCTCCCGGCCATCCCGGTGCTCCCCAGCTGGAATCAGTCCGCGTATTTTCTGCAGATCAACGATGGTTGATACAACACCCGTAAACACCATCCGGTCGCCAACCTGAATGCGCTCTTGGGGTCCGACCGGCGCCACCATTTCTTCTTTTCGCTCGATACTGATTAAAAACAGGCCGGGCAGATGGCGCAAGCCGGCCTGTTCGACCCGCCGTCCAACAAGGGGACATTCTGATGTGACCTCCAGCTCAACTAGATATTCTCGGCGGTCATCCTCGATCTGCTCGATCAATCCTTTTCGATCAGGCAGCAGGTGCCAGCCAACAAACGTAATATAGGTAAGGCCGACCAGCGCACACGGTAGCCCAACTGCGCTGAGTTCAAAAAAAGACAATCCTGGCATCCCAGCGGCAATCATCAAGCTATTGCCGACTAAATTCGTCGAGGTTCCAATGAGCGTACAGGTTCCGCCTAATATAGTCGCAAAGGAAAGCGGAATTAAAAAACGCGAAGGGGAGACGCCATGCCTCCGAGTCCAACCAACTACGACTGGAATGAACATGGCGACAATCGGCGTGCTATTGAGAAATGCCGACGCTCCAGCAACAGGAATCATCATTCTCACCAACGAGCGACGCGCACTTTTAATTTGGCCAAAGATGCGTGTGGCGACAAATTCAAGAGCGCCGGTATGTTGTAGTGCACCTGCAACTACAAACAGCGCCCCAATAGATACGACGCCAGGATTGGCAAAACCCATCAGGGCTTCCTCTGGAGTCAAGACACGGGCAGCAAGTAAGAGCGCCAGGAGACCCAGAAAAATCAAATCGGGAGCTAAGACTTCACGGATCAATGCCGCTATACCAAGCCCAGTAATGCCCAGAGTAAACCACGCTTCCCAACTCATGCTGCCCGCAACCTTCTCATTCTTCTCATCTTGTGCATCCTCTATCCGACTATTCAGAAAAGGCCTGTAAAAATGGCGCACGATAACGCGTCGAGCGCTATAATACTAGGAACTCTCGACCTGCCTCAACACGATCGTCATGAGGACCGTAATGGGCGCCTGGAGGAGAGGTCCCTTTGACGTAGAGCTTGGGGGAATAACAGGAAGGCGTGCTCTTTAGACGGTCGACGGAGCATCGTCTCCACGCGCAGCAAGATTCCACAAGCAGTTGACGGGAAGGAAATTTCCTCTCTACGAGGGTGTATAATTAGTGCCTCTGTGGCCAAATCCCGCGCGGAAACGTTGTGGCCGAGGCGCCCGAATCAGCCATATCCGCTGGGATATGGCTGATTCGGGGCTACGCTGGACACGCTGGTTGCACAGCCGGACGACTCCCAGAATGAACATTTTGGCTCCCCTCTAGGTTCTCCGACAGTTGCGTACCAGCAGAGCTGTCCCTATTTTTTAGGTGGTGCGTCGTCCTCCTTTTTTTCTTTTGTGGCGACATAGGCAAATGGTCTGCGGGCCGCGCTAAGCCACTTCTCAGTAAAGTATAGTGATCCCCGCCTAAACCAATGCCTAGCGTAATCCCCCGGGTTCCATACCGATAGCCGATAAGAGTGCCCGTAAACCAGAACGACTCGCCCTTGAGTGGGAGAGCTTTCACCTAGCCCTAGTCAAAATAAAGTAGCAGCATCTTGTCCATCAAACTAGCTTTGATGGACGCAGAACCATTCCCAACAACCAACTTCGGAACCATGGTCATGCCGAAATATTCCATATACTCGACGTCACCTGTCACCGAGTCCCGCATGATATATTGCTTTCTCGACCGTGTGGAAATCGTTTGATTCCGCCGTGACTGTGATTTTCCGTCCGACTTTTTGTTGTGCGATAAAACGCACAAACGCGTCGGCTCGTGTCACATTGTCCGGATAGGGCGTTGCATAGCCCGTCAAGTTAGGCATAGCAAGTGCGTCATTGTTCGGCGCAGTTGCATGACTTTCCTCCGCTCTTTTAAGGCTAAATAGAGTGTATGTAATTTTTATTAAAACGGAATTATTAGCATTTGCAGACTTGCCGTCTTCATATATTCAGGCCACAATGGCAAAGGGGGGCAGAGGAGAGAGAAATGCGGAGAAATTGGCGTGCACGACTGACACCATTTCAGCAACGGATCTATGACCGCAGCACCACAACCACAGCCATTGAGCTTGATCCAACACCGCAACTCTACGCCGCCGTAAAAACATTGCCTGTGGCCCTCGCTGCGGCACAGCAGTCGCGGGTCGCGACACTTTCACAAACAATCGTCAATCATATCTGCTGGCGTCTAGGGGTACGCACGGTTCAGGTCCGAGTACATGGAATACGTCCCTCAAACCGCCGTGGAGAGCTACACGGACTCTACACTCAATACAGCGGTGGCAGCAAAAACGACTCGATTCAGGTGTGGATGCGAACGGCAAAACGACAGCAGACGGTTGCTTTTCGGACATTCTTGCGAACCCTACTGCACGAAGTCTGCCATCACTTGGATTATGCCTATTTCCATTTTCGAGAATCCTATCATACAGAAGGCTTCTTCCAGCGCGAATCGAGCCTGTTCAGAACATTGCTGGC
The DNA here is from genome assembly GCA_964639795.1 of uncultured Enterobacteriaceae bacterium. Lineage (GTDB taxonomy): Bacteria > Desulfobacterota > Binatia > Bin18 > Bin18 > Bin18. The sequence goes on along the minus strand of CAZXFE010000067.1, from coordinate 7,897 downwards.
TCCCCCGGCACGGTCGCAACAACCTCCGGCCCAATCGCTCTCCTCTATGGTCCACGAAATCCTCACCCCACAGGCAGTGCATCACCAAGACCAATAGGACCGGCGCGCGACGTTGACGCGTCAGGCCAAACCAGCACAGGAACAAAAAGGGCAATTCAACACGCCAATACGGCCAGCAGCCCGCTAGTTATGCCCCCGTGATCTGCGTCGCTCGACTTCTCGGAGTCGCCGTTTGGCTCGTATGATTTTCCGCCTCATAGCGCAACACGTGGCGCAGTTCTGCGGTAGCACAACCATGTTGGCTCATCTGAGGGTACATCTCGGCAAGTTCAAAATGTACACGCGGTCTCGGGACACTGCCGGAGTCCGCGGCGATACAGGGATACCGTCTGCGTTAAATCGCCTGTTTGGCACGCACGCTAGAAATTCGCCATGACCCGATTGCAGCCAACTTCATCGCAATCAAATCGTGTAGAGACTATTGTTCGACTTGATACATCTAACGATGCTCTGAGCTGTCCAGCCGCCCCTTTCAGGGCAGCCGTCCGCTCAACCGAAGAGGGATGGGAAAAGAAAAAGCTCGCCGTGACACTGTGCGGAACTTCTTCGGCCATCCGGCGCATAACCGCCTCTCCTGCCCGCGGGTCATAACCAACATCCACCGCATGGCGTGGCCCACACGCTCCGCCTCCAACCCTTAGTCTTGATTAAAACGGTTAAGTAAGAGTTGGCTAAACATTCCAGCTGCCAATCCCACCCCAGGAAAAACAGCACTGCCCGAGGTAGTCTCTATATCCAAGAGCGCATTATTCGTCACTCCGCGTGAGACAGTCCTTTCGTAATATGGGCCAGTTCGTGACCGAGAATCATGGCCAATTCATCGCCCGAACGTAAAAACTCCAGCATTCCAGAGGAGATCATGACTTTACCATAGGTCGTCACCAGCATTAATCGAAGCTTCGTCAGCGGGCAAAACAAACTAGAAAAATTGGACAGGGGGCAGTTGTGGCACGGACTCAAGCAAACGGCGCGCAACCGGCTCGATCTGATCAACTTGCTGCTGGAAACCGGCGTAGTCCTGCGGTGCAATGTGCCTCGACCCATGAGCAGTTACCCGAGCGGCGACAATTCCATGAGCATCGAAGAGACCACACACGTCGGTAGCACGAGCCACAATCCAGTGTCACATCCTGTCTTCCTTTTCCTTTATGCTATAGTGCATCTCTCATACACACACTACGACCCAAGAAAGGGATGCGTATGCCTGAGTGGGTTCACGTCCGAGATATTGCGCGATACGAAGGGCAGGAAGTTGAGCTTCGGGGCTGGCTGTACAGTAAGCGCTCCAGCGGGAAATTGCATTTTCTTCATATCCGTGATGGCACAGGTACAATCCAATGTGTGGTGTTCAAAGGCGAAGTCTCAACTGAGACTTTTGCCTTAGGGCATGATCTGACCCAAGAATCTTCCGTCATTGTGAAGGGCACAGTGCGAGCGGATACTCGTTCCGCCATTGGATTTGAAATCGGCATCACACAACTAGAGGTCGGTCAGCAGGCTCTCGACTACCCCATCACGCCTAAGGAGCATGGCGTTGCCTTTCTATTGGATCATCGCCACCTCTGGCTGCGCTCTTCGCGTCAGCATGCCCTGCTGCGCATCCGCAGCGAAGTCATCAAAGCCTGTCGAGACTATTTCGATGATCATGGTTTTACCCTCCTGGATGCCCCGATCTTTACGCCTGCTGCGTGTGAAGGCACGAGCACCCTTTTTCCGGTCGAGTATTTCGATGAGACAGTCTATCTCACTCAAAGTGGCCAGCTCTATATGGAGGCCGGCGCAATGGCCTTTGGCAAGGTCTATTGCTGTGGCCCAACCTTTCGCGCCGAGAAATCCAAAACGCGCCGCCATCTGACTGAGTTTTGGATGATTGAGCCCGAAGTCGCCTACTGTGACTTAAATGGTGACATGGATCTAGCCGAAGACTTTTTGGAATCCGTCGTTCAGCGTGTCCTCACACACCGGCAGGCCGAGCTGAAAGCGCTTGAGCGCGACACCACAAAGCTGGCTCAGATCAAGAAACCGTTTCCGCGTATTAGTTACGGCGAGGCCATCGAACGACTCCAAGCCAAAGGCGTCGACATTCAGTGGGGAGACGATTTTGGCGGCGATGATGAGACCATTTTGTCACAACAATTTGACCGTCCGGTCATGGTGCATCGCTATCCCACGGAGAGCAAAGCCTTCTATATGAAGACCGATCCTAACGATGCAAAAGTCGCTTTGTGTATGGATGTCTTAGCGCCGGAAGGCTACGGCGAAATCATTGGCGGCGGACAGCGCGAAGATGACCTGTCCACACTACAGAACAAGATCCGTGCGCAAGATCTGGCGGAAGACGCCTTCTCTTGGTACCTCGACCTGAGACGCTACGGCTCAGTCCCCCATGCCGGTTTCGGCATGGGCATTGAGCGCATGGTCACATGGCTGTGCGGCTTGCATCATGTACGCGAATCGATTCCGTTCCCAAGGATGCTCGAGCGGGTGACACCGTAATTTTTCTCTTCTTCAGATATTCCCCAGGTGTCATAATGAACGATACAACTCACCACGGAGCAGTTGATTATTCGCCTCGTCACAAGCGTTGCACGCGAGTGCCCGATTTTATTGAGGAGAGACCGTCGCACCGGGTGCGTACTCTGTCATGACCGCGGCCTGGCCGTCACGAATTGCGTGCAGGAGGGCGACATTGTCACCATGGCCCGTCCGGTGGGCTGTCACCTTCCCTCGTAAGGGTCGGCCTAATAAATACAGGTCGCCCAGCAAGTCCAAAATCTTATGCCGGACAAGCTCATCCGGAAAGCGGAGCGGCGGATTGATAATGCCTTGCTCGCCGATCAAGATGCAGTTGTTGAGTCGCCCACCATTGGCCAATCCCATTTCTTCAAGCGTCTCAAGCTCCTTGAGAAAACCAAACGTACGGGCCGGTGCGACGGCTTCACGGTAGCTGTCAGCATCGCGGTGGACGTAGTGGTATACCTGCCTGCCAACTGGCTCTGGATATTCTAAGCAGTACGATATTTCAAACTGTTCTGAGGGCTCAATACGGAGGAACTTAGCAGCACCATCATCGCCCACCTGATACACCCGATCCACAATAAACGCTTCAACCTCTTCGTCTTGTTCAACAATGCCAGCACTATCGAGTAATTGACAAAACTCTAAGGCCGACCCATCCAGAATGGGGACCTCTCCCTGCATTTTAATAAGCAGGTTGGTGATACCGTAGCCATGCAAAGCCGACAGAAGATGCTCAACCGTTTTCACCCCCGTGCCATCCCGGTATAAGCTGGTAGCGTAACCGGTCGATTGGACATACTCGACGGTTGCCGGAATGATGATGTCAGAAGATAAATTTCCGAAGACAATGCCGCTGCCCGGCGGTAGTGGATGCAAGATCACCCCGGTTCTCACCCCGGAATGGAGTCCGCGACCATATCCTACAACACTCTTCCCAATGGTCCGAGCCGGAATTCTTCCAGGTTCCCGGACGGAGACATGGTCAGCCTGCGCTGCTGCTGTTGCAAGCTGCTGGGAAGCCTGCTCTCCAGGGTCCCGACCGAGTGCACGATAGACCGAGCGCAGCAATGCTTCGACTGAGAACGGCTTTTCAATAAAGTCGGCGGCGCCAAGTTTTGTGGCGCGCACTGCCGTTTCAATCGTCCCATGGCCAGAAATGACTATGACCGGCAACTGAGGGTCCTGGACCTGAAGCTGTTCAAGAAGCTCGATACCATCAACGTGCGGCATCCATATATCGAGGATGACCAAACTCGGACACCGCTTGGCAACCATATCCAACACGCCTTCGCCCGAGTCCGCTTCCAGCGTCCAAAACCCTTCATCACCCAACACCCCACGCAAGGTCGTCCGGATGTGTTCTTCGTCATCCACGATCAAGATCGACTCTTCCATATGGGCTCCTTATATTGCCCGGGTTGCATCTTCATCCGCGCCAAACAAGGGCGTATCCGGCATCGTACTCGCCACGCGGACATTCCTACGTACCGGCATTTCTATAACAAATCGACTGCCCCGAGGTGTATTATCTCGCACGCGGATAAACGCCTGATGATCAGCCACAATCGCTGCTACAATGGCCAACCCCAGTCCTGTGCCCTCTTTTTTCGTCGAAAAATAGGGTTCAAATAATCGCTCTTTCATCTGGGCAGGAATGCCGGAGCCATCATCAGCGATCTCAATACGCGCAATCCCCACCGGCTGTATATACCGCGTCGTCACTTCGATACGCCCAGATATCCCATCTGATACCCCATTCCCCCTGATACGACAGGCAGCCACCGCATTGTCTAATAGATTACGGATGACCCGTCGCATACCTTCGCGGTCAATTTCCAGGGGCGGCAATAATCGGTCCGGGGCAAATACAAAATCCAAGTCACGATGGGCTTCAGAGAGTAAAACCAGGCACTCCTGGGCGAGCGCATTCAAATCATGCGGTGTATGGTCTCCGGCCGGTAGTCGGGCAAAGGTCGAAAACTCATTGACCAAATTCTTAATGGCGTCCACTTCTTGGACAATACTCTGGATACATTCGTCAAATACCCCTGCATCATCTGTCACATATGGCGCAAAACGCCGGCGCAGTCGCTGGGCGGCAAGTTGAATCGGGGTCAACGGATTCTTAATTTCATGCGCGATCCGACGGGCAACTTCTCGCCAAGCTTCCATGCGTTCGACTTGGACGATCTGGGTCACATCCTCGAAGAAGCACAGCACGCCAAGGGCATTGTCTTGATCGTCAGGCAAAGATGTCCCTGTGACTAGGAGCGAAAAGACCTGGCCGCCGCGGTCCAAGCGGAGCTGGCCTTGCTGTTCCTGACTGTGTCCTTTTCCCTTCAGCTCCTGAACGGGCAGAAGCTCCTTCACGATACGCTGCACTTCTTGAAAATCATTTACCGGAAAAACCTCGCGATAATCACGGGCGATGACGTCCGGAGCACGCAGCCCAAGCAAGCGCTCTGCCGCACGGTTCACCGTAGAAAGCCGTCCGTCTCGGTCAAACGCGACCACACCGGCGTTGATATTACCCAGCAAGATTTCCATATAGCGCCGCCGGGCTTCGAGTTCTTGGTGGCTCTGTTCCAGCTCTACCGTCATCCGATTAAAGGCGGATACCAGCGTCCCAATTTCATCCTCCCCTTCGCCTTCTATACGATGTGCCCAGTGGCCTTGGGCGACCTCATGCGTGGCTGCTGATAATTGCTGCAGAGGAACGGTAATCTCTTTCGCCAAATACAGACCGACCCAAATCGCCGAAAACACGACCACCATGGTAACCAGAAACATCGTAATCACATAGTTGTTTTTGATAGGCTGCTTAAGAATTTTCAACTGCCGGTATTCGCGCAGCGCCTCAACGACTTGCAGTCCTTGTTTCACAATGTCGTCAGGCGCCTGGGTGCCGACCACCACAACGCCAATAAGTTGTGCCCCGACGACAATAGGCACCCCACCATAGACCAGTTCGGCCTGTTCCATGGGCACGATTTGACGGACCTCTTCGGTCTCGGACAGAATCCGTTCCAAGAGTGCATCGTTGAGTTGTGGGGCTGTCGGCGCTCCACTGGTCTCGGGCGCGTTGGCCAGGAGCGTCAGCTGGGGAGAATAGACCACCAGCTGGGCCAAGCCGCGGCCTTGCTGCTCCAGCGTCATCCGGGCTTGCAGGCCTTCGTATTGAGTCGGCTCAAGCAGGTCATGTGTCGTTATAGTCTTAGATATTGCGCGCGCGTGAACGAGAGCCTCATCCGCAAGGCGGGCGTAGACACCGTCTACCATCTCAAGCGCTCCGCTCAGTGAATTCTCAACACGTAGGGCAAACCAACCCTCAATAGATTTGGTCATAAAGCCTACGCCGATAAAAAACAGTAAGACCGCTGGGAAAAGCGAGATCGCCAGGAAAGCAAGGACAAGACGGGAACGCAGAAACGCACCAGGTAGTTTTCTACGGCGCTCGTAGAACAGCTTGATCAGATTCCGTCCAACGAGAAAAACGAGCAGGACTAAGAGAATGATGTTGAGATTGATGAGAAGAACGAAGGTGATGTTACTGACGAGGCTGGAATTATCGCTCAGTTGGGGGGCACGACTCTGCAGAAAGGCAAACAAAAAGACGCCGAGCCCTGCGGCGAGGATTACAACGCCCTCCCAGCGTTGGCGACGTTTGTGTTCATCCGATTGTGGTGATTCTGGTTGGTGAACTAGGGTTTCCATATACAACACCTCGTCTAGACCAAGTCCCGAGGCTCTTTTTCGGCTTCTCCGCCATTTCTATCCGGATAAGGAATCTGCAGATGCTGGTACGCTCTCAGCGTCGCAAGACGGCCCCGAGGCGTCCGTTGCAGAAATCCTTCCTGCAAAAGATACGGCTCGTAGACGTCCTCAATCGTGTTTTTCTCTTCCCCAACCGCAGCCGCTATTGTCTCTACGCCGACCGGCCCGCCATTAAATTTCTCGATAATCGTTCGGAGAATCGCGAGGTCCATCTTGTCGAAGCCGGCCTGATCAACTTCTACCAAGGCCAGCGCCGCATGGGCGACCTCTCGGCTCACAATAGGTTTATTTTTGACCTGGGCGAAGTCGCGCACCCGTCGCAATAAGCGATTGGCGATCCGAGGCGTTCCACGCGAGCGGCGTGCGATTTCTGCAATCCCACCGGCATCGGTCTGGACCTCAAGAATTGATGCCGATCGCCGAATGATTTGTTCCAGCTCGGACACCTGGTAAAAATCCAATCGAAATGTTGCCCCAAAACGGTCACGCAGTGGCGAGGTCAACAACCCCGCACGTGTGGTTGCGCCGACTAAGGTGAAATGTTTAAGCGGCAACTTCACTGTTCGTGCCGATGGGCCTTGGCCGACTACGAGATCGAGTTCGAAGTCTTCCATCGCTGGATATAGAAACTCCTCAACCACGTGATTGAGTCGATGGATTTCGTCGATAAAGAGGACGTCGCCTTCTTCCAGATTCGTCAGAATCGCGGCCACATCCCCCGTCCGTTCAATCACGGGTCCAGTCGTTGCTCGGATGGCAACATCCATCTCATGCGCAATGATATGGGCGAGCGAGGTCTTACCTAATCCAGGTGGGCCGCAAAACAAGAGATGATCCAAGACGTCACCCCGTTGCTTTGCCGCCTCAATCGCAATATACAGATTCTGCTTCGTCCCTTCCTGTCCAATATAGTCCTCAAGGCTGCGTGGTCGGAGCGATCCCTCAGTCCGCCGTTCTTCGGGCCAAACAGTCTCATCCTCCAGCTGCGGATCGAGCAAATCCCGCGGAGGGCTTTCCAATTTTCCGCCTTTTTCTTTCTGGCTCATGCGCTGAGCCTCCGTAATGATTCTCGGATGACACCGGCAATAGCCGTTTCCCCATTTCGCACTATCTCGCGCACGGTCTTCTCGACTTGGGCCTGACGATAACCAAGGTTGACAAGGGCAAATACTGCCTCAGTCGAAACCGGATCTGGGGTTCCGGAGGAGGCGCCACTGGCATCTTCTGGCGCGCCGACCTTCTCTTGAAGCTCGACCACCATACGCTCAGCCGTTTTCTTCCCAACACCGGGGGCCGCAACCAAACGCGTCACGTCGCGTGCGTGCAGCGCAGCTTCAAGTTCATCAACGGGAATCCCTGACAAAATATTTAAGGCCAGCTTGGGCCCGATTCCGCTCACACCGCGCAGCAGTAAAAAATAAGACTTTTCCTTTTCTTCGAGGAAGCCGTACAACTGGAGCGTATCTTCCCGTGTATGCGTATGAATGAGCAAGCTGACTTGCTCCTCTACTCCCGGTAAATGGTAGAAAGTTTGTAAGGACAC
>CAZXFE010000066.1:0-16187 GCA_964639795.1 uncultured Enterobacteriaceae bacterium | reverse complement strand
TGCGTCGGTCCAACTAAATTCCGCTGTTTCAGAATCAAAAACAAGGAAATCGGTAAAACCCCTCTTATTTATTCTTACCCTCCGTTCTCTTTGGAGAGCAAAATTTGATTCCCTACGGCGAAAGTCTAATATTTTCAATAAGTTGTATTATTTACGACAGGAACGCGGCAGTAGCTATATATGGCAAAGGAGAGGGAAAAAAAGAATGCCCAGCCAGCAGGCGGCGCGTCAACCCTTTGCAGTAAAATTCAACGTAAAAACGAACCGGCCGAGGCGGCCGGACGTGATGAAGAATCTCGGGCGTAACAATACCGAACCTATGAAAACGGGATCCAAAACAAACGCTTTGCTTATAGGTTCTGCAACTTCATAGCGGTGTTGTCTCCCCAGGACGCAAAGCTGGGCCCATACCCCAGCTTTTGTTGAATGGGATGAAGCGAGCCCCGCTGGAACCGAGTTCGCATCCGAGACCGCCGTTTGATTATAGGCAAGGAAGTCCTACGGCAGTTCGAGGTCATCGTCGCGGACACAATTGAGGCTACTCCAAGTTCTGATTTCCGGCCACCTTCTGTCGTTGTCCAGCGACGATTTGACGCTTCAGTCGCTCATCCAGATCTTACCTGGATTCAAAATACCCCGGGGATCAAAGAGCTGTTTCACACCCTTCATCAATTCCAGCGCAGGACCATGTTCTTGTTCGACGTATTTCTGGCTGCCCAGGCCAATGCCATGTTCGCCGGAGGCCGTGCCGCCAATGGAAAGGACAAAGGCAACCATCTCATCTTTGGCCAGATGAGCAGTTTTCCAGCGTTGTGTATCAGCAGGGTCTTCGCGCAACAATGCATGTAGGATGCCGAGACCCGCGTGCCCAAAGGTGTGTAGGACGACGTCATGTCGTTCCGCTATGGCGTAGCTTTCCTCGATCACGTCGGGCAGGCGAGAGATGGGAAAGCCCATGTCGGTCCGAATTGTTTTGGCGCGTGGATTGAGGGCTTGAATCGCACGAGTTGTGAAATGGCGAATGTCCCAGGCGCTTTGTTTGCCGGGAAGCACAATCAGCGTTCCTCGATTTTCTTCACACAACGTTTTGGCGACCTGAAATACCTCCTCCACAGAAATTCCGGTGCCATGCACCTCAATGAATAAAGACGATTGCTCTTCTAATGCAAAGTCCTGAAAACGATTGAGGGCTGCTATGCAGCGCCGATCGAGAAACTCCACGGCGGCAAGGTCTACGCCATAGCGCATCATGGTCGCGATAGCCGTTACCGCATCCTTTTCGGACGCAAACGTGAAGGCGCCTTGTCTGTGTCCTTGCGGCAGGCCGATCAGGGACAGAGTAAGTTCGGTCGCGATAGCCAGGGTGCCTTCGGACCCTACAACCAGACCTAGCAGATGATAGCCGGAGGACGTTTTTCGGCTGCGCGTGCCGAGGTGCAGAATTTCTCCTGTACCAGTCACAACCGTAGCGGCTTTGACGTGATCGCGTGTCCCACCATATTTGACTGAATAAATGCCACTCGCATTATTCGCCACCATGCCGCCAATGGTGGCAACGTCGGCACTGCCGCCCGGCGACGGCGGGAAAAACAAGCCGTGAGATTTTAGTTGTTCGTTCAAATCATTGTACACACTGCCCGGCTGAACGGTGACCTGGAGGTCCTCGACATGCACGCTCAGGATCCGATCCATCCGAGACAGATCCAGCACGATTCCGCCTCGAACCGGAATAGGATTGCCTTCTAAACTGGATCCTGCCCCACGTGCGGTGAGCGCGATATTTTTTTCACAGGCGTAACGAACGACCCGACCGACCTCTTCTGTCGTCAGCGGCCAGACCACAATATCAGGCAAAGAGGGCGGACAAGCTGATTCATCGTGTGCAGCAAACTCAAGGGCGGCCTGATGGTTCGAAACCCGACCAGGAGAAAGAAGTTCCGTCAGATCATCGGGAAGGGCCATATCATTCTCCCTGGCAGTCGAATCAGTCCAATCATTGCAAAATAAGCGGCTACCCTCCGGCTACGGAGATCGGCCCATCCTGCCGATGCTTTGGCCGCAGATTCTGCGCCAAGATCTTCTTTCGGAGGCGAATCGAAACAGGGGTGACTTCGACCAACTCGTCGTCTGCAACCCATTCAAGGCCGTCTTCCAAATCCATTTCCGTGTATGGGGTCAGACGGACGGCCTCATCCCGACCAGAAGCTCGGACGTTGGTCAATTTCTTCTCTCGGCACACATTCACATCCAAATCCGTGCCACGGGAGTTCTCTCCTATGACCATGCCTTCGTATACACGCGTTCCAGCCGGAATGAAAAATACCCCGCGGTCCTGCAAATGAAAAAGCGAGTACGGCGTTGCCGGGCCTTCACGGTCCGCTACCAAAGCCCCGTTGATCCGGCTCGGGATTGCACCTTGCCATGGGGCGTAACCGTTGAATAGAGCATTCATAATTCCCGTACCGCGCGTCTCAGTCAGAAAGTGCGACCGAAAGCCTATCAGACCGCGCGAAGGGACAGAAAATTCCAGTTGCACTCGGCCCGACTCCGGCGGGTCCATTCTTGTCATCACGCCACGGCGCTTTGCTAGGAGCTGAGACACGACTCCAATGTAGTCTTCTTGGACATCGATCAACAGCAGTTCCAGCGGCTCCTGCATTTGACCGTCGATCTCTTTGGCAATAACTGTAGGCTTGGCAACCTGCAACTCATACCCTTCCCGTCGCATGGTCTCAATCACAATGGAGAGCTGGAGCTCACCCCTACCCATGACGCGAAAGGTATCCGATGAATCCGTCTCTTCTACGCGCAAGCTCACATTCTTATTCACTTCGGCTAGGAGTCGCTCCCAGATCCTCCGCGACGTCACATATTGCCCTTCTCGTCCGGCCCACGGAGCTGTGTTGACGCCAAAGAGCATGGCGATGGTCGGTTCATCGATCTGAATCATAGGCAAAGGAGTCGGATTCTCATTATCCGAGATAGTCTCCCCAATTTGAATTTCTTCAATGCCAGCCACAGCGACGATATCTCCCGCCTGGGCGACGTCGATCTCGTGTCGTTTGAGCCCTTGCCAGCTGTACAACTGCGCGATCTTGCACGGCTGCTGAGAGCCATCGTCGCGGCACAGTGTATACGATTCCGCCGTTTGGAGTTCGCCCTGGATAATCCGGCCTATAGCGATACGCCCAACATAGTTGTTGTAGTCGAGATTGTTGACGTGGAACTGGACTGGACCATCCACAGCATAGGGCGGACCAGGAAGGGCAGTGATAATGAGGTCAAATAGCGGCTGCAGGTCCGCAGACTCTTCATCTAGGCTGCGTTTGGCAATACCCGCACGTGCATTGGTATACACGACAGGAAACTCAAGCTGCTGGTCTGATGCGTCGAGATCAATAAACAGATCGTAAATCTCATTCAGGACTTCGCTGATACGGGCGTCCTGCCGGTCGATTTTATTAATACACACGATCGCCGGCAGCCCTGCTTCGAGCGCCTTTTTGAGCACGAAGCGCGTTTGCGGCAGCGGACCTTCTGAGGAGTCGACCAACAGCATAACCCCATCGACCATGGCCAAGGAGCGTTCCACCTCTCCGCCAAAGTCAGCATGGCCGGGGGTATCCACAAAATTAATCTTCACCTCACCGTACGAGAGTGAAGCGTTCTTGGCCAAAATCGTGATGCCTCGTTCCCGTTCGAGAGCGAACGAGTCCATCACTCGATCAACAATCTTTTCGTGTTCTTGAAAAGTCCCGCTTTGTTTGAGTAGCGCATCGATTAACGTTGTTTTACCGTGATCAACATGCGCAATGATAGCAACGTTTCGAATATCATCACGCCGAGGCGTACCGTTCTGCAAAATCTCTTCCTCCCTACACCATGTATTTTACCATACCACCATCGACGTCGTAGGCAGATCCGGTGATAAAACTCGCCCGCTCTGAGGCCAGGAACGTTACCAAGCTGGCGATTTCTTCAGGGCGACCAAAACGACCCAACGGGATATTGGCCTGAGCAAATCCTTCTATCATCCCATCAGGGTCTTCGGGGTTAATCATCTTTGCCGCGTTTTCCCACAACGGAGTCCGAACCGGACCCGGGCATACGGCGTTGACCAGAACGTTGTCCTTAGCCAACTCATCGACCAGTGTTTTGGTGAGACTAATCACCGCAGCCTTGGTCGCATTATAATCAATCATGCCACCGCCCGGCTGCTTACCAAAGATCGAAGAAATATTGATTATCCGTCCCCATTTCTGCTGCCTCATATGGGGCAGGGCCAGCCGCGAGCACCGCAGTACGCTAAAGAGGTTCACGTCAATATTCTCTTGCCACGCCGCATCCGGTAGGTCGAGCAACTGGCTCAGATGCATACCGCCAGCGTTATTCACTAGGATATCGAGCCGCCCATACCTCTCTACGGTTTGGGCAAAGAGTTTCTCGATGTCCGCCAGTTGCGTCATATCCGCCTGCACGGCCAGTACATCCGATCCGAACGCTTGTGCCGCATGGTCCAGCTGTTCCTTGTTGCGGGCATAGATCGCAACCTTTGCTCCTTCTTTGCTGAGACTCGCAGCAATTGCTCGGCCAATGCCGTAACTCGCTCCCGTAATAATTGCGACGCGATCCTGTCAACCAAAATCCATAGTCCCCTCCTACAAATGGGTTGGCCTATTCTCCCGGCATTCGGCCTTATGTCAAGGGAGGAAAAATGGAAAAGCAGTTATTTTCATATACAGCTCATTCTCCTGTTGCCGATTTCTCTTATGACATGTCGAACACGGTGACATTTCATTCTGCTTCTAGTGGGCCACCCCGGTATGACGGGTATAGCTCTTCTGCTCAGAATAGCCCTATTGGATTTGACCGTACACACGTTCTTGGCGACTGCCCATTTTGCCGCCAGCAGCCTGAAAACTTTTCCTCTTCAAGGTCAGATTTGCCGGAAACACAAGAAGTTGAGAGCTCCACTCGCGTCACCCTGAGCCCTGAAGCACACGCACTTGCGGCCGGCCCCAAGACTAGCACCGCCTCCCCAACTGCACAAAATCAAACTGAGCAAACTGGAGAAAATGCCTCTCAGGACCAGGGTCAAGGTAATCGAGATAACGGCAGAAACTCGCCAAGCGTAGAATGCTGGCTCAGCCCAAGTTTCCTCCACCGGACCGACTTCGACCCAACCGAATGAAAACACTGTTGATTCTCCGCAAAAGGCGTCTTTTGCTCCGGCTGCCTATACACAGCAAAATTCTCAATTTTTATCTTCGGCCCTGCTGGCTTTCCTCAGCATCGTTGCCTAATCACTGCTGAGATGCTCAGAGCCTCACGACCGCACCAGTCTGGCAAGCTCTAGGCTCTATCTCTTGACTGACAGAAAGTTTTGTTCAGAAAAACGAACTGAGTTTATGCAACAGCAGAAAGTGACAATGGCCCGCAGGACTCATCCGAAAGTCTTTGCTAGGGTAAAGCGTCCCCCAACAGAGACACAACCGCATATCACGCAACAGCAAAAGACCAAAACATCAAATGGTCCAACTTTTATCCCTTGCGCATTCATGGGGCCGGACGGACAGGAACGCCCAGGCTAACAACTCTGGGTTGGCGAGGTGACGTTTGGGTGAGCGGACCCAAAGGAGAGCCCCACGACATGCTACACACGCTTACAAGAGCCGATTTCCAGTGGGGCCATTGGCGTAACCGTTCTATGCACCGCCCATGAGGAAACGCGGTTGCGCATCGAACGCAGGAAGAGCATGATCAACAAGAATCCGCACAGGAGCAGCAAGGTACTTTGGTCAAGGTGTAAGAGTGGGTCCCGTCCCCATGCTAAAAGCAGTCTTTTTTGACTTTGACGGAACACTTTCTGACGATGGAGCAACGATCGATCAGGCCCTTGACCGTGCCAGTGCGGTTGTCGGTGACCGTTGGCCCGAGATCGATACAACTGCGCTTGAATCAACCTACCGCAAGATCTCTGATCGGGCATGGAGTGATTATGATCGTTACTTACGCCCCCTCGCCTCACCTGAGGCTATGCTGACCGCTCTCTGGAAACACACGCTGGAGCATTTTGGCTATCACGACACAGCAGTAGAACACGCAGCTGCCAACACCTACTGGCAGCTCCGATTACAAAACTGCAAACTGTATGCTGACGTCCTGCCGCTCCTGGCTGAATTAGGACAGACCTTTCACCTCAGTCTGCTCACTAACGGTGCGCCAAGTATGCAACGAGCAAAAGTCCAAACAGCAGGTATCGGCTCATTTTTCCAAAATATTTTTGTGGGCGGTGAGTTCGCTCAGGGCAAGCCCTCCGCCCTAATTTTTACCGCTGCACTCCAGGCGGCCGTCTGCCGCCCGGAAGAGGCCGTCCACATCGGAGATTCCCTTTGGCACGACGTTGCGGGTGCCCAAAAAAGTGGAATCCATACTGTATGGCTCAATCGTAAGGACCAACGGAGACAAGACCAAACACAACATCATGCGCAAGACCACCTACAAGATCCTGTACAAGACGTCTCGAACAATTTTTCACAGCCTGACTTTGAAATTATGAGTTTGACAGATCTGCCAGCGTGTCTGGACCGTCTCCAGCACTGACTGCTTGCGCTAGTCACCGACGCTCCCTGGTTTTTCTCCTTGCCCTTGTCTGATTGTCACCGCACTGATAGCTGATGCGGAGCCACCCAGAAGGAAAAGGCATGAAAAAAAAAGCCTATACGATTTTGCTATTCAATTACTATCGCGATGCGGAACTCCGCGGCGCTGACTTGGTTTTCCGCCTAATAAATAAGGCGGAAAACCAGAACATTCAGGAAAAGTTGGCACGTCATTTGGCCGATGCGACCAATCATGCCTGGCTCTGGACCGAGCGTATTTGTGCGCTCGGTGGACAACCGATGCGGATAGACACTGGATATCATCGGCAACTGCGACGTAAAGCCGGTCTCCCCGCAAATCTCCTTGAGCTATTGGCACTCACGTGTGTGGTCGAAGAGCGGGCCCGCAAACGCTACGAAGAACATACCACCCGGTCGGATGTAGCTCCGGAAACACTGGATATTCTTAACGAAATGCGAGTGGACGAGGAAGCCCACCTGGCCTGGATTACCGAAAAGCTCTCCGAGCTGGGAGCAAAAGAGGGCCAAGGAAAAGTGACGGAAGTGCTGCAGCGCTATCGAGCGGTGGAAGCGACTGTTTTTGCCGACATGCAACACGAGGAACAACGGGCCTTAGCTGAGGTTATGCAGGATAAGACGCAGCAGGTTTGACAACAGCTTCTTAGATCTTTTTCTTTTGCTTGGCAACGTAGTCGACGAGCATATATTCCCCAAGATTATCCGGACGGGTGTAAAAGGCGCGGCCACGATTCAGCTTAGTCATCTTGTCCACAAATGACCGCAGACTAGGACTATCGTCCAACATAAAGGTGTTGATAGTCACCCCGCGCTTGGTCACTTTTTCGACCTCTCGCAGTGTTTCTTGCGCAGCCCGCATACTGATCCCACCAAAAGAGAGCGGCCACTCACAGTAGAGCCGGCCACGCGAAAAATAAGCGGTCGGCTGCCCGTCGGTGACAACGATAAGCTGTTGGTTATTGCTGGGATGGCGATGCAGGAGTTCCCCGGCCAGTCGGAGGCCGTCCTGTAGATTGGTGAACGGGTCACCCATATTCCAACTCGCCTCAGGCAAGTCTTTGATCTTGAGTTCCACTGCACGCGTGTAAAAGCCCACGATGGTGAAATAGTCGCGTGGATAGCGCGTCCGAATGAGGCTCTCAAGCGCCAGAGCGACTTTCTTTGCCGCAGCGAATCGGCCCTCCCAGCTCATCGACCAACTCATATCTAGCAAGAGGACGGTCGACGTCGTCGTTGCGTGGTCCGTATCAAATATCGTGAAGTCGTCCGGCTGTACTGACAGCGGTACCCCAGGGCCACGCAGCACGGACTTCTTCAGAGTCCCGACCAAATCAAGATGCATCGGGTCGCCATATTGATAGGGTCGCGTTTCGTCAATTTTAATCTCTGCAACACCACGGTGGTCTGCAGCATGCGATCCCGTCCGGTCACGGAGCAGGTTCGTATAAATATCCTGCAATGCGAGCTGGCCAATACGACGTATACCCTTGGGCGACAACTGCATGCGCCCTTCTCTCGGGATGAGAAACCCGGCTTCTTCCAAGAGGGACTGCATCTGCTGAAGATTCTGAAAATCCTGATTTGCAGCCTGGCCCATCAACTCCTGGAGCTGGGCGGGGTCTATCTTATCCGGGTGCCCGGACAGGAGGTTTTGTTCCATCTCTTGGAGTTGTTGCATCTCCTCCATCAGCTCTAAGGCCTCCTGATAACTCAGAGGACGTGGGCCGTTAAAAAGATCGTTGAACCGACCCTGAAAATTCTCAAGAGACCGAATGTTGTCAAACTCCTGCATCAGCTCATCAAATGCAGCCTGGGCCGCCTCGTCTTCGAAGGGGTAGGTCAACAGCTTCTCCATTTTATCGCCCAGACGCTGAGGCAACTGCTGGAGAAAGCGCTCCTTTTCTTCGAGTTCGGGCCGCTGCGCAAGCGCGTCTTGCTCTCGATTGAGAATGGCCTCAAGGCGCTCCTGCATCTCGTCAAGCGAGGAGCGCATATTGGCCTCACGATAGCGCTTGCGCATCTCTTCGCGGAGGTCTCGGACGAGGTCGTCTAGACCCTTGAGCCTGTTGTCTTCATCCCCCAAGCCCTGCCGCATGAGCTGCTCAAGGGCCTGCTGCATATCATCGGTCGATGAGAGGTGCTTGGCCAGTTCTTCGAACATACGGTCCGCTGCCAGCCGGACGCGTTGGCTGCCATCCCATTCGGTATAACGAATTGTGACCATAGGGATCAACAAGAGTGGGCTAGGCGCGGTAGGTTTGCCCTCCCCCCGCCTGCTCTTTGTTCAGCTTTTGATGCAGGTGGAGTCCCTCGAGAATAAATTCGGTTGCCGAGGAGAGAAAACTAGGGTGATCGTCAACGCCTAACTTCGTCAGGCTTTCCCGCAGCCCCTCAATATGCTGCATTCCTTCAAGATACTCCTGCGACGGCATCATATCAGACACCTCGACCCCGCCACCATTCGCAAAATACTCAACGATAGGCTGTAAATTTTCTACCTTCAAATATTTGTCAAAAACCTTTTGGACGGCACCGTTCACCAGACGCTCAATGAGGTCCTCAGCCTTCTGCTCTTCGCCCATATATTCCAACTCTATTTTGCCCGCCGTTGAAGGATACAGGGCATGGAGGTCACTAATACGGGGGACCACCTTCTGCTCGCCGAGCCGGATGGCCCGCTTCTCCGCATTGCTAGTGACGCTCTCAAAATTATTAATTGTCATCCGTACGCTCACGCCGGATGCCTGGTTAATTTCACTCGAGTTACGGGCTTCCATGGTCAACTGTGCGCAGATTTCCTTTATAAACGGGGGCATGTGGAATTTAAGGCCATCATGAGAAAACTGCGCTGCCTCCTGCTCCATAATCGAGATCTCCTCTTCAATAGAGCGTGGATAGTGGGTCCGAATCTGGACGTCGAAGCGATCCTTGAGCGGGGTAATAATACGTCCGCGACTGGTATAATCCTCGGGATTTGCGCTGGCTACAATGATCACATCGAGGGGCAAACGGACCTTAAATCCTTTGACCTGGAAATCTTTTTCTTCCATAAGATTGAAGAGCCCAACTTGTACCTTCTCCGTCAAGTCAGGCAATTCATTGACAGCAAAGATTCCCCGATTCGTACGGGGGATCAGACCATAGTGTATGGTCTCTTCATCCGCCAGATATCGTCCTTCGGCTACCTTGATTGGGTCAACCTCGCCAATGAGATCTGCAATCGAGACATCCGGGGTCGCCAATTTCTCTGCATAGCGTTCATCGCGCGAGAGCCAGCGTATTTCCAACGCATCACCGCGTTCCCGGGCCAATCGGCAAGCCTGAGGGGAAATGGGAGCCAACGGGTTCTCCGCAATCTCGGCGTCCCGGATCGTTGGTACATAGTCATCCAACAATGCGGTTAAACCACGAATAATACGCGATTTAGCCTGGCCGCGCTCACCAAGAAAGACAATATGGTGTCCGGCCAGAACGGCATTTTCTATCTCTGGAATAACTGTGTCGTCGAAGCCGATAATGCCGGGTAAAAGCCGTTCCCCAGAAGAGAACATGCGTATCAAATTTACCCGCATTTCTTCACGGATCGGAAGGACCTGGTAGTTCGTTTTCTTCAGGTCTCCAACAGTCTGCGCTTCATGGCGGAGGGTCTCAGTTGGGATCGTCTGTTGCACTGTATCGCCTACCTTTATTCAAAATATTCCACTAACTGAACAGCGTGCCCGGCATCGACGCGTCTCTGACGAGACACGCTACCGCTTCACTCCGCTGATCGGCATAGCCATGTCGGCACGGCCGGTACATTGTATTGTCGATTCACCCGTCGAACATAGGCTTGGCCGGTACACACCGCCACAGCGCGCTGTGATACCGTGGGAACGGCTGTATTCAGACGGAAGGAAATATTTCGCAAACCCTGAGCAAATCCACTGTATATGCCCAGGGTTCGCTTCCCACAGAAAAGGGTACCAGCCGTATTTAAACAGAAGGGAGGACAACCTCGCGTTGTCCCCAGAAATCGATGTATGCCCTCCCGCAGGACACACCATTCTTCTTTTTTGAAGCCCCGCTTAGCCACCACAAGCGCCTCAATTTAATCCGCCGGACCCTCCCGAACCAGCCTCTTGCTCGGTCTCCAGTCCGGCTGCTTCAGTGGACTGACCATCGACACGCAGGCGTAGCTCTTTTCCCACCTTGAAAAGAGGTACCCTCTTCGCCGCAACCGCAACGACTGCTCCCGTACGTGGGTTTCGCCCTTCACGTGCAGGACGGTGTTTCACGATAAAGCTGCCGAAGCCGCGGATTTCAATTCGCTCGGATTTGGCCAGAGCCTCAGTCATGCTGTCGAAGACCGCGTTCACCATAACCTCGGCATCCCGCCGCGAAAAACGCGGGTAGTGTTGGGCGACCTCCTCAATTAAATCTCTCTTTGTCACGCTTCCATCCTCCCCCTCAGGATAAGATTTCGCTTATGATTTCTGTTGATCACCCTCTCCTTCATCGCGATCAAGGCGCAGCTCGTCTCCCAGAATGTCTTCAAAGGAGAAACGGGAATCGTCCCGCTCACGCTGCAGGTAGGCCTCCATATCTGCCCGCTCCTCACTCCGCCGTAAGGCCTTCACACTCAGACCCATTTTGTGTTCGCGGGGGTCGATATGTATCACTTCCGCCTCGACCTCAGCACCGACTTGAAAAATGGCTGAGGGCTTTTCTACGCGCTCAGTCGAAAGCTGAGAGATATGCACGAGCCCCTCAATCCCTTCCGCAAGCTCCACAAAGACACCGAAATCGGTCACACTGGTCACTTTTCCCTGGACCCGGCTGCCAACGGGATGTTCCTGTTGGAGCGTGACCCACGGATCAGTCTTCGATTGTTTGACCCCGAGCGAGATGCGCTCGTTGTCGATATCAATGCCGAGGACCACCGCCTCAACCTCATCCCCCTTATTGAACAGTTCCGAAGGATGCTTAATTTTCTTGGTCCAGTGCAAATCAGAGATGTGGGCGAGGCCGTCTATCCCGTCTTCGACCTCAACAAAAACCCCGAAATCAGTAATGCTTTTCACCTTGCCGTGAATGCGACTGCCAACCGGATGCGTGGCCCGCACGGTCTCCCATGGATTCGGCGAGACTTGCTTAAGGCCCAGAGAGATCCGTCGATTGGCCAGATCAAGGTCAAGGATGACGACTTCGGGCTCATCCTCGACTGACAGCATTTTTGAAGGATGCGAAATCCGCTTGGTCCACGACATCTCCGATACATGTAACAGCCCCTCGACGCCCTGTTCCAGCTCAATGAAGGCACCGTAATCGGCAAGACTCATAACTTTGCCGGTCACGTGGCTGCCGGGCAGATAGCGCTCAGTGACAGAACTCCACGGATCAGCCACGAGCTGTTTTAAGCCAAGCGAGACACGTTCCCGTTCTGCATCGAACTTCAGGACAACGACTTTGATCGTCTCACCTGCCTTGATCATCTCGGAGGGATGACCGATTCGCCCCCACGACATATCAGTAATATGCAAGAGGCCGTCTATTCCCCCCAGATCAACAAAGGCTCCATAATCGGTAATATTCTTCACTATTCCTTCGAGGATAATCCCCTCCTCCAAGACTTTCAGGGTTTCGTCACGCAACGTGGTCCGTTCTTGCTCTAAAACTGCGCGTCGCGACACCACAACATTCGAGCGCGCGCGGTTGAACTTCAGTACCGCAAACTTCCCGGTTTGCCCCAAAAATCGGTCAAGATCCCGAACCGGGCGAATGTCGACATGCGAGCCCGGCAAGAACGCCGACACTCCAATATCAACCCGGAGTCCGCCCTTTACTTTCCCGACAATGGAGCCTGAGACAGGAGTTTGATTGTTGAAGGCATCTTCAATATCCCGCCACACGCGGAATTGTTCGGCTTTTGCTCGCGATAAAACGATACCCTCACCCTCTTGGTCAGAGTCGGCCGAGTCAAAATAGACCTCAATGTCGTCCCCTTCGTTGACCAGTAATTGTCCGTCACGCTGGCGAAATTCCGCAAGAGGGATGTGTCCTTCAGATTTATATCCAATATCGATCGTGACAAATTCAGATCCAATGCTAACCACACGCCCACTGACGATCCCACCGGGCTGAACTGAGCGCATGCTCTCTTCAAACATCTGGCCGAAGTCTTCTCCGACTGGACTACTCGGCTGAGTTTCAGCTGCAGGCAGGCTCTCGCCTGAAGACTGCATTTCGCTGTCAGTGCTACTAGACTGAACTTGCTCCTCTGAGCTGGCCTCACTGTCCAGTGGTGTTATTACTTCGGCTTTGTTTTGTTCCATGTTATGGTTTACTCCCTACGAAGCTCTCTTATCTTGCCTTTCCATACTCTCCTCTCGATCAGGTTGCAAGAGCTACAGAACAGGCTTTTCCTTTCTACCTTCAATACTTGCATGGGCATTCACTAATTCGACCATCCTGTCAACTACTTCAGGCAGCGCCAGTGTGGTCGTATCCATGCGGACGGCACCGTCAGCCGGCCGCAGTGGAGCGTAGGCGCGTTCACTATCACGTTGATCGCGTTCCGCCATCTCTTGTATCGTCGCTGCCAGAGAAACATTGGTCTCTTTCTGCTGCTGCAGCTCGGCATACCTGCGCCGTCCGCGCTCTTCGGGTGTAGCCTCCAAGTATATTTTTATGTCTGCATCAGGAAATACGACAGTACCAATATCTCGTCCCTCAAGCACGGCTTCTCCTGTCTCTCCCAGCCGACGTTGGAGGCCGAGCAGCGCCTGACGAACACGTGGCTGGGCCGACACTTTAGAAGCCATTTGACTCATATCCGGGTGGCGAATAGCAAGCGTAATATCACGCTCTCCGGCATATAACCGCATACCCTGCGGCTCCGATACAAAACGAAGACCCAGTGTGTCGCACACTGTTGCAAGCTGCTCGCCATTATCCGGATCCAGCTCCTGTTCCCAAGCAAACAGCCCCACGGCACGGTACAACGCACCGGTATCAATGTAGCGATAGCCCAAGCGCTCAGCCAGGAGACGGCTCACCGTGCTTTTGCCTGCTCCAGCTGGGCCGTCAATGGCAATAATGAATCCTTTTTTCATAACTCTCCCAGATTCACACCCGCCAGGCTCCCACCCGTCAAATCCTGGATCATGTGGTAAAAGCTAGGAAAAGAAATATCAACACACTCCGCCTCTTGGATGACGACGCCCTCAGCTGAGGCAAGCCCAGCAACGGCCAAAGCCATAGCGATGCGGTGATCTCCCTGGCTTTGCACCGTTCCACCTCGGACGCGCTCTTTTCCTTGAATCACCAACCCGTCCGGCAGCTCTTTAACCTCAACACCAAGTGCCCCAAGCGCCGTTGCCAAAACGTGCAGCCGGTCACTTTCTTTGACTCGTAGCTCTTGGGCACCACGAATGGCTGAGGTCCCTTGCGCAAAAGCCATCGCAATTGCGATGATCGGAAATTCATCAATGGCTCGGACAACAAGCGCGGCGTCTATTTCCGCCCCGTAGAGAGCGCTGGTACGAATCACAATGTCACCAACAGGCTCACCACACACCTCTCGCTCGTTATGGGTCTCAATCCAACCACCCATAGCCCGAAATATTTCCAATGCTCCTGTCCGCGTGGGATTCAGCCCAACATCGCGCACGCATAACTCAGAGTTTGGGAGAAGCAGCGCAGCGCCCACAAAAAACGCGGCGGAAGAGAAATCTCCCGGTACGCGAACGTCCTGGGCGTGTAGAAGAGTTCCGCCCTCGATGGTCACCGTCCGCTCCTGCACGTGAAGCCGCCCGCCAAAGGCAGGCAAGAGTCGCTCTGTATGGTCACGAGAACGTTGGGGCTCGATGATCGTTGTCTGCCCGTTGGCTCGCAGGCCGGCCAAAAGAATCGCCGATTTCACTTGCGCACTCGCAACCGGACTCTGATACGAGATGGCCTTCAGTGTCCCGCTTTGCCCAGTAATACGCAGCGGTGCACGGTGCTCTTCCCCTTCGCTCTCAATCGAGGCGCCCATCAGCCGCAATGGATCAGTCACCCGCCCCATTGGCCGCCGGCGAAGCGATGCGTCCCCGTCCAGGCGAGATACAAAAGGACACCCTGCGAGTATCCCGGAGAGGAGGCGCATGGTGGTTCCGGAATTGCCGCACTGGATAGCCTGAGCGGGCGCCTGTAATCCCTCCCAACCACGACCGTTGACCACCATCGTAGTTTCCTGCCGTAACATATTGACCCCCAGGGACTGAAACGCTTCGATGGTACTCAGATTGTCCTGGCCGGGTGAACAATTTTGGATACAGCTTTCTCCCTTAGCCAGTGCGGCAAACATGACAGCGCGGTGACTGATCGATTTATCGCCAGGCATGCGGATCTCACTCTGTACGCCATGCTGGGCGGGAGCAATTGTGACGGCCCCGCTCATTTCCCCTCTCGCAAACGGGTCAGCCGTTGACGTTCTTGGCGTGCCCGCTCAATGTCAGCGGACAGCGTGCCACCATCTCCCTCAGCCACCGCAGTCTTTATTCGGGCTAAAGCAGCCTCAAAACTAGTAATAGCAGCTAACAACGCCTCCCGGTTTGCAAGGCAAATATCACGCCACATTTCGATCGGACTTGCGGCGACACGAGTGAGATCGGCAAAAGCGCTTCCCGCATAAGCCAAGGGATCAACCTTTTCAATCGAAGATTGGAGGAGTCCATTCATGACACTAAAGGCGATCAGGTGCGGGAGGTGGCTGATCTGGGCTAACACCCGGTCATGGACTTCGGCATCCATCTCTTCGACCTGCATGCCAACGCCTTCCCATAGAGCCCGCACCCGGGCAAGCGCAGTGCGGTCGGTCTCGCTAGTGGGGGTCAAGACACACATACTACCGTCAAAGAGGGTCTCAAAAGCAGCGGCTGCCCCAGCGTTCTCGGTTCCCGCAATAGGATGTGCGGCAACACACGGCAGAGACGGGGGTAAGAGGGCCTCCAGGGTTTCTATAATCGGTGCTTTGACACTCCCGGCGTCCGTGACAATACAGCCTGACGGCAGATACGGCAAAAACTGTTGCATGACCGGCCCGGTCGCCTCAACCGGGACCGCGAGAAGCATCACATCCGTCCCCTGGGCCGCCTCAGCCGGATCAAAAGTATAGGTGTCAATGCTGCCTCGTTCGAGGGCGATCTTGAGATTAGCCTCAGTGCGACCAAAACCAACGACCTGCTCAACCAGCCCGCGCGCTTTGGCCGCAAGTCCCAGCGAGCCGCCAATCAGGCCAACGCCGACAATGAGAAGACGCTTAAATAGGAATCCCATAGCTGTATCGTATAATGACAAGGCGTACGTCGCCTCTACTGCTGGAGCTTCTTCATGGCGGTGATAAAGCGCTCGTTTTCCTCGGGCAAACCGACACTAACGCGGGCATAACCCGGATAGCCATAGACTTCCATGGGACGAACGATAATGCCCTGAGGTAAGAGTTGCTGGGAGACCCCGGCGCCCACTTTGACTAGCAGAAAATTGGCCCAGCTCGGGGCATACCTCAGGCCAAGACGATCAAGC
>CAZXFE010000065.1:0-16312 GCA_964639795.1 uncultured Enterobacteriaceae bacterium | reverse complement strand
CATCAATGGCAATCACGCGCGCGCCACGCGCCTTCGCAACGGCCATGGCGTGCAGTCCAAGACCACCGGCACCTTGAACGACCAGGGTCTCGTCATACTGTAAATTGACCCGGTCAAGACTGAAAAACACCTGCGACAGAGCACAGTTGGCCGAAGACGCAGCATGGTCAGGTACATTGTCAGGGACCTTATACACATGCTGGCCAGGATGAATGTAGTAGTGGGTTGCCCATGGCGTATGAAAGTGCGGCGACTCGTCTGGAATCAGGCGTTTGGCCCGGATGCTGAGCCCGGTACAAGCTGCAGCATTGCCGTCTCGACAGTTTGGGCATAGGCCACAGACCCGGTAGTAAACGGGTGCAATACGGTCGCCTTCTTTGAGGGGCTGTCCAGCCGTATCCGTGGTCACCCCTTTGCCAAGCGTATGGACGCGGCCAACCATTTCATGGCCAGGCATGGCGCCACGTTTGCCAAACTCACCCCGCCACATGTGGACCTCAGAGCCACACACGTTTGTTCGCGTCACTACGGTCAACATCGCCCCAGGCTCGACCTCGGGTAAATCGTAGTCGTAAAACTCAATCTTGCGGGCTTCAGGAATGAAGCTAACTGTACCTTTCATGATACATCTCCTTTTTGACGCCCCTATCCCTCTGGGTGCCACGAATTTTTTCAAGTAAATGTGGTCCTTGCAGACCAGTTTCTCTGTATGCCGTAGCAGAGGCACGGGTTCTCGTAGCACAAGTCTGTATTGAAAGCATCGGTTTCCACCGGAGATGATCAGCTGTGCAATCTGGCTGTATCATCGTTTCAGCCTCAGCTTGACAAGGCCCCTGTAAGGCTAGGCTTAGGACAAAACTATCTATTCAGCAAGACCACAGATACCAGCCCCACAGCGAGGCCGACGAGTTGCAGCCGGTTGAGACGTTCGACAAACAGCACGGCAGCGGCCACGGAACTAAGCAGCACCACGCCAAAGCTAAAAAGGGGAAAGATTGCCGAGCTTTCCCAGCCGGGTAGACTGAGCGTCTTCATAAACAAAAACACGGCAACGTAATTGTTGATACCGAGCAGCACGCCCCAGCCCATGGATCGTGCGCGTGACGACACCGTTGCCTGTGTTGCGTCGGACGACGACAAAAGAAGGGGCACGATACTCAGAAAAAAAGCGAACAGGAACGATTGCCCGAGGTAGAGATGATGCGTCTGCTCCGTTAGGTAGATTTCCTGTACATACTTGAAGAATAAAAAGTGCAGTCCATAGCTGACAAACACCATCGGGAGCAGAGCTCGCGAACGCACCCTCTGCGGCTGTTGCCCTGTTGGAACGGTCACCAGATATAAGGCCACCAACGCCAGCCCGATACCGAGCCCCTTGGACGTGGTGAAACGGTCATCAAACAGAAAGAACGCAGCTGCGGTGGGAACGGCAACCGACACCCGACTAGCGAAAGCCGCCAGCGCTACGCTCACTCGCTGACTGGTATAGGCGAGCAAGAATAAGTTGCCCGCCAGCAAACCGCCTTGCGCAACGGTCAGGCTGAGCATGAAGCCGCCGGACTGAGCCGGGTACCAGTACCACTGCCCGGAAAAAACCGCGCCACACACGGCGCACACGAAATAGTTGAGGGGAACCACTAACCGAACATCCAGGTCCCAACGTCCGAGTGCCTTGAATAACACCGGGATGGCGGCCGAGCAGACAATGGCGAGCAGCAGAAAAATCATGAATTGGGCTAGCACTCCGGAACAACCCGGCAGTCAGCACGTGAAAATTTACGTCTGCACCCCGGACGCTTGCACGCCCGTAGTTTCAATCTCAGCCACTACAATATTGGCTCCAGCTCGAGTCATACTCAGTGCCACGCCCAGGCCAATGCCTTGAACGGCCCCGGTGACAATTGCTACACGTCCATCGATTTGCGCCATATATCCTACTCGTCGATAAGGCCAGAACTTATTCCGGCCTTATCGCGTGATGTTCTTGGGCAGCAAAGCTCGCAACAGATTCTCCATCAAGGACCTTTGCGGCATCCGACGACGTGCCCACTGTATATTCCTCAGCTTCTCGCAGGCGCTGTAAGGCCACCAGATTCTCTACCCAGATTTGCGAGACCTCGTCCAAACGTGGTTCGGCGTAGGCATAGGCTGTGTCAACGGTAAGACATTGCACATAACGCTGGATGCCGGGTAGCTTGCAGGCCAGCGGACTATGCGCCTCGGCCCAATACGTGCGGAAGTCTTTCAGGGACATACCGGCTTTGCGTTTGGCCCGGGAAATGGTTTTCGCCTGACTAGTGATTTGCGTCCCGTCTAGAATGATCCGGTCTTGGGTCACTAACCATCCTGCTCGGTTCATATTGACAAAGTTGGGCTTATTCGCCAATGCTCCGTCCAGATACTCTGGACTGTAGCGCAAGGCATCCATAGCCGCTTCGTCTTCCAGCCAGACCTTCGCCACACCGTCATAGTCCGACGTTGCGCCCGCAAAAGGAACCCGGTGGCTCTGTTTATAGTGCTCCAGCGGCGGGATTTGGCGTGCGATCGGGCCGTGGACCTCACGCCAGCAACGATGAACCTCCTCTTCGCTGATCGCTGGCTTGCGTGTAATGAAATATAAACTGTGGAGCATGGCGGTTCTCCTTTTTCGCCAGCACAGCATGATCTGTTCATGATTATGCATATTCCGGCTGAGATCGATATATGAGGAGTTGTGTCCTAATATTGAGCAGATTATTTTTTGCCCGTTAGGAGTACAACTGTTAATAGTTACCCTGACACGTGCGGCTTGATGAATACGCCCCACGGAAGCTCAGATAGTAAGCTGCCGGATTATAATGAAGGAGGACGACATGGACGTAGGATTATTATTCCCGTTTCGGAATCCGCCCCAATGGCGCAAACCGTGGCCTCAGTTCTATGCTGAGCAACTCAAACAAACTCAGGTAGCAGAAGAACTTGGCTATGACACTGTTTGGCTGACCGAGCATCACTTTGCGGAAGACGGCTACTCTCCTTCCCTGCTGCCGATCGCCGGCGCCGTGGCGGCTATGACCAGTCGGGTCCGGATTGGTACGTTTCTGTTGCTGTTGCCGCTGCATAACGCTGTTCGCGTTGGAGAAGATGCCGCAACAGTCGATATCATTTCCAATGGCCGTTTTGACATGGGTTTTGGGCAAGGCTATTCGCCGTCCGAGTTCGAAGGCTATGGCATTCCCCGCAAACAACGTGCGTCCCTGCTAGAGGAAGGCATTGAAGTCATCCGGGGTATGTGGACCCAAGATCCGTTCTCGTATCAAGGCAAGCACTACAACCTCAAGAACATCAGCTTAGTCCCCAAGCCGGCTCAGACGCCGCATCCACCACTGTGGATTGGAGCTGGACAGCCCAAAGCCGTCGAGCGCGCCGCCCGAATGGGCTGTCACTTCCTGGGCACAAATGACGCCTTTGCCCAGGAGACCTATGACAATGCCCTGCGTACCTACGGACGTGATCCCAAAGACTTTCACGCCGCCCAGCTCCGCTGGGCACACGTTGCCCCGACGCGAGAGGAAGCCTGGGACAATGTCCAAGAGCATCTGCACTATATGTTAACCTGGTACGGTCGCTGGTTGGCTGAAGCCAAGGACTTTGCTGGCGCCGAAAAATTTGCGCAGCTGCCACCAGCGGCAGAACTGCGCAATGTGGTGGACCAGCTCATTGGTGCCCCAATGGTTGGCACGCCTGATGAAGTTGGCCGTGAGATTAAAGCGATGACAATCAAAATGCGGACGACCCATCTTGTCATGGGCATGCATCTGCCGGGTTTAAGTCCGGCTAAGAGTCAACGGTCGATGGAGCTATTTGCCAAAGAGGTCATGCCGGGCCTGCATTAGTCCGGGCAAAGGAGATCAGGCCAGACCTGGCACGCGTGAATCCTAACGGTGACGCCATCTGTTTGGGTCCCCCACGCGGCGCGACCGGCTGCTTTCTCATCACCAAGATCGCTCACGGGGTCAAAGGGCCGCAGGGTCGCTGCTGCTTGGTCACGATGTGCTGCGGCGGGGTAGTGTCAAGTTATGGTAGCGAGCACAAGAAGTTGTGCTCGGTGTGGGGGACATACCTCGTCCGCACGGCTTTTTAGTCTACAGTGGGATGCAGACTCCCCCCAAAATCACGAACTTGGTCTAATGTGGGAGAATAAATTTTGTTAATACGATAACTTGACGGTACCCCAGGCAGCTTATCAGTTGACACCTGAAATAATTGACAAGGACTTTGGCTGGTATATGGAGTGTGCAAGCCACCTTTGCTGAAGAGAAGAACGCCCAATTAAAAAATACGGTTCGATGAGTTTCTCCCGCCTCGCGGAGATGTATAACAATGAGTCTATATTCAGAAAGATACAACGATTTGGGATCAATGCGACGAGACGTGTATGAGGAGATTGGTATACGGCTTCTGAATCACGTGAGAAACCGCACGACTGATAGTATGGAATCCACCAAACCGGTACCGGTGGCGAAATACCGTGATCGCTCTCGGTGGGAAAATGAAGTGCGCAAGGTCTTTAAAGAGATGCCTGTGCTGGTTGCGTTGTCGTGCGAACTTAAGCACGCATCGGACTATAAGGCGTTAGAAATTGTGGGGGTGCCTGTCCTTATCACGCGCGGGCAAGATGGCATTGCGCGGGCATTTTTAAACGTATGTCGTCATCGTGGGGCACATGTTGCGGAGCCTGGACATGGTAATCAGAGTCGTTTCGCTTGTCCCTATCATGGCTGGACTTACGATCAACGCGGTTCCCTGATCGGTGTGACGGATGAGAGTAAGTTCGGACAGGTTGACGTGAGTTGTCGTAATTTGGTGAAGCTCTATACGCGTGAAGTCGCCGGTTTGATTTTCACCTGCCTCACGCCTGGTCGTGCATTCGACATTGAGATGTTTCTGGGCGAAATGTTGGATGAATTGGCTTCCTATCGCTTGGAGACGTGGTCCCTCGTCAGCCAAAACATTGTCGAAGGACCGAATTGGAAAGTTGCGGTAGACGGGTACATTGAGTTCTACCACATTGCTTCGCTGCATCGGGATTCTTTGGCGTCGATGGTGACCAATAATGTCATGGCCTGCGATCAGTTTGGGGGGTATCCATTTGGGCCGCATCAACGCATCGCGGCGCCTTCAGGCGACATCCTCCAGCTCCTTGACAAGCCCGCGGCCGAGTGGAGTACCGGCGATGCGTTGCTTGATGTGAAATTTGTATTTCCGAATAATTCGTTTGCCATTACTTCTGGCAACGCGTTATCGCCCGCAGGAGGGATGCTTTCACAAGTGTTCCCAGGCGCTGTGCCCGAAACCTCAATCACGATTCAGAACCATATTTATCAACACGTACCGACGATTGACACGGAAAGAAAAGCGCTCGACGAGGCCATTGAGAGATTCAAATATGTTGTTCGAGAAGAGGATTACCGGGGCGGGCAGCAAATTCAGTTGGGGATGAATACGGATGCTAATGCGACTTTCCTATTTGGGAGGAACGAAGTCGGTCCCCAGAATTTTCATACGGCGCTCGACTATTTTCTGAGCGACCTCTCGGGCCTTAGCGAATAAGCGCTGTTAGCATCGGTAATCGGATCGTCCATGATCAATTAGGGAGGAAATTATTATGGCAGAATCAAAACCAGTTGCCGTGATAACCGGAGTCGGCCCCGGTTTGGGCGCCGCGCTCGCCCGCCGCTTTGCCCAAGGCGGCTATGCTGTAGCCATCAATGCCCGCCGGGCAGCCTATCTGCGCTCATTGGCTGAAGAAATCAGAGCGACAGGCGGACAAGTCTTAGAAGTCCCCGCCGACATGGGAGACCGGGCTCAGGTCGAAGCGGCGTTTAAAACCATTCGTGAGCAGCTCGGTTCGCCCGAGCTGCTCCTCTATAACGCCGGTAGCGGCGTCATGGGCACCATAACTGATATCACCCCAGAGCAGTACGAAACGATCTGGCGCGTTAACGGCTTTGGTTCATTTCTTAGCGCGAAGGAAGTCGCGCCCGACATGATCGCACGCGGGCGTGGCACGATGTTGTTTACCGGCGCCACAGCCGGTGTCAAAGCCGGTGCGCGGTCACTTGCGTTTGGCCCGGCCAAGTTTGCCATGCGCGGGCTGGTGCAATCCTTAGCGCGTGACCTGGGCCCCAAGGGTATTCATGTCGGGTGGATCAACGTCGACGGGTTCATCGACATCCCCGGCCGAGACGTGCCGTTCACAGCAGAGGATATGCTGAAACCTGAAGCCATCGCCGAAACCTACTGGCACGTGGCCCATCAAGACCGTAGCGCCTGGACGACCGAGCTTGAGGTCCGGCCATTTAAAGAGAAGTTCTGAGGGGATTGTCAAGTTGCCTATCGGCGACAGAGCAGGTGTAAATGTTGCAGGTTCTTATTGCGCGTCAGAGGAGAAATAAGCGCGAGCGCGCTGCTCGGCCTGGCTCTGTCTCAGCAATAGACAGAAGAGACCGCTGGCTGCTGTTCCCACAGCCAGCACGATGGATAGCGCCCCATAGCCAACCTGGGCGACCAGGAATCCGCCGAACGAGGCAGCAATAGCATGGCCTAAGAATCCGCTGCCGGATAAGAGACCTGTCATCGTTCCTCGGTATGGGCCGGCATGTTCTGCTGTCATAATCATGAGGAGGCTGATCACCGGCATGACGAGCGCCATGAAGAGACTGGCCGTCCCGACCGTGAACCACAGGCTTCCCCCCCATAAGAAAACGGCGAGAGCAGGGAGGGCTGAAGCGCCTATAGAAAGAGTTCCAAGCAGCAAACGATTCGGACGCTGCCCCACCCGTCCACCGAGATAGGTGCCAAACGTTGCGCCGACAGCCATGAGCGACACGGGCAGCGCGACCCCGGCTGTCCCTAAGCCATACGTGACTTGGAGAAAGACCGGGAAAAAGACCATCATCACGCCCATCGCTAAGCGACAGGTTATATGGGCCGCCACCAGCGACCACGTCACAGGAAACCGCCCGACCTTCCGCAGCCGATTGGCGAGGTTCAGAGATACGCTCTCGTTCCGCCGATACGGAACGAGAAAAAACAAGGCCACGGCACAACCAGCCACAGCCGTTCCAACGACACTATAGGCAATTCTCCACCCCGCTGTATCGGCCAGCAAGGCAGCCAGGGGCACACCAACGATGCTGCTTAGCCCCGGCTGCATTGCAATGGTTGCTATGGAGGAAGCGCGTCGCTCTCCAGGAAAGCAATCACCAATGACAGCAACGCATGTCGGAGGGATCATGCCGCCGCCAATCCCTGCCAGGATACGAAACGTCGAGGCAATCGTGAGGCTGGAAGCAAGTGCCATCCCCATGGATCCGGCGCTCACCAAGAGCGCGCCGCACAGCAAGAAAGGTTTTCGTCCATAGGCATCCGAAAAGGGACCAATCAGCAGAGCGGTCGCCGCCCATGCGATCGTTTCCGCTGTCACCAGCTGAGCCATGATCGGCACGCTCGTCCCCAGGTCTTGCGACATGTCGCGCAAGAGCGGGCCCAGCATGCCTTGAGCCGTCATGAGAGAGAAAACGGTGCACGCCAGCGTCGCAAGCAGGAGGGAAAAACTAGCCTCCGGGGTCGTCTTTTGCGTGTTATTCGCAGTACTATTGTTCATAGGTGTAGCCGCTTGATCAGAGGACTGCCACGAGTTGAGGTAGTGCGTTGCTGACCTTTTTTGGCCACATTTCCGCCCATGAGAAGTGGTAATCTGAGCAGGAGAGGGCCATCTCTGTGAGAAGAAACGTCGTCGCTTTTGAACCGTTTAGCTTCTCTGCCGCCATAGGGCTAGTGCAGTGTCGAAACGAGCCGTGATTGTTTTTTCCTACGATAGCGAGATTGCCCTCCTTGAAAGAAAGCCAAATAGGAAGAACCCGCCTTGACGTTAAGAATCTACTGATGAAATATATACCGCTGTTGAATCGTCGACACATCTATATGGCACGCCCCGTCAAAACAGCGACCTCGCCAGACTATCGAGTCGAAATCTGTATGGTTGCCCAAACCTTGTGCGCCGAGCGCGGGTTTGGGGGCACGACCATCCGGGAGATTGCCGATCAGACGGGTGAGAACTCGGTCCTGCTGTACCACTACTTCACACAGCAAAGAAGGGCTTTAGCCGTCGGTCCTGAAAGCAGCCGTCAGTGAGGTCTTTGGGCAGGCTGAGCACATTGCCCCCAGCTTGGACACCCAAGAAAAAAAATTCGTCGCTTTATCTAGGCTCATCGCGCGCGTTCAGTGCCCGCCACCGAGGGCATCAAGCAGGGCTTCTTCAAACGGATACGACCCTCCCTGCCGTCCAGTGGGATAGCCGCGTTCCTCGAACAAACCATGCGCCTCCGAGCTTTTGGAGGATATGAGTCCGGACCTGTCTGGTGCCAACCTGTTTGTGGAGCTGGCAGATCTGACAGTGGCCCCGCTACAGGCCGATGTGCCCAAGGGAAGTGTACCTGTTCGCCGCTGCAAGAAGTGTCTGCCAAGTAAAAATTCAAGGAGTAGTAGCTACTAATGGAATCATTCTTTCGAGCCGTCATTCGTTTCCGCTGGCTGGTCATTGGCCTGGTCCTCGGTAGCAGTGTGCTAGCCGTACTTCCGATTCAAACATTACGCTTTGAAACCGATGTTGAAGCCATGTTCCCCTTCGATGATCCGATCCTCGCCTATAGCAGAGTGGTTGAAGAACGATTCGGCATCCGTGACCTCATTATGATCGGGGTACTGAACGACAACGCCGACGAGAATGGCGTCTTCAATCCGCGGACCTTAGGCATTGTCAAGGAATTCTCGGAACGTCTTGCTCTGCTACCCGGAATCAAAGCCATCCGGGACGAGGATGTGGCCAGTATTGCCACGATGGATAATATCACTGGCACCGTCGACGGTATAAACGTTGATCCGTTTATGGAAACCGTTCCCGACACCCCGCCTGCCCTCAGTAGCCTCAAACAGGCCATCTTCGCCAATCACATGTTCGTCAATTGGGTCGTCTCGGAAGACGGGACAGGACTGCTCATCATGGCCAAGATGGAGCCAGCCGAAGGCACACAGGCCGGCACGGCGCAACGGATGACTGTATATACCTCGATCCGTGACATGGTCGACGCCAAAAAAGCGGCGGGAGTGCCGGAAGCATTCCATATCGCCGGCCGTGGCGCGATTGAGGTCAACTTCGAGGAAGAGGGTGCGCGCGATCTGGAAACCTTCCTGCCTTTGATCTTGGTCGTCCTGCTAGGGACCTTGTATTGTACCTATCGGAGTCTGCGCGGCGTCCTCTTGCCGCTGGCAGTCGTTGTAGTGTCAGTGATCTGGACCCTAGGGATTATGTCCGCGCTCAGTATTCCCATGTACTTCATCACGTCCATGATGCCGGTCGTTCTCATGGCCATCGGCGTGGCGGATGGCATACATATTCTGAGTCGATATTACGAAGAACTGTTGGAGCATCCTGGCACCTCCTCTTCGGATGCCGTGATTGTGACCATGGCCGAGATGTGGAAGCCCGTCATTTTGACCTCGCTGACCACCGCCGCCGGGTTCTTATCCTTTCTGACTGCTGCTGTCGTCCCTGTCCGCTATTTTGGGGTGTTCACGGCAGTGGGCATCCTGGCCGCGATGCTCTTCTCGCTGACCTTTTTCCCGGCCATGTTGAGCCTGTTGTCGCCGACCGTCAGCCGGGGTCTGCGCAATCAAATGAGCCGGAGTGGAGACCTGGCAGCCGCCGGCTGGGCAGCCAGCTTCTTGGCGCGCCTCGGTCGCGGTGTGGCACGTCGTCCACTGGTGGTGTGGGTGCCGACCGCGCTCGTTGTTGTGCTCTGCTTGCTCGGCACGCAGCGGATTGTAGTGGACTCGACCATGGTCGGTATGTTTCACCCGTCCCACGAGCTGCGTGTTGGCGATTCGGTCCTGCGCGACAAATTTCAGGGGACCGTGCCTATCTATGTGGCAATCGAAGGGCATGAGTCTGACCGGCTCAAAGATCCGGTGCTGCTCGCTCAACTCGATCGACTCCAAGCCGTAGTTGAGCAAGACCCTGTTGTAGGCGGATCGTTGTCGCTGGCGGAATACGTCAAACGGATGAACCGAGTCATGAATGAAGATCGTCCCGAGATGGAAGTCATCCCGACCTCTCGT
Source organism: uncultured Enterobacteriaceae bacterium (assembly GCA_964639795.1). Taxonomy (GTDB): domain Bacteria; phylum Desulfobacterota; class Binatia; order Bin18; family Bin18; genus Bin18. The sequence continues at coordinate 6,151 of CAZXFE010000065.1, read as the reverse complement.
GACCTGGTTGCCCAGTATCTGCTGCTGTATTCGTTTTCGGGTGATCCCGATGATTTCGACGATGTCGTGGACTATGACTACCAGCATGCCAACGTGGCAGTCTATCTGCGGTCCGATAGCACCCGAGACGTCGAACGTGTCGTGCAGATTATCCGCGACTTTGCGGTCCAGGAATTTGGCCAGAATGGAGCCACTGACGCTGTCGCGGATGATCCGTTGGGACTCCGCTTGGGCCGCTGGCTTTCCGGCATTGACCCCACGGTGACGGGGTGGGAGACGAACAGCGGCTTTCGGATCGGGATTGCTGGCAATGGCTACCTCCTGAACCGCTTGAGCGAACTGATTGTGTCCGGGCAACTGGCGAGTCTGGTGACCTCGCTTGGTGCCGTCTTTCTGCTCACCACGTTTATGTTTCGCTCGTTCGTTGCGGGGCTGATTAATGTGCTGCCGATTAGCCTGGTGATGATTTTTAGCTTTGGACTCCTGGGGCTGCTGAATATCCCGCTGGAGATTGGGAAATCGCTGACTGCCTCGATGACCATCGGGATTGGCATCGATTACACGATTCACTTTCTGTGCAAGTATCGGGTCAAAGCCCAAGAGGGGCTCCAAGACGGTCACATAGACCCCGCACAGATTACAGCGGCTACTATGGCGACCTCAGGCAAGGCCATCTTTTTTAATGCGGTCGTGGTCATCGGCGGTTTCCTGATTTTTCTCACCTCTAACTTCGAGGTCAACTTTTGGCTAGGCGCCATGTTGTCACTCAGCATGGGGACCTGCCTGATTGTCTCGATGACGGTCCTGCCCGCACTTTTGAATTGGTTTAAGCCACGGTTTGTGTATCGGGAGACGGCGCCGTCTGTCGAAACGCTACAGCCGAGTCTGAAAAATGAATTGTTATGATCCTGATTTAGACCAGAGAATAAGGGCATGTCACTTGGCAGAATCAGTTTTCCGTAGCCTTATTCGTTTGCGTTGGTTGATTATCGTCCTCGTCCTAAGTTGCACGGTGGTAGCCTGGCTGCAGATGGGCAAGCTGCGCTTTGAGACTGACCTGGAGGCCATGATCCCGTTCGACGACCCGGTGCAGGCGTATAGCGACGTGGTCGAGGACCGTTTTGGCATCCGCGACCTGATTATCATTGGGGTCCTCAACAACAACCCGGACGAAAATGGCGTCTTTAACCCGCGGACGCTCGGCATTGTCAAAGAGTTGTCCGAACAGATCGCCTTGATCCCAGGGATTCAAGCCATCCGGGACGAAGATGTTGCCAGTGTGGCCACTATGGATAATATCACGGGCACGGCGGACGGCATGGCTGTGGACCCGTTCATGGAAGAGGTGCCGCACGCTGCGGAAGATCTCGCGACGCTGAAAACCAATTTGTTTGCGAACTCGATGTTCGTCAATTGGCTGGTGTCAAAGGACGGCACTGGCCTGCTCATATCCGCCAAGATGGAAAGCTCCGGCGGCACTCTTGAGGGTGTGACTCGCCGAGCCGCCGTCTATAACGCCATCAGGGTGATGGTCCAAGTCAAACGAGATTCGGGTGTCCCTGAGAAATTTTATATTGCCGGTCGAGGCGCCCTCGAGGTGACGATCGGGGAATATGCCAATCAAGACATGGCCCGCTTCATGCCACTCGTCTTATTGGTGATCCTGGGCACGCTCTTCTTTACATACCGCAGCATACGTGGGGTGTTGCTGCCTGTGGCAGTGGTCATCGTGTCCGTGATCTGGACCATAGGCCTCATGGCCACCGCGGAAGTCCCGATGATGCATATTACGTCGATCATGCCGGTTGTCCTGATGGCGGTGGGGGTGGCAGATGGGATACATATTCTGAGTTGCTACTACGACAAAATCTTGGCGCACCCCAAGCACTCATCAACAGAGGTGGTGGTCGCCGCGATGGTTGAAATGTGGAAGCCGGTGGTGCTGACCTCACTGACGACGGCCGCAGGCTTCTTGTCGTTTCTGACCGCTCCGATGCCTCCGGTTCAACACTTTGGACTGTTTTGCTCCTTCGGGGTGTTGGCGGCGATGGTGTTTTCGTTAACCCTCTTCCCGGCTGTCCTGTCGATACTGCCAGCCAAGATGAGCAAGTTAAGCAGGATGAGTCGTGGCCTAGGCAGCCAGACAGGCCGTAGTGATGCCCTAGTGCCGACTGGATGGGCGGCTCGGACACTTGCGGTCGTTGGCGGTAGTGTGGCCCGGCATCACCAGCTGATATTGCTACTTGGCCTGGTGATCACCGGTGTGTGTCTGGTTGGCACTCGCTATATATTGGTGAGTGAGGCGCCCATTACCCATTTTCATACCGACGCTCCAATACGCGTTGCGGATCGGATCTTGCGTGAGACCTTTCAAGGCACGATGCCGTTATATGTTGCGATTGAGGGGCATACGCCAGATTTGCTGAAAGATCCGGGTCTGCTCGCCAAACTGGACCAGATGCAGGCTACGGTCGAACAAGACCCGGTGGTCGGCGGCTCGGTGTCACTGGCTGAGTATGTCAAGCGTATGCACCGGATCATGAACGAGGACCGACCGGAGATGGAGGTCATCCCGACGGATCGTGACTTGGTTGCTCAATATCTGCTGCTGTATTCGTTCTCGGGCGACCCGGATGACTTCGATGAGGTCGTGGATTACGATTACCAGCACGCCAATGTCTCGTTTTTTCTGCGCTCGGATAACACCGAAGATGTGTATCGTGTGGTCCAGCGGGTTCAAGACTTTGCGGTCGAGCAGTTTGGGCTGGCAGAATCGGCTGAAAGAAGAGAAGAGCTATTGACCTTACGTCTGGGACGCTGGCTGACCGGTGCCCGATCTACGATCGTCAACTGGGAAACCCAGAGTGGCTTCCGGATTGGCTTTGCTGGCAGTGGATATTTTATCAACCGACTGACTGAACTAGTCATCAGCGGCCAGGCCACCAGCCTAGTGACGTCACTCGGAGCAGTATTTATTCTCACGGCGCTCATGTTCCGATCCGTCACCGCGGGATTGATTAATATCATTCCGATTGGCATGGTGATCATTTTTAGTTTCGGCGTGCAGGGGCTGGTCCAGAGTCCTTTAGATTTGGGGAAGTCGTTGACCGCCGCGATGGTGATTGGGGTCGGAATCGATTATACGATTCACTTACTTAACAAGTATCGCAACATCGTCCGAGCGGGATTGACCGATCCGGAAGCGATTACCCTGGAGACCATGGCCACGTCGGGCAAAGCCATCTTCATTAGCGCCACTGTGGTCATCGGCGGATTTTTGGTATTTCTGGCGTCGAACTTTCTACCCAATTATGAACTGGGAGTGATGATGGCGCTCAATTTGGGAGCGTGTCTGGTTGTCTCGGTGACGGTCCTGCCGGCGGTTTTGAATACATTTAAACCCCGTTTTGTGTATGGAGATAAGGAAGCGCCACTCGGAGCATCCAAAGAATCTGAGCATTAATATCTGTAAACTCACGCTCTAGTGGCATTTCCAAGTCGAAAATGTACGTTGTCTTATTGCCGTTCCCCTTTGACAGGCTTAGGGCGAATGGGGAGAGCGCTACTAGACCAGACACGTTCGTACTGAGCTCGTCGAATCCTGTCCTGAGCCCAGCCGAAGGGTATGAACCCCCACGAATGGACGACTTCCAAGTAGGCGCAGTACTAACGTCTACTTGGGAGTGTAAGAACTGTAAGGAGCTATCGTAAACATGGAGTCGTATTTCCGCTGGATTATCCGCTTTCGTTTCTTGGTCATTGGCCTTGTTCTGGCCTGTACTGCCCTAGCTTGGGTCCAGCTGCAATCGTTGCGCTTTGAGGGCGATGCCGACGCTTTTATTCCCCAAAACGATCCAGTCATGAGCTATAACGACCTGGTCGAGGAGCGCTTTGGTATAAGCGATCTGATTGTTATAGGGGTTCTTAATAAAAATCCGGACGAAAACGGGGTCTTTAACCCACGTACTCTAGCCATCATCAAAGAATTCTCGGAAAAGATCGCCCTGCTGCCAGGCGTAAAAGCCATACGGGATGAAGACGTAGCGAGTGTCGCGACGCTCGATAATATCATCGGGACGGTTGACGGTATGGCCGTTGATCCGTTCATGGAAACGGTGCCTCAATCACAAGAGGCACTTGAAGCGCTCAAGCAGGCGCTGTTTCGTAACTCGATGTTCGTCAATTGGATCGTTTCCCAGGACGGCACTGGTGTGCTCATCACAGCTAAAATGGAACCGGGCGGAGGGACTATCGAGGGCACGGCCAGACGGATGGCTATTTATACGACCATCCGGGATATGGTCGCGGCGAAAAAAGCATCCGGCGCTCCAGAGGAATTCCATATCGCGGGCCAAGGCGCTCTGGAGGTCACCTTTGAGGAGGGGATGCGGCAGGACATGGAGACCTTCATCCCCCTCATTCTCGTGATTGTCCTCGGCACGCTGTATTTTACCTATCGGAGTGTGCGCGGCGTCTTGCTCCCGTTGGCGGTCGTCCTGGTCTCAGTGATTTGGACGTTGGGTATTATGGCCGCCGTCGGGATTCCCATGTATTCCATTTCCACCATGATGCCGGTTATCCTCATGGCGGTTGGGGTGGCGAATGGCATTCATGTTCTGAGCCGCTATTACGAAGAGGTCTTGCAACACCCAGACATTTCCTCACCCGACGCGGTACTCGCCGCTATGGGAGAAATGTGGCAACCCGTGGTCTTCACGTCTTTGACTACGGCCGCCGGGTTTTTATCCTTCCTAACCGCCAGCATCCTCCCGATCCGCTATTTTGGCATCTTTACCTCCATTGGCGTCTTGGCCGCGATGGTCTTCTCCATCACTTTTTTTCCAGCCCTGTTGAGCCTCCTGCCAGTCAAAGTCAGTCGTGGGTTGCGAGCCCAAATGGGCCGCAGTGGTAACCTGGCGGCGACGGGCTGGGCGGCACGGACGCTCTCCCGCTTAGGCGTCGGCGTTGCGCGAAGACCAAGAGTGGTGTGGGGAGTGACAGCCCTTGTTACGCTGGTGTGTCTGCTTGGTGCGCAGCTCATTTTTGTAGATACCTCATTTATCAAGATGTCCGATCCAAACAGCCCCGTGCGGATTGCGGATACCGTCTTGGGCGAGACGTTCCAAGGCAATCTGCCGCTGTATATTGCGATTGAAGGGCATCAGCCTGATCTACTCAAAGATCCGGTACTGCTGTCTAAACTCGACCGCCTCCAAGCCTTCGTCGAACAAGATCCGATCGTTGGTGGGTCTTTGTCGCTGGCTGAGTATATCAAACGTATGAACCGGGTGATGAACGAGGATCGTCCAGAAATGGAAGTGATTCCAGATTCGCAAGACCTCGTCGCCCAGTACTTGTTGCTGTATTCCTTTTCTGGTGATCCTGACGATTTTGATGAAATCGTGGATTATGACTATCAACACGCCAACCTGACGATATTTTTGCGCTCGGATAGCACCCAGGACATCAAACGCGTGGTTGAGCTTGTGCAAGACTTTACCGTGCGTGAATTTGGATATGCCGGAGACAATGACAACGTAGATGCCGGCGCACAGGACCCGTGGTCCATCCGCTTTGGCCGCTGGCTGGCTGGCATCGAGCCTACTGTCGTTGGTTGGGAAACCAACAGCGGTTTTCGGCTTGGGATTGCCGGGAATGGCTATCTGACCACTCGTTTTAGCGAACTGGTGGTATCCGGGCAGCTGGCGAGTCTGGTCGTCTCCCTCGTGGCCGTCTTCTTATTGACGTCGTTTATGTTTCACTCCTGGGTCGCTGGGCTGATCAATATTATCCCGATTAGTTTAGTGATGGTATTTAGTTTTGGATTGCTCGGACTCCTCGGCATTCCGCTTGAAGTTGGCAAATCGTTAACCGCCTCGATGGTGATTGGCATTGGCATCGATTATACAATCCACTTCCTGAATAAATATCGGATTAAAGTCCGCTCTGGCTTGAGGGATCCAGAAGAGATTACCGTAGCGACGATGGCCACGTCGGGAAAAGCCATCTTTTTTAACGCGTTGGTTGTGTCGGCTAGCTTCTTAGTCTTTCTCACCTCAAACTTTCGACCTAACTTTTATCTTGGGGCCATGCTGTCGTTAAACATGGGCGCCTGTCTGTTGGCTTCGATGACGATCCTACCAGCCATCTT
>CAZXFE010000064.1:0-16513 GCA_964639795.1 uncultured Enterobacteriaceae bacterium | reverse complement strand
TGTTACATATGGAGATTGTCCAGGAGCGCTTGGAGCGGGAATTCGGTTTAGAGTTGATTACGACGTCGCCGACGGTTGAATATCAAATCCTGACCATTGGTGGCGAAATACTGCAGGTCGAGAATCCCTCTTTTTTTCCTCCGGTGCAGGAAATAGAACATATTGAAGAGCCGTTTATTTTAGCGACGATCCATCTGCCGGTAGAATATGTGGGAAATGTTTTGCAACTCTGCCAGGAGCGGCGCGGAATACAACGGGAGCTGAAATACCTTGGCCCCACGCGTATCGCGCTTAGCTATGAACTCCCGCTCAATGAAGTCGTTATTGATTTTTATGATCGTATGAAATCCATCAGTCGTGGGTATGCGTCTTTGGACTATGAATTCTTGGATAGGCGGCAGGCAGACTTGGTCAAGCTTGATGTACGCATTAACGGAGATATGGTAGATGCCTTGTCGCTGATCGTACATCAGGAGCACGCCCGTGCCCAGGGTCGTGAACTGGTGCGAAAAATGCGTGAACTCATCCCGCGCCAAATGTTTGATGTCGTGGTACAGGCTGCCATCGGCAGTCGGGTGATAGCCCGAGAAACAGTCAAGGCGTTGCGCAAGAATGTGACCTCCAAATGCTACGGTGGGGATATAACCCGTAAACGAAAGCTGCTAGAAAAACAGAAGGAAGGTAAACGTCGGATGAAGCAGGTTGGGCGGGTGGAAATCCCTCAAGAGGCGTTCCTTGCCCTGTTGCAGGTGGGAGATTCCGAGCCGTCACGGCGTGGCTAGTAAGTAGGAGATATGGACAGAGACAAAACGTCAGTCCAAGGGGCGGTGAGTATGGCTGGCCAGGGGTCGAATGCGGGTACGCCGTCTGCAGCAACAAGCCAGCAGAAACAGAAATCCGTATTTCGCGAATATGCCGAAGCGCTGTTGGTCGCTTTGCTTCTTGCCCTGTTTATTCGAAGCTTTATCGTCCAGGCCTTCAAGATTCCATCCGGCTCTATGCTCTCTACGCTGCAAATCGGTGACCATATTCTGGTGAGCAAGTTTGCTTATGGCCTGCGTCTCCCGTATCCGTTTGATACCGTTCTCCTTGAATGGGCAAAGCCAGAACGCGATGATGTCGTTGTTTTTATCTACCCGAAAGACGAAACAAAAGATTTTATTAAACGTGTAGTGGCGGTTGAAGGCGATCGGGTGCTTATTCGTGACAAGCAACTGTTTGTCAATGGTGAGGCCGCTGAGAATACCTATGCCCGCTATGCGAATCCCGGTCGTGTTATCCCCGGCCTGCGCGACAACTATCCTCAGCCTCTGCCAGATGGTTCGGTCGAACCCATCACTGTTCCACCGGGGAAGTTATTTGTCATGGGTGATAATCGCGACCATAGCCACGACAGCCGCTTCTGGGGCTTCGTGGATATACAAGGAGTGAAAGGCAAAGCTTTCTTGATTTACTGGTCATGGGATGGGGGTGAACGCTGGATACGCTGGGAGCGGCTGGGGTCGCTCATTTATTAGTGCGAAGGAGACGGCGACGTGGCGAGGCTTGAAGAGATGTTACTTGAAAGCGGTAAAGTCTCGAAGGATGATTTGCGTAGAATCCAGCTTGTGCAACAAGACCGTGGAGAAACGCTTGAGCGCCTGCTCGTGGAGTTAGGATTTATTTCTGAAGACGATCTACTGCCCATACTGGCGGAATATTATAGAGCCCCATTGATGAGTGCGCGTGATTTTCCGCAGCAACCGCCAGCGCTGTCCAGTGTCAATCCTGGTTTTCTGCGCCAAGCCCGGGTGTGTCCCTTAACTACTCAGGATGGTGAGTTGACTGTTGCCATGGCTGACCCCGGTGATTTTTACGTCATCGAGGCGCTCGAGAAAGCAACCAAACTCGAAGTGACGATTCGGATTGCGCGTGAACGCGAGATTCTTGAGGCGTTGCGTGCCTATTACACTGAGGGTGGAGTCGACGGCCAGGATGTCAGCGATGTTGAGTACATCGAAGACGATCAAGAAGATGTCGAACATCTGCGGGACATGGCGAGCGAAGCGCCGGTTATTCGGTTGGTCAATATGCTCATTGCGCGCGCGATGGAGCAGCGGGCATCGGATATACACATCGAGCCTTTTGAAAAAGAGCTGCGTGTGCGCTATCGCATTGACGGGATTCTGCACGATATAGACGCACCGCCTCGCAAGCTACAGGCCGCCCTCATCTCCCGGGTCAAACTCATGGCCAAGCTTAATATTGCCGAACGCCGTCTTCCCCAAGACGGACGAATTAAGTTGCGTATGTTGGGCCGCGAGGTCGATCTGCGTGTTTCGACGCTGCCCACCCTGTACGGGGAAAGTGTGGTGCTGCGTATCCTGGACCGGTCGAGTATCAATGTCAGCTTGGAGTCACTGGGCTTCCCCCAGGATATTCTGTCGGACTTTGAGAAGCTTATTGCGCAACCGTATGGAATGATTCTGGTGACTGGGCCCACGGGAAGTGGGAAAACGACGACGTTGTACGGGGCGCTGGACAAGATAAATTCACCCGACAAAAAGATTATTACCATTGAGGATCCTGTTGAGTATCAGCTCGATGGGGTCAACCAAATTCATGTCAAATCGCAGATTGGCTTGAGTTTTTCCGCCGGCTTGCGCTCCATTGTCCGTCAGGATCCCGATGTCATCATGATTGGAGAGATTCGGGATTACGAAACTGCAGAAATTGCTATTCAATCAGCCTTGACCGGGCACTTAGTGTTTTCGACGCTTCATACTAATGATGCCTCTGGCGCGGTCTCTCGTCTGCTCGAAATGGGCGTTGAAGACTATTTATTGGCCTCGTCCCTCCTTGGCGTTATGGCCCAACGTTTGGTGCGTAACTTATGTCCGAACTGTCGACGGCCAGTAGAAGGAGGTGCCTCTCTTCCGCAGACCAATCAGCAGACCAACGGACACTCGCCGGAGCCGGTGGCGACCTACGAAGCTGGGGAATGTGAGGACTGTGCTATGACCGGCTATCGGGGCCGCAATGGAATTTTCGAATTCTTGCCCGTTGACGAAAGCATACGCCAATTGATTCTGAAACGGTCATCGGCTGATGCCATTAAAGAACAGGCGGTGAGTCGCGGCATGCGCCCCCTGCGAGACGACGGCTGGCGCAAAGTAGCGGAAGGCGGCACGACTGTGTCTGAAGTGATGCGCGTCACCCAAGATGCGTAAGATGTGCAAGTTGTGTGAGCCTTTCGTCGTTTGCAAAGGAATCAGTGTACGGGAGAGGTTCGCGAGGAAGCTGTCTCTTTCGTATAAAAAACGATAGTACGATACGTTGCGCCTGTCCTGGTTCAGAATAGGCGTTGCCGAACTTCTCCACCCAGCGCGAGACGGTACGCTTGGTCCAGTCCCCCTGTTCGTCTGTATCCTCCCACATTTGGATGAGTAGCCCGTCACTACCATAGTCATGACTCCGGCTGAGCTGGCCTTGATCCGAATAGACATACGCGGATTTGCCAACTGGGCCGACGAAAACATCTTGCGCACCATAGCGAGCAGTCGCGATTCTCTGCTCTTCGCGCCCATACGTATGGACGAGACGTCGGAACACACGACCTCCTGCATTATATTTCGCTTCTTCAAGAATACGATCCTGCTCCCCTAGTACTGAGACGGTTTTGCGCCGTATGCTGCCATCTGCTGTGTACAGGCTGTGCGTGATGCGCTGTTCTTTCCGATCAGTAATGAGCAGAGTCCGCTCACCGGGGAGGCCCTCACCCGAGTAGACTCTCTGCTCAGTTGCGTTCTCTGTGGGGTAGGTGTACACGGTCTTTTTTTTCAGGCTTCCGTCTATCTCCTACTCAAGTTGTTGGGTCTTGCACCCGTGTTGATCATAGGTCGTCGCGTCAACTTTCTGCCCTCGCCTGCTGCCCATTGATCGAGGTTACGGACAAGGATTGCTTGCTCAATCTGGACGGATTTGACTGGACCTTGCAGGCTGTCTTCACGCTCTGGTAAGAGCTGCGCCTGTATTGAGCCGGTGTACAAAAGGAAGCCCGTCAGGCTGAAGCAAAGGGTGCTGGAAAGTATCATGTCTTCTTTCGTGAACGCTGGCCTTTGGCCAAATTCACCTCGGCAATTTCGTTTGGCCCGACCGTCCAGGTGCGATGGCGTTGCCAGAGGACAGGGTCATGACCCGGGATGAGGCGTTCGAGTTCACCGCTCAAGGCTTTACGAATGGCGTCGTAAGTAAAGAGTTGATTGAAAGGGTTGCCTTGATTATAGCCCGGCGGCCACATCTTCTCGACGTTGGAATACCAATACACTGCATCCCCGGCTATGGCGAACAGGCCATTACGCGTGCGGACCTCAAACCACTGCGTGCCAAAAGTATGCGAGTCCTTTGCCAGATGTGCGGTAATGCCGGGCAGGACCTCTACATCGCCTTCAATCAGCGTGGCTTTATTCTGGCTCATGGCAATAGCGACGTTGTGGATATCCTGGGGATCAAGAGAAGACAGAATCCAACCGCGCTCTCCACCGCCAAAATCGTGCGGCAGGGCGAGTGTCCGTAGCCAGCCCATATATTCATCAAGCTGGATATACAACTGCGCATTGGGAAACGCGGAGAAATTCCCAATATGATCAAAATGCAGATGCGTCACGAGGATCGTGTCAACATCTTCGGGTATTAGTTTGATCTTGGCCAGAACCGTACGCGGATCTTCCCAGCCAAAAAAATTATAGCGCGACATCCAGTCCTGATTGCCGAACCCGGCGTCGACTAATATGACGCGCTTTTTTCCGCCAACCTCACCACCGACTAAGACCGTGTATACCATGGGTATTTGAATCGTTCCCTGGTTGCTCATTAGTCCTGAGCCGCCGAAAAAATCATACGGCATGTCAGCTTGGCAATAGGCTACAGTCCAGATGGAGTAGTCTGTCGGCGGTTGTTCTCCTATGAGCCGCGGAGATAGAGCAGCACGGTTTTTCTTAGTTGGAGGCATAGTTTCCTCAATCGCCGTCGACCATATCACCCAGATGGCCGAGGACGGACCCTTCACCTTGCTGCTTGCCTTCGACTTGTGGCGCGTGTGCGAGGATGCGGTCGGCTAAGCGTGAGAAGGGCAGCCTTTGTAGATAGACTGTCGTTGTTCCCCTTACTGTAGGGAGAAAGAGGCCCTCGCCGCCGAAGGACATCGACTTCAAAACGCCCGCACGTTCGATGTCGTACTCAATCGCGGGCGAAAAGCCGACAATGCAGCCTGTATCGATGCGGATGAGTTCTTTGTTGAGCCGCTTTTCTACAATAGCGCCAACAGCATGGACAAAAGCGAGTCCGTCGCCGCGCAAGCGCTGCAGGATGAATCCCTCACCGCCAAAAAAGCCTGGGCCTAGCCGTTTCGTAAAAGCAATGCTGATTTCTGCCCCAAGCGTCCCACACAAGAAGGCATCTTTCTTGCATCCAAATTCATCGTGAATCTGGCCCATAGCCAAACAAACGATTTTGTCAGTATGGGGCGCGCTAAAGGCTACTCGCTTTTTGCCGCTACCCTCATTCGTAAAGCGCGTCATGAAAATGGACTCACCAGTGGCTGCGCGTTTACCCGCATCCAAAAGTGTACCAAAGAATCCAGACTCTGGCTTTGAGCCGTCGCCCATCCGCGCTTCAAAGCCAATGCGGTCTTCCCTCCAGTCCATGGCGCCGGCTTCGGCGACCACGGTTTCCCAGGGTCAATCACAACCACCTGCATATCGTCGCCGAAAATTTCGTAATCGACCACATGGCAGTGCATCGGGTGCCTCCATTCGTTTTAGAGAAACAAGCCTCTTCATCAAAATAATAAACCAGCATGATGACCCGCAATTGAACGCGCTAAAAACGGTCCGATCTGTCCGTTAACGATAGTATGAACCAGCATGATAACGGCCAGTCAAAAGATGTCCAGATTGCTTTAATTGCGTTAGTCGCCTGTTGCCACGCGCCAGCGAAATGAGCGACCGTACTGGTCGGCCTGAAGAATAGTGCTTTGAACCTCTCCAGAACGCGCATGCAGGAACCCAGGCTGCCGGTGCATAAGAGCCCCTTCGTCAACCGGCCCTTTTTGGCGCAAACTCGTCTTGCGCTATTTTTTCGTCGTCGCTAGGGGCAAAGAAAAATGTCTCAGGGGCCCGGACTCCGTACTATTCCATAGTCTCCCCACCCTCAAGTGCCCTGGCCTCCTGTTGCCTGTCAAGCATTCTACGGCATTCACGGCCTAGACGGAATATTTATTTTTATTTTGGATTCTCTTGTCGTCCCTGGGAGATTTGGGTAATGTGATCAGAACTTTACGACTTTACGCATAAAGACCGGCGGTAAGCGTAGCGTTTCTTATGAGAGGACGAGGGCAGGGGGGGCTGGTCCTCCGATTTACCGCGCGGATGTAACACGCGAAAGTCAGACGCGAAAGGAGTCGTTATGCGCATTGGTATTCAGATGGTGATCCCAAATCATGAGGATCATGATGATGGTGTGATGTTCAAGAACGAAACGCGCCTCGCCATTGAGGCTGAGGAAATGGGGTTTGATATTATCTGGCCTGTGGAGCACCACTTTTTTGACTATTCAATTTGCCCGGACAATATGCAGTATCTCAGCTATATAGCGGGCAAGACCGAAAAGCTGGAACTGGGCACTGGAGCGATTATTGTTCCCTGGCACGACCCTGTGCGTGTGGTGGAAAAGATGGTGCTGCTTGACCATCTGTCGGACGGACGCGCTGTGCTCGGGCTTGGACGCGGGTTGGCCCGACGTGAATATGCGGGTTTTGGCGTAGACATGGGCGAAGCGCGTGATCGCTTCAATCAAGCGGCTGAGATTATCGTGAGGGGCTTAGAGGAGGGATTTGTCGAAGCCGACACCCCATACTACAAGCAGAGCCGTGTTGAAGTGCGGCCGAGGCCGATTGGCAGCTTCAAGAATCGTCGCTACATGGTGTGCATGTCGCCTGAGTCTTTTGAAGTGGCGGCCAAGCTTGGCTTGGGTGTGATGATGTTTTCCCAGGTGACGTGGGACAAGGTCGCTGACGGCGTCAACAACTACCGTGAGATGTATCGGCAGTACAACAAGGGTGAAGAAGCACCTCCTGTGAACTGTGCGGACTTCGTTGTGTGCTGTCCAGATGCTAAAAAGGCTGAAGAGATCGCACGAGAGAAGATCACCGGCTACTACTTCAGTGTTATGGAGCATTACGAGATGCTGGGCGATCACTTCGCCAAGACGGGCAACTCCTATGCCCACTATGCTGAGGCTGCCAGGCAGATGAAGGAAGCCGGAAATGAGGCTATTCTCGAAGACTTTTTGGCAGCCAATCTGTGGGGCACGCCAGACATGATTATCAAGAAGCTCGAAACACGGCGTGGACAGATCGGCGACTTTGAAGTCAACGGTTGCTTCAGCTTCCAGAGCCAGCCGTTTGATCGAGTCGAAGAATGCATGAAGTTATTCGCCAAAGAAGTGGGTCCCATGATGCACGAGTGGACACCGCAAGCCAAAGCCCCGGTTGACGTCGCCGCCGCTGAAATGCGGACTGCTAAGTAGACCTCCACATAGACCTTGCGTTGAATGAAGCGGGCGGAGCACTGCTCCGCCCGTAGATTCTTTCAGACGACCCTGAGTTCATAGGCGTGGGTCCGCCAGGACAGGCGCTCTGTGCAGCGATTGGTTAGGCCGTACTCTTCTCCTCGCTTCTAGGGTTTGCGTGGCATCATATTATCGCATGCAAAGAAGAACGAAGGGACTCGTGGGCATGCTGATAGCTATAGTTAGGCTGGAGAAGCCTGTGCGCCAGTACCACCGCGGCAAGCTTCGGTCAACCATGAATGCTAAGCCTTACATTGTAACGGTGACACCAAAGAGAAAGCTCATAAAGGCGGCCCACCCGACTTCTTGCTGTCGGACCGCAAACGCAGCTTGAAAACTCGCGGCCTTGCAGGACGTCAGGCATGGCGGAGAAACTGGCCGAGTAGAAGCCTTGCTCCGAGAGGTGCGAACCCCCAAGCAGGCCAGGACGGTGAACACAGACCGATTGCGCCGGAGCGAGTCGATCCCCGGCTTTGGCCAGTGTCTTTACGCTGATGGTCACCCCACGAGCCAAGGTACTGCTGACTCAACTGGGTAAGGCATACTCTGCCACACTAGTGTTGCCACTCAAGAGAAGCGTTGTCTCTTAGACCCAAAGGATTACAGGCGAACATCCGACCATCGATTTAGTCCTTGTGGCTTTAGCGAATATGCTCCAGCTACAGTGAGGGACAGCGCTGGCGCTGTTTGCATTAGGGCGGACAATAGGCTGGATCGGCTACGCTATCCAGCAATATTAAACTGATCGGTTGATACGTCCACGCGCGCGGTACGTAGGGAAAATGCCGTAGGGTCAGCGTCTTTCTATCGGCTGCCCGTTGGACCGTTTAAATTCATTGAGAAATGCCTCGCCCCTAGTTTTTCTGCCTAGTAGCCAAAACTGCGTGTGCATAAGATAGGCAACGCCGTGCAAATCCCGTAGGTCGGGTTAGCGCAGCGTAACCCGACCTACGGGACTGCTACCTTACCGGCAACGCCGCGTGTGGGTAGCTCTCCTGAGCCAGCTCATCCACGTTATCGCCGGTCAAGCTATGGAGGAAGGTAAGTAAGGCTTGCTTCTCGCTCGCTGTTAAATTGAGCGGGCTGATGCGCTCGTCCTGGCCTTCAATGTCAGTGCCGCCGCGATCGTAGTAGGCTATTACTTCTTCAAGGCTGAGCAGAATCCCGTTGTGCATATACGGTGCGGTGAGGCTGACGTTGCGCAGGGAAGGGGTCTTGTACCGCCACACGTCCGTCGAATCGAGCGTGACCTCGTACCGCCCAAGATCATTCCCGGGCATCTGGAGTATCTCGTCAATTTGCGTACGCGGCATCTGGACCTGTAGCCCGCCGCCTAAATAGATAGCCACCGTTTTTTCAGGAATGAGCTTGAAATGGGCCACACCGGTGTTGTGAAACTGGTGGTCGGTAAATAAGGCCGCATCTTTGCCTACGCTATGACAGACAAAGCACTTGCCCTTTCCCGAAAAAATTTGAAAACCGGCTTTCACTTCATCATTGACGGCATGCTCTTCCCCTCCAAAATACCAGCTGTCAAATGGCGCATTGCCCGACAGTAGTGTCCGTTGGTAGCTGGCGAGAGCCTTACCTAGCGTTGCAACGCTAGGTTCCTCACTAAAAATGCCTTGAAACCTTTGTGTATAATCGGAAAGCTGCTTGATCTTACTAACCACGTAACCGATCGAAGGATTCCCCATCTCCACGGGGTTTGTCATCGGGGAAATGATCTGATCTTCGAGTGTGAACTCGCGGCCGTCGTGAAAAAGCAGACGCTGATAGGCAACGTTGTACAGCGCGGGTGCGTTGCGCTTGCCGGTTTTTCCACTAATGCCGACAGCCAAACGGGCTTCATTGGCCGTAAACCCTTGGGCTGGGATGTGACACATCGCACACGACATTGTGTCGTTGGGTGAGAGGCGGCGATCGAAAAACAAGCGTCGGCCTAGATCAATCTTTTCCGGGGTCAGAGGATTATTCTGAGGAATAGGAATAGCGGTAGGAAGGCCGAGTGGAATGTGGAGAGGATGGAGGGTAGGGGGTGGGGGTTGGGAAATGGCCCGTGTTGGATGGATTGGGCGGAGGAAAACGAAGGCAAAAAGGAGACAAAGAAAAAGGCATCTCATGGGGAACGGGTCGCTTGCTGATTCTGCTCGATTAATAGCGTCTCGATATCGTTGAAAACAAGCTGTGGATTAAAAAATCCTAAGCTGTAAATGTTACGGACGTTGTGGTCTGTATCGAGCAGAAAGACTTTGAGAACGTGACGAAAGAGGCCGCTCCACCTCCCGTCTTCCTGCCATAGTTTGGCAATCCGTTGATGAAAATCGTCCAGGATCGGCTGTAGGTCTACTGCGGTGCGGCTGGTCAAAAAATACCAGTCGGTCTTTGGCTGCATGGCTTGCTTGATTTCTGCCATTCTCGCCGGTGTATCCCGTTCAGGATCGAAGCTGACGGACATCAATGTGACCTTGTTTCGGATTTCGGGACGTTCGCTCAACATTCGGTCTATTCGGTGCAGGACTGCTGCAGCCATTGGGCAACCACCGACATCGGCACACGAGGTGTATATAAAAGAGACAACGGCGATCTTGCTGTCCGTCAAGTCGAATAAGTTGACGCGTTTATCTGAAGAGTCGAGCAGGGAGTGGTCGACGATGGTATCGATTGGTGGCAGCTCATATGTCCCCGGCGGAGGCGGAGTAAACTGGGGTTTCAGTGCGCCCTTCACTGCAGAGAGCAGGGGCGTGGTTGCAGCAGCGGGTTGGGCCAAGGCTGCCGAGCTCCATGCAAATGAGGAGAGCATGACTAACGCAGCGATGTACCTGGTCCTATGCATGCGACTTATGCTAGCGCGCGTTTGCAACACGTGCTGCGCTGCTTTCTTGCTGCTTCGTAAAAATCTGATTCTTATAAAACTGATCCTGACCAAAACGCATGAAGTGGGGTCGGCCTAGTCCTTTCTCGTAGAAATCAATCGTAAAAAGCGGCTGCAGCTTCTCGCCCTCCCAACTATACGCCTTAAAAAACTGCTCGTCCTGGTTTTCCCTCTTGTCCCAGTTGGCGAGCAACGACGAGGTAAAGTAGATGCGTTTGCCATCCCACGATTGCGAGACCATGTTGACTTGGGAACCGATCTTTTTCTCGTGGATGAGTGCTGGCTTGTCTGGGATGGCGACATTGTAGACGCGACACATGCCGTCCAAGAAGCTATCGACAAACAGGGTGGTATCGTCAGCCGAGAGGCTGATATCGACCGGTAGCGGTATTTTGGATGGATCGCCAATGTCTGATACTGCCTTGGCTTCAAAGCTGCCGTCTTCTTTCTGGCGGATCAGCCACAGCTGGGCAGTCAGCGCGGTCGAAGTGAAAGCGTAGTTATGTTGGGGTTGGAGCGCCCAACGGATCTCTAAAGGAGCGCCCGGTACCTCAAAGGTTTGAATGGGTTTGCGTGCGTGGAAGTCCCATAGCACCATGGTGTTGCCGAAGCGTTTCATGGCTTCTGGATCAGCCAGCATCTGCCCGAAATCCATCATGTAATTATTCCAGCCGGTAAAAGAGGAGGTTAAGAGGCGGTTGAGGCGCGGTAGGACACGCGCGTCGTAGCCATAAGGGGCATCGTCCGGCATCCAGATGGTTCGGATGTATTTGCCCTCATTGCTGTATTCGACCATACCGGTTTTCCCGCCATGGTCTTTTGAATTGGACAAGCCGGTAATCAGCACCCGGCCAGGCAGGGCATAAATGGTATGCGGACCAACAACGCCGCCAGAATCTTCGACAAAGGTGTCGATCGTTTGGACGAGTTTTGGCTTTGCTGGGTCTGCGGCAACGTCAAAAATAAAAATTTTACTGTCATCCAGGCCGCCGACCCAGTAGTGGCGCCGGTCGTCGCTAAAGCCGCCGTGGTGGGCTTCGTGCTGCCCGCCGACTGACGCGCTAGACACGATCTGACCATACTGATCGGGCCGGTTGGGGTTTACCCCAACCGTGACGACTTTGTCTGAGCCGTCGCCAACCCCATCAGCGCCCAATGTCCAGACATAGATGTAATCCTCCTGTCCGGTTATTTTCGGCATATAGGGCGATTGGCATGTCTCATCTGCACGACTGACCGTGTTCAAACCGAGGATGCAGATGACACTGAAGAGAATGAACAGCTGCTGCCACGACACTCGAAAACCGGACATAGACTCCTCCTTCTAACAAAACCGCTTGCTTACAAAAGCTGTTTGAGGCGCTTGCGTAACGGAACTGCCCCTCGACTGCTACCAGAACAGGCGAGCAGAGACAATCTCCATAATGAGGATTGGATTTTCGGCCGCTATCGTCAGCCTGTGTCCAGCTTATAACAGTTGACAGCATGGACAAAAATGTGTGCTGCGCTGACCAACCAAGGTGTGTTCAATAGGGGTGCGACAGCGACGGCAGGGCTGACCTGTTCGCCCGTAGACGCGGAAGAAATTTTGATAATTGCCTTCCGGATAAACCCAATCAATGGCCGCGCCGTTGTGCTTAATGCCTTCTTTGAGAGAGGCACGGATCGCTTTATGTAAAGCGGCGACTTGGCTATCCTCGAGATCTGCTGCTCGGAAGAATGGGTGGAGTTTGGCTCGCCACAGAGTCTCATCGGCGTAGATATTCCCGACACCGGCAAGAAAAGTCTGATTGAGCAATAGCGCTTTGAGTCCGCCTGACTTCTTTGCGATCAACAGACGAAATTTACGTAAGGTGAAGGCGGGCTCAAGCGGTTCTGGCCCGAGATGCCCGATCACATCTTGCAGCTCATTGACACAATACACCCGGCCGAATTTCCGTGCATCATTAAAGTGGAGCGTATAACCAGTGTCGAGCGAGCACGTGAAATGCACGTGTTTATGCCGTCGTGTCCCGGTTTTCAACAGTTCGATTCGGCCACTCATCTTGAGGTGAATGATAAGAAAACGCAGCGACTCGCCTGAGGGAGGAGCTAACGTGAAGACCAAGTATTTCCCCCGTCGCCCGAGCGACTGAATGCGGTGGCCGGGCAGCGTTCGGGTGACGCTTTTGATGGAGGGACGAATAGAATTAGGCCAATCCGCCCAGGCTTGGATTATGCCGCAGCCGACTGGGGAAGGGTAGGCCGACTGCCCTTCTTCGCACGGTTCTCCACGTTGGAGTTTGCGAACAATGGTTTCAACTTCTGGGAGTTCGGGCATTAGAATAGCCTAATGGTTCCGTTTGGTGTGTTCGTTGCACTGCCACATAATAGCTGATAGCTGGGCCATGAGCAGGCCATACCACGTCAGCCATGTCAACCAAGCTTGCTAAGTCAAATAAGCCTGGCAGGTCGGGATGAGGAGAAATGTCTTATGTCTGTAAAAAAATTCTCAAGTGCCTATTATGTTGTCAATAATATGGATCTAGCAGTCGCGTTCTACCAAGATATTCTTGGACTGGATGTCAAGTTTCGTGATGGTGACCGATGGACCCAGTTTGATGTCGGCGGTGTCGGAGTCGCCCTGGCTGATCCGAGTGAAGGTTCGGTCCCTCCAGGCGGGGGTGCGACTGTGGTGCTTGAGGTTGAGGATTTGTCGGATATGCGAGAGAAGCTGACTCAAAACGGGGTGAAGGTAAACGATATCGTGGATATGAGCGGGCATGGACAGTATTTTACGGCGGTTGATCCTGCGGGGAATATCGTCCAGATTTTTGCGCGTTCGTAATAATATACAAGCAGTATGTCCTCTGAATCCTGATGATTCTTGCGATTCCTGGCCGGTAGCCTTTTTTGAGTTTCGTGATTATGGGGAAAGGGGAAAGGGCAATGAAACGGACTGACTTTCTGAGAGGAACAGCGCTGGCGGTGTGTATCGCCTGGCTGATGTCGGCAAGTACTAGTGCCTATGGCCGCATGCCAGCTCCGGCGGAGCTACCGCTCTGGCAATGGACGCCAGAGCAGTTTCAGCAACACGTGGCTACCGTACGCAGCGGCAAAGATCTGACTCCCGAAGAATGGCCCGACGGCGCACGGGTGGCCGTAAGCCTTTCCTTTGATTTTGACACGGAGCCGGTGTGGATGGGCTTTCAGGACCAGAAAAGTCCATCGTATATGTCGCGTGGAGAATATGGCGCGCGGGTGGGCATGCCGCGCATCTTTTCCTTATTAGAGAAGCACAAGATCCCCGCCTCATTTTTTATCCCGGCGATTTCCATGGTTCTGCACCCCCAAGTCATCGAAGAACTCAAAAAACACTCGGACTACGAGATCGGCTTTCATTCTTATGTGCACGAAAACCCGCTGACCTTGAGCGAGGCGGAGGAACGGGCGGTGTATGCCAAAGCCATGAAGATCTTTGTTGAAAGGGTGGGGAAAAGGCCGGTCGGATTTCGGTCGGCAGCTTGGGATTTAACTCCGGCAACCATCCAGATTGTCAAAGACATGGGCTTTTTATATGAGAGCAGCATGATGGCCGATGACCGACCGTATAGTCTGGTTTCCGACGGCAAGGAAACCGGCCTCATCGAGCTGCCCGTTGAATGGATTCTGGATGATTGGCCGTTGTTCCAAATCAGCTGGCCGAGCAAGCATGTGAGCATCCGTAATGCAGACGACGTGTATTCCATTTGGAAAGATGAGTTTGACGGCGCATATGAAGAAGGCACGCTCTTTCTCCTGACCATGCACCCGCAGGTCATAGGCCATCGTTATCGGATGCAAATGATGGACAAGCTCATTACGTATATGAAGAGTAAGCCAGGCGTTTGGTTCGCTACCCACGAGCAGGTGGCGCGCTATGTGCAAGAACAAGCCACGCAAGCTGATACTGGAGACTAGACCGCACAGGAGGTCAGCCGATATCTAGTTCAATACGGGAGAGGGTTGCGAATGAATGCCATCTTTTGAAATTGTCAGATAGAATGCTGGTATTGAACCAATTGCGACTGGGCGGTCGATACGAAGCCGTGATCGATTGTATAAACAGTATCGCACAGGCCGTTGGCGAAAGCCCAAAGGGACGGCTATGAGGCGTCTTCGAAGTAGGCGCATACGTAAAGCAGAACTGCACTGGGACGAAGCGCACGGAATCGGTAAGAATTAAATCGAACGTAAACGCTATCGGGATTGATCTATGGCTACACGCGACGTTGCTAATCGCCGATCCGTAATCTGTGTGGACAACTCTGAATATCCGGCATCATTGGAGTTGAGTAAGATTTGTCAAATATTACCCGACTAGAACGCCGCGAGGGATGGTGATTTGCGGGCACTTGATGAAAACGGAGAAAATTACCTCTATCCAGGGTACTATTTCGTCCAGATAGAGGTGCCGAGCGAGACTGTGCGCGCCTGAAACCGATCGTTCGCGTCAAGTATTCAACCTGCCATCTGATGAGGAGGTTCGCCATGAGTTACGATTTGCTGATCAAAGACGCTCGGATTTGTGATGGTACTGGAAAGGCTATTTTTCGTGGGGCAGTGGGGGTCCAAGACGGTAAGATTGTAGATGTTGGCGAGGCTGTAGGATCTGCCAAACGCACGATCAATGCCGACGGCTGTGTGCTTGCGCCAGGCTTTATCGACATCCACACTCATTATGATGCCCAGGTCTCCTGGGACCCGCTGCTGACGTGTTCCGGTTGGCATGGAGTGACCAGCGTGCTGATGGGAAATTGCGGCGTGGGGGTTGCTCCGTGTCGTCCGCAAGAGAAGGACATTGTCTCGTGGGATCTCGTCAATGTAGAAGCCATGCCGCACGATGTGCTGCTGAATGGCGTAGCCTGGGACGAGTGGGAGAGCTTTCCACAGTATATTCAGGCGATTGAAAGACGTGGCACGGCGCTCAATGTCGGCTTTCTCGTTCCGCTGTCGAGTTTTCGTTATTTCGTGATGGGTTCGGAAGCGTCTGAACGGGAGGCGAACGAAGACGAACTCAGCCGGATGCTGGCACTCTTCCGTGAGGCAATGCAAGCTGGGGCGTATGGCTATTCACTGAGTCTGCTTGACCAACACATCGGTTATCAGGGCAAACCCTTGGCCAGTCGCATGGCGACCCAAAAGGAACTCTGCGAGCTGGGCCGAGTGCTGCGAGATCTTGGCAAAGGTGTTATCGAAATTGCCCTCACGCGCAGTGTGAGCGTTTTGACCGAAGAAGAGCTCGAACTATTGGTCACGATTGCGACGGAAAGCCAGCGTCCGGTCACCTGGCTGGCTCTGCTTGGACGGTCTGACAAACCCGGTGTATATCGTTCTGCTCTAGACCGCCTGGAGCCGTTGTTTCGAAAAGGCCTACGGATTCCGCCTCAAGTCACGCCCCGCCCGATCCAGCAATACTACACGCTCAAGGTGCCCTTCATCTTTGCCAGCCTGCCGTCTTGGAAGGAAGCCTTTAATCGACCTATTAATGACCAAATTGCGCTGTACCAAAAACCGGAATTCCGCGAGGCATTCCGCCGCGATCTACAAATCGGTGGGGCAATCTTCACTAACCAATGGGACCAGGTGCACGTTGTCAAGGTGGGAAAAGTGCACAACAAAAAACATCTGAATAAGAGTATTGCCGGCATCGCGGCGGAAACAAATAGTGACCCCATTGATGCGCTTCTCGACCTGGCGATCGATGAAAACCTGGAGATGGGGATTACGCTTTCGGTGATTAATACCGATCCGGACGAAGTTCGGGAGTTGATTACCCACCCCGACTGTCTTATTGGTCTGTCTGATGCGGGTGCGCATGTAGATCAGCACTGCGATGCAGGCGTGCCTACGTATCTATTGGGCGAGTGGGTACGTAAACGTGGGGCACTGACGCTTGAGGAAGGCGTGCGACGACTAACCTCTGAACCGGCGACGTTTCTGAGTCAACCCCATAAAGGTCGGCTCGCTCCGGGTTGCGATGCTGACCTCGTTATATTCGATCCTGACACC
>CAZXFE010000063.1:0-16571 GCA_964639795.1 uncultured Enterobacteriaceae bacterium | reverse complement strand
CTGGAGTTTAAATGCGCTACCTAAGAGGGTAGACAGATTATTCGGATGGTCAGCGACTGTCGGAAGCCGTGCCCGATCGGGATATCTGCCGGTCAGAATGTTTGGAAGAGACACTAAGGTACTGTCACTAACGGTCGTGGCATTACGGAACCATGTGGCATCTTTCGCAAAGGCTGCAAAATGCGGATACCGCCCCGTATCAATCTGCTTTGTCTCGTCCATTAACGCTGCCAGTGGAAACTCATCAAACACCACCAGCACGATCGGAAACGCTACCGGAATCTTTGGCGGCAACATGGCCTCTTCCGGCTACTCGACTATCAGCTGGGACACCGGCGAGAAAAACAGAAACAAGACCGGGAACAACAACGGCACGGGAGAGAGAAACGTCAAGAAAAGACGTGCAGGCGGAAATCGATGATATCCGTACACCGTACCGATACCGATCATTACCGCCCCCACGCCTAGGGTGCCGCCCGGGAGGCTCGTCACTTGCTGAAAGGCGTGGAGGACGAGAGGGAAGTTCATCTGTATAGATGATTCACGCTTACGCTACGCAAACTGCCGACAGAACAAAAAAAGGGCGGGTTTGAAAGCCGCCCCTAAAAAACAGCCAATTCTCTGTATGCGGTCTAGCGGAGCCCCAACTCTTCCAACGGTCCTCGGTCAATCACAGGATCACGCGCCACGCCATTCCGATACGGGACTGAGCCCGGCGTACGCTCAAACGGGTCCTTGAGGCCCAGTTCTTTGGCATACTCGCGCAGTTCAGGCATGACTTCCTCAGCGATAAGCCGCATGCTCGTCATCCGGTCTTCATTACTCACCTTGCCCTGAATGTTGAAGAAGGTGAAGATTCCGGGCCGCAGGATGCGCAGCAGGACCTTGAGTTTTGGAATGACCGTTTTGGGCGAGCCGATGATGAGCTGGTGGTTGCGCTGGGTCTTTTCATATCCCTTGAGCAACTTTAGGCGGACCTCATCATAGTCGGCATCATCGGGTCGACCCTCCCGCTGCTCTCGCAGCTTCTCGGGACTCACACCCAACCAACTCCCGCCGGGATGCTTGGCCAACATGCGAATCGCGCCCTTAGAATTATAGCCCGGCGGCAGGGTGTGCTCAGGTCGGGAGAAAGCATTTTGCCCGCCGCCAAAGACAAAATTCTTACCTACTTCCTGGGCCCTTTCATCTGTTTCAGCCAGAAAGGTGGGAATTAGATAGCCAAAGTTCTCCGAACTCGCTTGGTAACCCATCTTGGCCGCTTCATCGGCATAGACGTTCCAGAGCTCGCAGGTTGGGCCCAAGGCAGTGCCAAGACCAATGTAGGGATATTTATGCTGCGCACACCAACGTACGGTTTCTGGGCTCAACACACCGGGAATCCACATTTGCGGATGGGGTTTCTGGTACGGCAATGCCCATGGATTCACATGCCGGTAGTGGAAATGTTTTCCTTCATAACGCCACGGTCCAGGCTTGGTCCAGGCTTGAATAATAAAATCGTGCGCTTCATTGAATAA
Source organism: uncultured Enterobacteriaceae bacterium (assembly GCA_964639795.1). Lineage (GTDB taxonomy): Bacteria > Desulfobacterota > Binatia > Bin18 > Bin18 > Bin18. The sequence continues at coordinate 15,051 of CAZXFE010000063.1, read as the reverse complement.
CTCCCGATTATAGGCGGGGTTAGCGTTATTAAAGAACTGCTCGCTACCTGCACCGCGCACCCAACCAGTGACCAAACGACCACGTGAGATCAGATCAATCTCAGCGAGTTCTTCGGCCATCCGAAGTGGATGTTTCAGCACGGGCAGCGGATTGCCAATCAGGACGATTTTGACCTTGTTGGTGATCCGGGCCAGAATCGCCGCCTCAACGTTCATCACACTACCCATACAGAACGGGTTGCCGTGATGTTCATTGAGCGCAACGGCATCAAAGCCGAGTTCTTCCGCATAACAATTCTCGTCCAGATAATAGTTGTAATCGTTCGCTGCGACCTCACGATCAAACTGTTCGTTGGGGAGAGCAAAGAAGGCTTTATTTTTGAGGACTGCGTCTTCATCAACCCCGCGGTAGGGGCGTTCGGTAAAATATGAAAATTGCATAGTGGCTCTTCCTCGTGTGTTCCTAAGACGCCAGAAACTCTGAAACGATTTTTACGAACTCGGCCGAGCTTTCTACTTCTGGGCGGTGACCAGCATCGGCAATCAGGGTTGATCTGGACCCATTAATGGCCTTTTTATAAGCATCAATGCAGCCCTGCGGGACGATCTTATCTTGAGCCCCTCGGATAAGCAGCGTTGGCACGTTCTCCACTCCACGCAGCAAATAGGGCAAACTGGGGTTGTGCATATACGGCTCCCAGCCGATGCGCGCGCTCTCGGCCCGTGCCTCTTCAAACGCCTCGAACTGCTCCGGCGTCATATCTCCACCGTAGATCGTGCCAAACGCCGGATTACCTGGGTCTGCTACCGTTGCCCGCAGATGGGTTCGAATCGTCACCGGGAAGATATCAAAAATCTCCCCTTTTTCCGGTTTAATGCCCATTGGTCCCACAAGAATCATATGGTTAAATATGCTGGGGTCGGACGCAACCATCTCAGCAGCAATATATCCGCCAGCTGAGAAAGCAATGACATCCACAGGGCCGAGACCCATGTCTCGGACCGCCATACTATAAAAGCTAGCCAAGTCGCGAAAACTGCGAATCCAGTCTATGCGGGGTGTTTTATCGAAACCCGGCTGAAGCGGAATTACAAATTCGCACTCCGCAGCTAACTCGTCATTCCATTTCACCCAACCAGGGAATCCCAGCTCATCATGTAGCATTAACAGTGGTTTACCTGCCCCGCCCTTAATGAGCGTTAATTCAGATTTAGCTACAGTAATCTTTTGTTCGGTCGTGTTTGCCAAGGATACTTCCTCCCTATTCAGAGTTTGCGCGTCCGGCCTTCCCCGTCCATCCATTTCCCTAAGAGTCGGGGCACTTAATCAGGCCCGATCCAACTTGTCCACACTCCCTTTCCCTTGATCTTCCCCTGCTCTGGGGGATAGAAATACTCTTGTCCGAAAAAAGGAGGCTAGAATCGTGCATCCATTTGAATACGCGGCTCCACAAAGTTTACAAGAAGCCGTCACTTTGCTGTCTGCGGCGAATCGTGAGGCCCGCCCACTCGCCGGCGGAACAGATCTCATCACCCAGATTAAAGAAAACCGCCGCAGCCTTTCCCTGGTCGTTGACGTCAAAAAAATCCCAGAATTAAACGTTCTTTCCTACAACGGCACCGGACTCCATATTGGAGCGGCTGTCTCTTGCACTAAGATCACGAGCTTTGAGCCGGTCAGCGTCCACTACCCTGCCCTGGCCGAAGCCTGTGCGTTAGTCGGTTCGTATCAAATACAGAACCGCGCGGCGCTGGGCGGCAATTTTTGTAATGCGGCTCCGTCGGCTGACGCCATCCCACCTGCGCTGTCATATGGCGCAAGACTCCGTCTCGAAGGACCAAACGGACGACGCGAACTGCCGGCGGAAGATTTTTTTGCGGGGCCAGGACGGACCGTGCTCGAAAAAGGAGAAATCCTGGTGGAGATTATACTGCCCGTTCCCGCTTCGAACTCCGGCGCAGCTTATCTACGATTTATTCCTCGAGAAGAGATGGACATCGCCGTAGCCGGGGTAGGTTCGTTTGTCCAGCTCACCCCGGGCAACCAAACATGTGAGCAGGCTCGTATCGCACTGGCCGCAGTTGCACCGACTCCCGTTCGGGCAAAAGAGGCAGAGGCATTTTTAGCAGGCAAAACATTAGAGGAAACAACTATTGCACAGGCTGGGGAACTCGCCGCTCAGGCCGCCAGGCCGATCTCCGATGTGCGTGGTTCAGCCGCATATCGAATAGAATTGGTGAAGGTGCTGACACGCAGAACACTTACAAAGGCGCTGGAAAGAACGAGAGGGTAAATTATGAAACAACCAATAGAAATGAACATAAACGGAGAACCACACACCACGATTGTAGACACTCGCACAACGCTGCTCGATAGCCTCCGATACAAGCTGGGTTTCATGGGCCCGAAAGAAGGCTGTGGGAACGGCAACTGCGGAGCCTGCACGGTTGTCCTGAACGGCTCCGTCGTCAACGCCTGTCTCGTGTTCGCAGTAGAAGCCGCAGGCTCAGACGTCACCACGGTCGAGGGCGTGGCTGCCGAGGGCAATCTTCACCCCGTGCAGCAAGCGTTTATAGAACACGGCGGCTTACAGTGTGGCTTCTGTACTCCGGGCTTTATTATGTCGGCCAAAGCATTATTGGAACGCAACCCAAACCCGAGCGAACAAGAGATTCGTTTGGCGATTTCTGGGAACCTGTGCCGCTGCACCGGTTACGATAAAATTATCCGTTCGATTCAGGCCGCGTCACAGGCGCTGTCGCAGCATGCGTAAGGAGGGCCAGCATGGCTGAATATAATGTGATCGGAACGTCTCTAGCGAAGGTTGATGCCCCGGAACGGGTCACGGGCAAGGCTGCCTATGGGGCAGACCTCGATCTGCCCGGTATGCTGTGGGCCAAATTAGTCCGCAGCCCGCATGCGCACGCGCGCATCAAGAAGATTGACACCAGCAAAGCGAAAGCCCTCACCGGCGTGAAGGCCGTTATTACCGCCAGCGACCTGCCTCACCTACCAAAAGGCGCGACGGCACCACTCGTAGGCGAAGTCAGCATAGACATGAGCGCCATCAAAGAGATTGTTATGGCCTCCGATAAAGCCCGCTATCACGGTCAAGTCGTGGCCGCTGTGGCTGCTATTGATCCATTTATCGCCGAGGAGGCAGCCGGTCTGGTCGAAATCGACTATGAAGTCCTGCCTGTCGTGACAGACGTGCTGCAGGCTATGCAGCCCGGTACCGCTCTGGTTCACGAAGATCTGCACACGCTCGAAGAGGCCACACAAGAAAAATCTGACCAGCCGAGCAATATTGCCACGCATATGTTCTATACCAGGGGCGATGTGGAGGCCGGGTTTAAAGAAGCTGACGCAGTGGTTGAGAAAACGTATGCCACCCAGATGGTCCATCAGGGATATATGGAACCCCAAGCCTGTGCCGCGCGGGTCGAACCGAATGGCAAGGTGACATTGTGGACCTCGGCTCAGGGACATTTCACAGTGCGGACCCAGCTTGTCACTCTGCTGGGCTTACCAGCGAACCAGCTTAACGTTATCCCCATGGAGGTCGGCGGCGGATTTGGCGGAAAAGCGCTGGCGCTGTTTGAACCCACGGCCATCGTCCTGGCCCAGAAGACCAGCCGACCGGTGAAATTGGTCGTCTCTCGCGAAGAAGTCCTGCGTGCAACGGGTCCGGGTGCTCCTGCGGTCATCACGGTCAAAGCCGGGGCAAAAAACGACGGTAAGCTCACCGCGATTTCTACGACCATGCGCTATGACGCAGGAGCCTTCCCCGGCTCGCCTGTCGCCCGCGGGCTGCTCGTGGGCTTAGCTCCGTACAAGCTGGACAATATGCTAGCCGAAGGATTTGACGTCCTGACCAACAAGCCTCGGGTCCAGGCCTACCGGGCTCCGGGGGGAACGCCGGCGGCCTTTGCGGTTGAATCCCTCATAGATGCGCTGGCTGAAGAGATCGGTGTCGATCCACTCGAATTTCGTCAGAGAAATGCAGCTGAGGAAGGCGATACGCTGCCACTCGGCATGCCGCTCAACCGCATCGGCCTGACCGAGATGTTGGGCCAGATCCAAAAACATCCGTGTTGGACAACACCTCTAGAAGGCGCCAATCGCGGTCGTGGTTTGGCCTTGGGTTACTGGATTGGTGGTTCATTTACCTCGAGTGCTGAGATCAAAATCAATCCAGACGCTACGGCTTCTATCTTTGTTGGCACGGTCGATCTGACCGGGACTCGGACCACTATTTTACAGATGGTGGCAGACGAACTGCAGCTTGATCCCAAGGAGATCACCATCACCGTAGGCGATACCGACACCGCCCCCTTTGCCGATTTGAGTGGCGGCAGTCGGATTACTTACACCATGAGCGCCGCAGCGCATCAGGCCAGCCAGGACGTTTTATCCCAGCTGCGCGAACGTGCAGCCGAAAAGCTCAAGGTCTCAATAGACGACGTTGAATATAAACAAAAGCGTTTCTGGGTAAAAAACGATCCGCAGAACGAAGTCAGCCTGACAGATCTGGCACGCGAAAGTGTAGCCTGGGGCAGCGGGCCGATCATCGGCAAGGGCAGCACAACGCGCATGCAGCCGGCCCACTCCTATGCCGCCCATGTGGCGGATGTTGAGATCGACCCAGACACGGGCAAGGCGACTATTCTGCGCTATACCTGCTTCCAAGATGTCGGCAAAGCAATCAATCCACAACAGGTTGAAGGCCAGATCCAGGGTGGAGCTGTGCAGGGCATCGGCTGGGCGATGAATGAAGAATATATCTTTGACAACGGCGAGCTGAAAAACGCGAGTCTGCTCGACTATCGCTGTCCGGTTGCCCTCGACTTGCCCATGATTGAGACGGTACTCACCGAAGTCCCAGCCTCAGAAGGTCCCTATGGACTGCGCGGGGTAGGAGAAGTACCCATCGTTCCGCCGGGCGCAGCCCTAGCAAATGCTATTTACCGTGCCACAGGCAAACGGCTGTATGAATTGCCCATGAATCCCGAGCGCGTTTTCTGGGCCATGCACGGGGACGGTGCCAATGGAACGAACGGCTCAGGAACAAAGAAATAAGACGGGTCGTAGAGACCCAAGTTGTCTCCTTATTATCATTATCCCTTCCCCTCGGAGGGGATAGAATGCTTGCTATCCTATCACGGAGGAGTTCATGGGGAAGGTCTGTATGAGCGCCATTCATGAACATTTTGTGGTCGACAAAAATGGAAAACGGACCGCAGGGATGGTGGAGGTGGAAGAATAGCAGAAGTTGCTTCAACCTGTGAAGGAACCCGAGTCCCTCAAAGCCTATAACTGGCGAAAGCATCCGAGGACGAATCCGCCCCAGAAATCAAAAAGACCTCATAGCGCCCTCTACCATCAGCATCTCGCGGTGATCTATTTATTTTGTCTTGCAAAGATATAATTTGCCTTGCAAAAACTCAATATTGAGGAATTGTAATGCGGACCTCGGTCACGAAGCGGGGACAGACTGTCATCCCAGCAGTCATTCGCAAACGCGACCACATCCACGAAGGCGACCAGATCACCTGGCTCGACGACTGCATGACGACTCGGGTCGTAGCCACCGCGGCCGATCCTATCCATGCGTTGCATGGGCAGGGAAAAGGGGAACGCTTGGTGGAACGGTTGCTGGCGACTAGACAGGCTGACCGCAATGATGAACACTGGGCTTTATGTGCTCGATACATCGGCCGTCTTCACATTGATCGAGGATAAGTTGGGCACTGACCGCGTGCAGACAATTCTCAGGGAGGGACAGGGCTGGCTTCTTTGGGTTGTCCTACTTGAGGCGACCTATATTACCCGACAAGAGCAGGGTGAGTCTGAGGCAAATCTGCACGCTATGCCTTGCTGAAAAAGCAGCCTGTGGTGGTCAGGCCGGAGGTGGATGGGCCCCTTCTCCGCACGGCGACGCGACTGTGGCCGTTGCAAGGCAAGACCAACGAAGCCCGCGACCTCTTCGCTCCGGCCTACAACTGGTTCACCGAAGGTTTTGATACGGCGGTCCTCAAAGATGCCAAAACGTTCGTAGATGCCTTGTCGGAGGGAGAAGGCAAGTAAGCGGCAAACCACTCTGGGACTACCACCAAACACTACTCTGCACCGGCCGTATCCCCAGTGAAGACGATATAGCCCGCTTTTTCTTGAGCCTTGATACGTTCTTCGAGGTCATCCGACAAAACGATCTTGCGTTCCCCAGGGAACTTGTCCCGATACAGGTGCGGGCGGAGAAAAAATTCCTCGGGCAACCTGATCCCGGACTGCGTCTTGAGCGGAGCGGGGAACCAAGTTCGACGCATAAAATCCGGATTAAAGAACACGTCCTTATCTTCTTGAGACCAGTCCCGAAGCTGCATGCCGTCATGCACCCCGTAAGAGTAAAAGTCTTGCTGAGGATCCCACCACAGCGTAATGAGATTGTGATAGCCACGCTCCTTGAGCCGTGGATTTAGGAGTTTCGCCATACGTTCTTCAAGTAAGACGAGTTCGCCCTCCTTGCCGTACAGCTCCGTCCGAAGCGGAAAGAAATAGTGCTGATCTACCCAAAAGAGTAGGCGAGGCACGTAGTAATCCGGAATCCAGTCGTCCTTAGCCGTAGCTTCAATGAGGTAGCAGCCTACGCCGCCATCTGCCCTATAGTACGGGTACTCATCACCCATAAGTTTCAGCTCGCTTGCAGGCACATCGCGAAAAGACCTATCATCGTTGCGGAGGGTGATAGACTGGCGCGTTTTCGGAAAGCGAGCGGTTTCATACAACACGTCTGTTCCAATGATGCGCCACGAAAACTCCCAGGCATCGCGACCGAGAAAGTCATCATAGGCCATAGGCTGGTTGGGGAATTTATCCTGACGGCGCGGCTGGGGGAAACGTCGCACCCGGCGGAGCGCAGGCGAGTAGCCGAAAAGGTCGGCCTTTTTTGTGGTCTGCTGATCGGTGCGGGTAGTGATGAACAGCAGCTGGTTGCCCCGATTTTCTGGCGGAGCAATATCTTGGGCCAGCCAGCGCGAATAGACCTCGCCGGGTTTGGCGGTCAACTGGCCCACCAGTCCCTCTGGGTCTCTATGCTGGATAAGGGTAATGATTTGATTGATGTAGAGATAGCCGGTCGGCGTGAGTGTTCCGGAGTCTTCTATCTGCACACAGTCCCAGCGTGGCATATGCGGGAACTCCATGATTCGATAGCCCATCTCCTCCGCCGTATAGGGCGGCTTAAACGGATACGGCTCGGCCGGCAGGTAGGGGACATTTGCATCCCGGGGCGTATCGGTCGAAAAGTCCATACGCGCCCGTTCTTCTTTTGAGAGTTCGTCTATTGGGCGCCAAGTCCGTTCAGTAGGATTGTCATTGTCCTCAGATACAGCCGTCAATGCAACAGAAGTACAGATGAGCAGGCCCGTTACAATAATCCCAAAGCTGTGCAGTTTTTTCCCACCAGCATGCTCGTCCTCCAGAGATACAAAAGAGCTAGGTCGTCCTTGTACACGACAAGCAGGCATAAAACTAGTTTTTCTTTTTTTCGTCTTCCCAAGTTCGGGCTGGGAAACCTTAGTGAGGCAAATCAGTAGGACCGATCTGCTTCAGCTAAAAACAAACTGACGAATTAGAACGTCTGGTGGGTCAAAAAAACCGCTGCGTCTTGCGGGGCGAAAAAGACTAAACGGACTTGGAAGACTGGGTTGAGGGACGAGTCAGTCGCCAAAAAGTCGGCAATCGATTGTGAGGCAACCGCAGCGGCCTCTTCCCGTGGATAGCCATAGACTCCAGTTGAAATCGCAGGAAAGGCAATAGTGCTAAGGTTATGTTGAACCGCGAGTGAGAGCGAGTTTCGGTAACACGCCGATAGGAGGTCGGCAGCTTGCTCCCCTTCAGCACTGAAGACGGGTCCTACAGTATGAATCACATGCCGAGCCGGCATATTGCCCGCCGTCGTTATGACCGCTTCGCCTGTAGGCAAACCGTCGGCATAGCGCGTGTGACGTATCTCCTGGCATTCAGCCAGAATTTTAGGTCCGCCGGCCCGATGAATCGCACCGTCCACCCCCCCGCCACCTAGCAGGGTTAAGTTGGCCGCGTTGACTACCGCATCAACCTGCTGCTGGGTAATGTCACCGACGAGAACAGACACATGACCGTTGAGGAAGACATGTTCAGCCATATAATTCCTCAACCTAGGTGAGGCCCACTTAGAGAGTATCCGAATCACCAGGAGTCCTTGGTTCTGTCATTCTGAGCGAAGCCGAGAGTCTCCGTCTTTGTCGTGGAGTTGAGATTTTTCGCGGAGTTTATCCTGAGCGTAGTCGAAGGGCTCAACATGACACCTGGAAGCCGTTATTCGGATAGGCTCTTAAAGCCGCGAAAACCCCCGTCTTATTCCATAGGCCGGGATAGCTACTTGCGCTGGCATGAAACAGCACGGCCTGGATTCCGGTGAAAACGGGAATCCAGGCCAGAAAGGCCAGGACGATCGGAGTTTCAAACGTCGGTCCTTTTAATCTTCCTGAACTGAGAGCGCGCCGGACGGGCACTTGGCCACCACAGCCCGGATATCATCCTCTGAGCCAGCGCTCGTATCAATGACAAACTTTCCCCCTTCAACTTTAAAAACCTGGGATAAGCTTTTCACACAATTCGCAGAGTGAGTGCAGACGTTCTCGTCCCAACTGACATCCATAGTCATACCTCCTGTATTGCTAGTGCCCGCAGCGTAGCGCCTTCATTACGGCGACCGCAAGGCTTCTTGTCATTCACTTCGCTAGAAACTTGATCTCCGGCACCTCAGCGGTGGTCTCCCGTGCATGAAACCGACTTCGGAGTCCGCGCGCCCCACGTTGCACCAGCCACGCATAGGAGCCGTCGGTCGTTTAGGCAGGCGTGATACTATTGAGAGTCCATTCGATTTGAACATCTTCAGCGACATCTTGGATTCAAAAAGGAAAGACTTCGAGATCATCGAGAATGCGGGGATCGGAAGCGAGTTGCAAACCGTTTGTTGGCCGGCGCCAGCGCAGTGGCTCTGAAGGAATAATACGCTGCCTTTTATTCGGCTCCGTTCCCGGCAGAAACCATTCCGTATAGCGTGACCAGTTCTCATCTTCACGCCGCAAGGCATCATTTTCTAGACACAAACTTTATGACACGAGTCGAGAGCTTAGATACAAGGGCCTCGTACGCCGATGCTTATTCAACTCAGCGAACACACTCCGCAACACCAACGCTCAGAGCAATGCTACGTCTACTTTGAAGCTGTGCACTGTCTTTTTCCGTTCCCCTTCGGCAAGCTGAGGGCGAACGAAAAAAGAAGCGACAGACGAGGCCAGTTCGTGCTGAGCCCCGTCGAAGCATGAACGCGTGGGCATACATAGCTTCGACTTAGACGCGACACCAGTCCTGTTTTTTGCTGCTGCTTATATCCCTTGCCACTGGGTAGGTATTTTTCAGACCGAGCACGCTGTCTCCTCTCTGCTGGCTGCTCGCTTCTCGTGATTCTCTTGCACGCAGTATATCAACTGCTAACATCGGAAAGAGTGGCCAGTCACTCTTTTGACCTTGCTCATTGTCCCACCTACTTGCTCACCTCCCTGCTCATCTGTCTGCTTTTCTGGAATTCTGTGCCCGAATCTGTTAGGTGACAGAGGGAAGGGGAAACGCTTATGAAGCAGCTACGCGTGATTACCGATAAATGTACAAGCTGTGCCCAGTGTGAGCTGGCTTGTGCCTTTGTCCAAACTGGGACCTTTCAGCCGTCCCGTTCGGTCATTCGAGTCCACATCTTTGACGAGCAGGCCGTCTACGCGCCGTATACCTGCTTTCAGTGCGAAGAAGCCTGGTGTCTCACCGCGTGTCCGGTCAACGCAATTGCCATTGACCCAGACAACGGCGCAAAAGTCGTTATGGACGACGTGTGTGTCGGCTGTGCTGTGTGTACGGTCGCCTGTCCGTACGGAACCATGTTCTACAATCCCGATACGCATAAAGCGTTTAAGTGTGACCTATGCGGCGGTGATCCGGCTTGTGTGAAGTCGTGTCCGACAGGCGCTCTCGAATATGTTGATATGGATCAACCCGACTGGCTGGCCAGCTGGGCTGACAAAGTTGATACAGGATATCAACACATGCAAGACAGCGAAGGAGGCAACTCATGAGCGATAGGAATGGCATGCATGGTTGGATCGGAACAGTCCTGCGCGTGGACCTCACCACCAGCGCCATCACCAAAGAGTCGCTGAATGCCGAATGGGCCAAAGACTATGTCGGCGGTCGCGGGCTGGGAGTCAAATATCTGTCTGAAGAGATGGACCCCACGGTCGATCCGCTCAGCCCGGAGAATAAGATGATCTTCGCCACCGGCCCACTAACCGGCACCAACGCCTCGTGCGGTTCGCGCTATATGGTTGTCACCAAAGGCGCGCTGACCAATGCCATCACGACCTCGAACTCGGGGGGCTTTTGGGGACCGGAGATGAAGTTCGCCGGCTACGACATGATTATCCTGGAGGGCAAGGCAGAAAAGCCCTCATATCTATGGATCTATGACGATCAGGTCGAACTCCGTGATGCTACGCATTTGTGGGGCAAGACAGTGTGGCAAACCGAAGAGGAGTTACGTAGCGAGCTGGGCGTGCCCGACACTATCATCGCCAGCATTGGTCCGGCAGGAGAAAAACTCGTTCGCTTTGCCTGCATCATGAACGACCTGCATCGTGCCGCTGGCCGATCCGGCGTAGGCGCAGTCATGGGTTCAAAAAATCTCAAAGCCATCGCCCTGCGGGGTACGGGCGGTGTGTCTTTGGCCGACCCACTAGCCTATATGGAAGGCCAGTGGGAGATGAAGGCAAAACTGCGCGAAGCTCCGGTAACGGCCGAAGGCCTGCCCATGTACGGCACCGAAGTCTTGGTCAACGTTATTAACGAGCACGGCGCGCTGCCCACGCGCAATCACCAAGAAACCGTCTTTGAAGATGCTGAAAACATTAGTGGCGAGACCCTGACCGAGACACGCTTGGTTGCCAACAAAGCCTGCTTTTCCTGTACCATCGCCTGCGGCCGGGTCAGCACCCTACCGGGAGAAGCCGCCTCGAAATACTCCGTCACAACGAATCCGCAGAACTGGAAAATCGCAGGCGAAGGACCTGAATATGAAGCCGCCTGGGCCATGGGCTCCGAGTGCGGTATCGGAGATCTGGATGCCCTCATCAAAGCGAACTGGCTATGCAACGATCTTGGCATGGATTCGATCAGCTTCGGCGCCAGCGTGGCCGCCGCCATGGAACTGTTTGAAAAAGGTGTTATCACGCAAAACGAGACCGAGATTCCGCTTGAGTTTGGCAACGCTGAAGCCCTGATCGTTATGGCCGAAAAGACCGCCTACCGTCAGGGCTTTGGGGATGCAATTGCCGAGGGCTCCAGACGCATGACGGAAACGCTGGGCCGGCCCGAGCTCTTTATGGGTGTGCGCAGCCAAGAATTTGCCGCTTATGAAGCCCGCGCCATTCAGGGCATGGGCCTCGGCTATGCGACCTCGAACCGCGGTGCGTGCCATTTGAAGGCGTATACCGTGGCTGCCGAAATCTTGGGCCTGCCGCGTCAGATGGACCCCAGAGCCACTGAAGAGAAAGCTGAAATAACCAAAATCTTCCAAGACGCCACCTCAACCGTAGATGCCCTCGGCCTGTGTCAGTTCCTCACCTTTGGGGTGGGCCTGGAGGAAATGCTGCCCCAGCTGTCGGCAGCCACAGGCGTGCCCTACACGCTTGAAGAATTGATGCACATTGGCGAACGCATTTGGAACTTAGAACGGCTGTGGAACGAGCGTGCCGGCTTCACGGGCAAGGACGATACTTTGCCCAAACGTATTCTGGAAGAGCCCATTCCATCCGGACCGGCCAAAGGCGAGGTCAATCGGCTGGGAGAAATGCTGCCCGAATATTATGAACTGCGCGGCTGGGGCAAAGACGGCATCATTACTGCCGAGAAGAAAAAAGAGTTGGGATTGGACTCATAGGCAGAAAGAAGAAGAGCCATGGCACAACACATTATTATTGGCGCCGGACCCGCCGGCGTGGCAGCGGCTGAGACCATCCGCGCCACAGCTGGAGCGGATGCACAGATTACGCTGATCTCCAACGAACCAGCCTACTCGCGCATGGTCCTGCCGTACTACTTGGCCAATGAGATTCCAGAGCAGCATGTCTTGACTGGTGATCAGTCGTATTTCGAAAAGCACGGCATCGACTCCGTGTCCGGCCGAGTCGAAAAGGTCGATACCCAAACGCACACGGTAACACTCGGCGACGGCTCTACCCATTCGTTTGATACATTGCTGATTGCCACCGGCTCTTCGGCCCAACGTCCTCCTATCTCCGGCATCGATCAAGAAGGCGTGTATACATTCTGGACCTTAGACGATGCCAAGCAGGTCATGGCCAAAGGCCAAGGCACCCCACAGGCCGTGCTCATTGGCGCAGGCTTCATCGGTTTCATTGTATTGAACGCCATGGCGAAGTTGGGCTGGAAACTTTCAGTTGTAGAAACCAAATCACAAGTCTTGCCGCGCATGCTCGACACAAAAGGCGCTGAGGCGGTCGAAGACTGGCTGAACAGTCGGGACGTGGCCGTTCACACCGGCGCCCAAGTCCAGAGTATTACGCGCCAACGCGACAAGCTCAGCCTATCGCTCAGCACAGGCTCAAGCTTGAGTGCGGATATTGTCATTCTGGCCACGGGCATTCAGCCTAATCTGAGCTTTCTCGATGGCTCCGGCATAACCGTGGACGGCGGCGTTGTCGTAGATGACCGCATGCAGACCAATATTCCGGGCATCTATGCGGCTGGCGATGTTGCGGCTGGACCAGATCTACTGAATGGCTCATCCGCCGTGCATGCCATTCAGCCCACAGCTGTCGATCATGGCCGTATTGCCGGCGTCAATATGGCAGGCAAAGAAACTCATTATCCAGGCAGCCTGCTACTGAACGTACTGGATGTCATTAATCTGCATTGTGCCAGCTTTGGCCAGTGGCTTGAGGACGGGCAAGAGACCACAATCGTGTCGAACCCTACGCGGCCAATTTATCGCAAATATGTCTGGGACAGCCGCCGCCTGGTCGGCGCACTATTCGTTGGGCCGATTGATGATGTGACCATGCTCAACGACGTGGGCATGGTCAAAGGACTGATTCAGACCAAACAGACACTCGGCAACTGGGCTGATTATATAAAGAAAAATCCAACGGACATTCGCCGGGCCTATGTGGCGACGGGCACGGCCCAGAAACTCATCAGCCAGACGCTGTTGGGCGTACCGGCAAAAGACCGTGCCTATCGGCTGAATGGCAAAACCCCACAACCATGGCAAAAGAAATCGCACGCCCCGCTCATTGGTTCGCGTCCCGATAAACTTGACGAACTTCCTCGGACCCCGACTCCAGGCATTGGAAAGGCCGACTAAATGCCTATCCGAATAGCCATGGGCGCCCGGCTCTGTCATTCTGAGCCCTTCGACTGCGCTCAGGATAAACTCCGTGAAGAATCTCTCCCCTGACACCGTTATTGGGATAGGCACTAAGGGCAACTAATCCATGGAAATCAATCTCAAGCTCTTTGCCACACTACGCAAAAAATTGCCGCCGGGTTCTTCCAGGGGCAAGGCCACACTGGACTTGGCGGATAATGTGACCATAAACGATCTAATCCAACATCTGGACATTCCTCTTGAGCTGGCTCAAATGGTCTTGGTCAACGGGGAGCAAACGCGCGAGTTTGAGCGGGCGCTGGCAGATGGAGATCAGGTCAGTATCTTCCCGCCGGTCGCGGGCGGATAAAGTTACTCACCCACCCCACTGCGCCCCGTTACCCGCAGGTATAGGCGCTATCAATCATGAAGATTGTAAGGACACGCTCAACCCTATCGATTGCGAATGCCCGACAATTATTGATTACACAGCAGGCGAGCAGACTGGCTTTTCCATAGCGGAAATCACCGTAGCCTCAAGCGCCAGACAGAGAAGCGTGGTTGAAGCGGTCGAACAAATACTACTATGTAGTCTCTGGCCGCGCGCAGTTTGCGATTGAGACCGAAGTCTCCGATCTCGCTGCGGGGCACGCCTGTGCTATTGTGCAAGGCCAACGGTTTGCCTACCACAATATGGGTGACCAGCCCGCCAAGCTCGTCCTCGTGCATACGCCAAGCTTCGATTTAGAGGCAGAGGTGTTTTTGGAATCGGAAGCGTCCTACCTCATTGAGTAATTTTCGCTCACAGGTATTCACGTAGAAAAGCAGGCAGTCTGGAGTGCTGCCCATTGAGTTGTCCTTCCCCCCAATTTCTTGCGCTTATCTCCCCAGATCCAGTATAGGAGTCTAGCGAGTGAAATTCTCGGGAATCTTAACAGAGGCCAGAGCCTGTCGAAGGGAAAACACTGACGACACAACGCACGGTTTTAAGGTAGACCCACCACTAGTCTGCAAACATGACCGCCCCGCTCTAGTCCCTGAACTCCGGCATCAACTCGGCAAACATCTCAACCTGCCCCTTCACCTCACCAAGCGGTAGCAAACCTTGATCACAGAACACCAAGAAGTATTCAGGATTGAGCTTTTCCTGAACAGCGGCCAGTTGAAGCCGGACATCATCCGGGGTTCCGACAAAGGCAATGCCAGCATCAATGACAGGCTCCACAGTCGTCGGAATATTGGGGTAGAAATGGGAGTGGTAGAGGCCGAGGAGATACATAATTCCCCGCCGCGCCACTTCTATGGCCGCATCTTTTGTCTTGCCTAATGCCACGACACGGGCGAGCCCGACGCTTTCCCCCATTTCGAGCGAGCGACCGGCTTTGCGCGCCTCTTGCCAGTAAAATTTTGCCCCTTTGATTGCCTCGTCTGGAAACGGTAAGAAGATCATCGGCACAACGCCTTCCCGCGCGTTCCAAGCAATTGTCTCTTGGGTCAAAGTCATCGCTTGCAGGAGCAAAGGGTGCGGTTTTTGGAATGGCTTCGGCACGGGAGAGATCTTGCGCAACCA
>CAZXFE010000062.1:0-16591 GCA_964639795.1 uncultured Enterobacteriaceae bacterium | reverse complement strand
CCGGAAGGGCAGCGTAAGTCTATGCCGAAGCCGTGCTTGCCTGAAGCCTTTCGAGACCTTGAGCCCTGGCTGGACTGGTCGCTGGCAACTGAACGTGAACGTAGCGCCAAACGCCAGTCCAGTACGATGGAAGAGATCAAGGCGTTTTATGACGTCATGCTGGCCCGGATGGAAGCAATACTGCCCTATTTGGAACAGTTCCCGCCGGACAACGTTCCGCCACAGACCGAGCGCTTGTTTTATCTAACCTTGTCCTTAGCCGAGATTGCTCCAGCAGCTGAGTTATATGGTCAGCCTGGTGTGGTCGATGGGTTCGATGTCTCCCGGTTTAGGCCGAGCAGAGAGTAAAAGGCACAGTCTCTACAATTCTCCCTGAGAAATTACAAAACTCCAAACGCTTTCACTATACTGCATCATTTTGTCTGTCGTCGGATCAGCTCCGCATAACAGTAGACCAACGCTAGTCCGCGGTAAGGATGCCAGCGTTTGGCAAAGGTGCGCATTTCGGATTCGGTGGCTTTTCCCTTTTTGCCCAGCATGCCTTGAGCCAGATATTTGACCACACTGAGATCGCCACCCGGAAAAGCATCATTCCGGGCCAGGCCTCGCAGGAGCGCGGTCTCGGCTGACCAACGGCCTATGCCCTTTATTTGGGTGAGTTGTTCAATGGCTGCTTCATCCGGCAGTTGAGCAATTTCGTTCTGCTTCAGCGCTCCGGAAGCAAACGCTACCCCGAGACGGACGAGGGTTCCGGCCTTTGCTCCGCTCAAGCGAAACCGTCGTAGGCCGTCTTGGGTCTCTTGCGCAAAACGGTGAGGCGCCGGAAAAGAGTAAAACGCCTGGCCCTGAGAGCTCCACTTTCTGCCGAAGGTTTCAACTAGTTCCTTTTTGATAGAATAGGCAAAAGTAAGATTCACCTGTTGTGCCAGAACGGCTACCACTAACGCTTCAAACAGAGTCGGACTGGAGGTAATACGCAGCCCTCGAAATCGTGTAGCACCCTGCGCCAGAAGATCGTCTTTACGGGCGAGTCGATAGAACGGCTTTAGATCGAAATCGGTACACAGAATGTGGCGGAGTTGGACTGCGAACTCTGGCCGTTTGAGATCGGTCTTTGGTGGTCCCGTCAGTACGACGTGAAGCTGTGGTTTCGCAACCGTGCCCGTATTCGTGACCGTCGCCAGGGCTAATTGTCTGCCTACTGCTAACAGCCGCTGATAGCGATTGCCGTCAACGAGATCGATGAGTTCAGTGTCAAATCGTAGGAAACGGGCGACAGTCAGATCAAAAGAATAGGGCGCTTTGGGGCTGATGGTGAAGGACTGGGTCATAGCGCTGCGCCCAATCCCCTCTTAGATCACTTCTCGTTCTCTGAGCTTGGCTACGTCTTCCCACGAATAATCGAGCAGTTCAGTGAGAATGAGTTCCGTGTGTTCGCCAAATTCCGGAGCTGCCCCTTTGGGGTCGCCCGGAGTTTTACTCAAGCGCACGGGCACACCCACAACCTGAGTCTTACCGATACGCGGATGGTCATAATCGACGACATACTCATTGGCAAGCATCTGTTCATCGTTGGGCAGGTCAGAGATAGTGTTTACGACAGTGTAAATGAAATCTCCGCCCTCCTTGAGCGCTTTCATCCATGCGTCCCGAGGCTTGGAAGCAAATATCGGGTCCAGAATGAACATCAAGTCTTTTGCGTTCTCAGCCCGACTGCCCATGGTCGCAAAGCGTTCGTCGTCTATGAGGTGCTCAACACCTAGAACCTTGCAGAAATCTGACCAGTATCGATCCTGTTGCGGCATGGCCAAACAGATCCACTTGCCATCCTCACATTGGTAATGGTTCCAGAGTGGGCTGGGGGCGGCTGCACGCGGCATGCGTTTAAACTCTTTGCCTAGGATTGTTTTACACGCTACGTTGAGTCCCTGCAGCGCGGTCATACTGCCAAGATGGGAAGTGTCGACTTCTTGGCCAATACCAAATTTGTCACGGGCGAGCAGGGCTGCCATGACACCATAGGCCAACATGATAGCGCCCATCTGATCGGCGATGCCTCCGGCAATGCTGAGTGGTTCCATATCGGGCTCACCAACTACGGTCATGATGCCCGAGCGAGCTAGGCCCATATAGTCAAACGATGGTTCTCCAGCATCTGGCCCAAAAGGGCCGTAGCCGGTAGCACTCGCGTAGATAATTTTAGGGTTGTACTTGGTAAAAGTCTGATAATCGAGACCGAGTCTCGCCCCTACTCCCTTACGAAAGTTCTGGACAAAGACGTCGGATTCTTTGATCAATTTGTAGACGATCGCCTTTGCCTCGGGTTTTTTGAGATCAAGGGTCAGACTTTTCTTATGTCGGTTGTTGGCCTCGAAATAAAAATTGGGACCACTCGTCGCCCCAACCAATGCCCCAGCAATGCTGAGGACTCCACGACCTGGGTCGCCTCCAACGCGTTCCTCAATCTTGATGACTTCGGCGCCCAAGTCAGCCAACATCATGGTTGATACGGGCCCCTGCTGCCAAATTGTCCAGTCAATAATTCGGACTCCATCCAATGGTTTATCCATGGCTTCCCCTCCTATGGAATGCTTGAGGTGAGCGGACTGTAACACAGGCCGGGCTCAGAACAAAGGAAGCGCATTGGCAGGAGAAACTAATCTGAACGACCGTTCACTCCGTTTACTCGTTCCCATTACTCTTGCCCAGTCATTCAGAAGACGGTATAGAGAAGCGGTTTACGGAACACGGGAGTATACACAACTATGCGTATTGATTTTCATGTTCACACTACACGTGGCAGCTCTGACAGTAACCTGGATCCCTTCGCCATGATTGATCAGGCTCAGAAAGTCGGCCTCGAGGGCATTTGCATCACGGAACACGATAACGCCTGGGCAGATGCGGAAATCGAGGAATATGCGCGTGAACGTGGGGTCACTTTGTTTCTCGGCATAGAAGTCACGACGGAATGGGGCCATGTGGGGACCTTTGGCCTCGACCGCTATGTTGGTGGTATTTATAAGGTCAAAGAACTGCGTCGCATCATCGACGACGTCGATGGCTTTTTGATTGCGAATCATCCGTTTCGTTACAAGCTCGATCCCCGGTTTCAGTTCATCCACAAAACGCTTCCCATAGACCTGGACGATCCGCAATCGGGTAGCAAGGCGCTCGAAGTGCTGGAGTATGTTGATGCCATCGAAGTCGTCAACGGCGGATGCTCAGAAGAAGAAAATCGGTACGCCCAAGCGGTTGCCGAGCTTGTCGGATGCAAGCGGGTTGGGGGGAGTGACAGTCACTCGGCACCGTCGATCGGTTGTGCGGTGACGGTCTTTGAACGGTCCATTTCCACGACACGTGAGCTGATCGATGAATTGAAAGCAGGAAACTATCAGACTGGCCAGGGTTTGAACACCGGTCAGATGCAGCTATTTCCATAGAAGCTATTGTAAAATCTAGGACCTCGCTCACGATAATTTCCCAATAGCTTCTCCGTCGCTAGGGGCGCCTCATCCAGAGTTGACACGCCTGTGTCACCTAGCCGGCAACAAACCTCGGAAAAGCGATGATGCTATGAAACGACGAAAAGCCTTGACCATTGCTGGATCCGATAGTGGTGGGGGGGCTGGCATACAAGCCGATCTCAAGACCTTTATGGCTCGTGGGGTTTACGGCATGAGTGTGCTGACTGCAGTCACGGCCCAAAATACGATCGGAGTCCAGGCTGTCGTAGAACTAGCGCCTGACTTTGTCGGACAAGAGTTTGACAGTATCCTCAGCGATATCCAAACTCATGCGGCCAAGACAGGCATGCTGTCCTCTATTTCGCTCGTGGACATAGTGAGTCGGAAGGTCGAGGAGTATGCCGTCCGTCAGCTCGTCGTCGATCCAGTCATGGTTGCCAAGGGGGGTCACGCCTTGCTGCGCGAAGAGGCTCGACAAGCGCTTATCGATAAATTGCTGCCGCTGGCGCTTATTGTGACACCAAACCTGTTTGAGGCGGGACTGCTTGCTGAAATGGATGTCCATGATCGTCTAAGTATGGAAGAGGCTGCTCGTCGGATTAAAGCCTTAGGTCCAACTTATGTCGTCATAAAGGGCGGTCATCTCGAAGAAGACGCCTGTGACCTGCTTTTTGACGGGACGGTCTTTCGCGCATACTCCTGCCGGAAAATTGAAACGGTGTGTACACATGGTGCTGGGTGTACTTTCTCCGCAGCGATTACTGCCGAGCTAGCCAAGGGTGCAGCGGTGGAGGACGCTGTCGCTCAGGCAAAAGATTTTGTGACCCGTGCGATTACTGCCGGGTTTCGAATCGGGCAGGGGCATGCGCCGCTCAATCATCAAGTCGATTTGTGATTTGCCTGGTTTGGTTTAATTGGGCACAAGAAGGTACTCATTCCAGCCTTACGCATGACATTCGTGCCTTGTGACCTACCCAGGCCTCAGATACAGTACCCGCGGGGTACTTTATGGATGGAGCTCCCAAAAAATCTCCGACGAAGCGGCGCCATACGAAAAAGCCAACGAAAGCCGCCACACGGGTGGAGCCTCGTTCCGAAAAACAGGCTGGCCTGCGCCTGCTGGAGGATATTGATGCCCTGCTGTCTCGATCTCACGATCTGCAGGACGCTCTCCAAGATATCACAAAGATCATTGCGCAGCGGATGGGCACGGATGTTTGTTCTCTCTATCTCTTAGACACAAAAGGTGAACGGCTGACCTTATGGGCGACGATGGGTCTGGACCAGACCGCAGTCGGTAAGGTGAGCATGGATAAGCATGAGGGGCTGACTGGGCTCGTGGTCGAGCTGGGCGAGCACGTTGCGGTATTGGATACCATGACGCATGCTCGGAATAAATATTTTCCGGAGACCGGAGAGGAACGCTTCCATTCATTTCTCGGTCTGCCCGTGATTGAAAAACGAAACGTACTCGGGGTGCTCGTCGTCCAGAGTCGGAGCCGACGCCGCTTCTCCCGCACGGAAATTCGTTTACTCAAAACGATCGTGACTCAGGTCGCTGGGGTGATTGTTCAAGCTCGAGGGCCGGAAAAGCTCGAAACGAAAGAACGTGAACGCCAAGACTACCGGGCGCGCATGCTTGAAGCCATTATGCGGCCCAGCGCGTATGAGCGTAAACGTGAGCGACAGACTGAGGCAAAAGGGCGCGCGAGTCGTCTGCGTCTCACGGGGGTGGGTGCTTCGCCCGGAGTCGGATCTGGTCAGGCACATCTGGTGCACCCGCCTGTGCGTCTTGACGCACTCGAAGAGCGCCATCAGGATGATCCTGATGCGGAACTCCAACATCTGTCTATGGCTATCGAGCAGTCGGTCGCAGAGATTGATGCACTGAAAGAGCGGGTGCAGGAACGTTTGCCTGAGATTGATCGAGCGATTTTCGACGTCCACCGTATGATGTTGGAAGACCCGGAGTTTATCGGAAAAATCGAGGCCCTGATCCGACAGAACTATGCGGCTGACACCGCGGTCAAGAAGGTTATCGAAGACTATGTCGAAACGCTGGAGCGCGCAGGCAGTGAGCACTTGCGTGACCGGGGGACGGATGTGCGGGATATCGGCCAACGGGTGCTGCGCCATCTGCTTGGCCTTGAGGAGAAAATAGGCCCAAAAGGTGAGAACTTGATCCTTGTTGCTGATGAACTGTCCCTGTCCGACCTCTGCCGTGTAGATCATAGCCAGCTCAAAGGGGTGGTGCTGGCCAACGGGGGGGCTACCTCGCATACATCCATTCTTGCGAAATCATTTGAAATACCAACCGTCGTCGGTGTCGAACACGCAGCATTGATCCAACAAGGTGACGCTGTGATCGTTGATGGAAACGCCGGAGTAGCCTGCGTGAATCCCGGCGCCGAAGTCGTGCGTGAATACAGTCGTTTTGATCGTGAGTATCGTGCGTTTAATCGTAATCTCGAAGAAATTCACGATATGCCTGCTGAAACGCTGGACGAGGTGCGCATTACTCTGGGGGCCAATGTTGGGTTACTGAGCGACATCGACTTTGCCCATCGTCATGGAGCGGAAGGCGTCGGGCTGTATCGGACTGAAGTCCCATTTCTCACGTATAGTGATTTCCCCAGCGAAGAGGCCCAATTGGCACTCTATCAACGGGTCTTGACTGGGATGAAGGGGCAACCGGTCACGATCCGGACCTTGGATCTCGGGCCGGACAAGTATCCCTCCTATATGAAGCTTCCCCAAGAAGATAACCCATTCTTAGGCTGGCGTTCCATTCGCATCTCTTTAGAGATGGCGGATCTCTTTAAAGTCCAATTGCGGGCGATCCTCCGAGCGGGGGTGCATGGGCCGGTCCACATTTTATTTCCCATGATATCCAGCGTCGAAGAATTGCTCCAAGTCAAAGAACTCTTGGAACAAGCTAAGGATGAGTTACGTCAGGAAGGCAAGGCATTTGATCCCTGGATGCCTATGGGTATGATGGTCGAGGTACCCGCGGCCGTTTGGTTAGCGGATCGTATGGCCCAAGAGGTTGACTTCTTTAGTATTGGTACGAATGATCTAATTCAATATCTACTGGCAGTTGATCGCAATAACCGCAAAGTGGCCTCTCTGTATGAGCCATTACACCCTGCCGTGTTGATGGCGATTTCTACCACCGTTCAGTCCGCCAAACGGGCCGGCAAACGGGTGAGCCTGTGCGGAGAGATGGCCGCTGACCCGCTGTGCACCTTGCTTTTACTTGGGATGGGGCTTGATGAACTCAGCATGGAAGCCTTCTTTGTGCCTGTTATTAAGCGTGTCATTCGTTCGTTATCCTATGCTGAATCCCAGGCGTTAACCCAGGAAATCCTGCAGTTGGGCACTGTACGCGAAGTAAAAGGGCGGCTTTTCTCAGCGCTCAAACAACTCGGTATGATAGAACTGGTCGAGATGTACCATTAGATTTTTACTATTTTCGCCTGATTTTATTGACAGTTTGGGGTGTGACGGATAAAAGTTGAATGGTGGGGAGTATGGGGGTCCGCATGGCTTATGTTCGGAGTGATAGCGGCCACGCTGCGCGTCTAGCCTCAGGTAGCTGTGGCACGGGGCCGAAGCCTTCAACGTTCCTAGTGTGACACAGTCAAGGAGAGTGCCTGGTCTGATATTGATCCAATCCTGATATGCCCCTGATGCTCTCCGATATCTCTAGTGCTAGGAAGATGTTGTCAATGTGGAGGTAACGAGAGGAGGCTGTCAAGAAAAGAAGTGACTTAGAGGAGTAGGTAGTTAGCGAGTCGTGGGGCTTCTGATTGACAGATCACACGGCTCCTTGATTTGGGACGCAGTACAGAACCCTATGAGGTAAGGAGGTTGGTATTATGACAAAATCGGAAATGGTCAAAAAGCTTGCTGAGACGTGGGGCGACATCCCGAACCGCCAGGCAGCCGAGAACCTGGATAACTTTGTCGCATTTATTACCAAGACAGTGAAGAAAGACAAAGAGCTCAAAATCCCGAATTTGGGCACCTTCCGGCTGCGCCAGTTAAAAGCGAGAACCGGACGAAACCCGCAAACCGGCGAGCCGCTCAAAATCCCGGCTCGAAAAAAAGTGGCCTTCACCGCAGCAAAAGTCTTTAAAGAGTCAATTCTCGGCGTAAAAAAGAAAAAATAGCGCGCCCGGAGATTTATATATCTGGTGGATGGGTAATCCCCGTCTCCTTTCTTTACCCTCTTCTAGGTCTTACAAGGGGCGTCATATGACGCCCCTTCTTTCTTGCACGGTCCGTGCAAGGCGCAGTGTTTGAGTATGGGCTACGCGGTAAAAGAAATTTTTTATACCCTGCAGGGCGAAGGGGCTCATACCGGCCGACCGGCCGTGTTCTGCCGTTTTGCCGGGTGTAATTTATGGTCGGGTATTGAACAGGACAGGGCTTCAGCCGTGTGTCAGTTTTGCGATACCGATTTTGTCGGTGTCGATGGTCCTGGGGGCGGGCGTTTCGTCTCGGCTCAGGAGTTGGCGGGGGCCATTTCTGCCAAATGGCCGGTACAATATGCGACAGCGGCGTCTCCGTTTGTGGTGTGTACAGGCGGTGAGCCACTGCTTCAGCTAGATGAAAATCTTATTGAAGCATTGCATGCCCAGGGATTTGCGGTCGCGATTGAAACAAACGGCACCATCTCTCCTCCACCAGGAATTGATTGGATCTGCGTCAGCCCCAAGGCAGGGGCGGAACTCGTGGTCAAGAACGGCAGCGAACTCAAGCTTATCTTTCCGCAACCGGGAGCAGAGCCGGAACAGTATGCACACCTCCAGTTCCAACACTTCTTCCTCCAACCTATGGATGGTCAGAATCGCGCATACAATACGCAAGCGGCGCTCGGCTATTGCCTCGAACATCCGCGTTGGCGGCTCAGTCTGCAAACGCATAAATTGCTAGGAATCCCGTGAGCGACAATCTCATGCAAGCCGCTGTTTGAGGGCCCATAGTGAAAGACGATCAGACCCCACAGGAAAAGATTTTACAGCTCGCTACACGCCAAGCTGCGCGACAAGGAAAAAGCGTCGCCCGATATTTGCGAGAGCTGCAGGCCGTGTTTGCTCGGCAGGAGCGTGAAGAGAAAGACGCGGCACAACGCATCGCGCCCCCGCAACAGAAGACACGTGAGAGATATGTAACCCTCACCCGTGGAGAGGTTGAGCGGCTGTTTGCCCAGATGACCGATGAGCGTGATCGGGTGCTGTTTGCTGCGATGTATTATTTCGGACTGCGAGCCTCAGAGGTAGGACTCTTACGGCGCGAACACGTCAACTTCACAACGCGCCAGATTTACATTCCTCGATTGAAGAGTGGCGTGGCTGGGGAGAAAGTCATGACCACGGAGTATTTGCGGCTCCTCCGCGACTATGTCAGAAATCGGACTGATGGCCTGCCTTATCTTTTTCCTTCGCGCAACGCGCGGCCGGTGAGCCGCCAGCGTATCGATCGGCTGTTTCGTATGTATGCCGAGCAGGCAAACATTTCGCTCCATAAGCGCCACAGTCACTGTCTTCGCCACTCGATCGCGGCCCATCTCTTGGATGCCGGGCATACCCTTGAGGACGTGCAAGATCATCTCGGACATAAATCTATCCACTCAACGGTCGTGTATAGTAAAGTATCTTCATTATCCTCGCCTAAGCGCAAGCCCATCACGATTTGCATTCAACACTCTCGGATCTCTGGAACGGTCGTGCGTGTGACAAAGAAGCCGGAGCATAGCTAAGAAACCGGAGTGTACGGTCGAGTACACTCCGGTTTCTTAGCCCCTCGCTTCTTGGTCTCCCGGCGCTCGTGACAGTTTTCGGCAACTTCCAAAATGCCGATGCTCTAGAGGCGGACGCATCCGTTATTTTTACCAACGAGTCAAAAGTTTTATTATGACCTCTTGACTCTTTTCTCAGCATACTTATATTTTGTCTGTCAGACACAGCCCAAACAGACAGGAGGTATGAAAAATGAGGCGAGAACTTAGTGTATGGCGAGGCCCTTTTATGACCGTAAATCCATGGCGAAAGGACATGCAGCGTGTCTTTAGCCCGTTCTACGACGAGCGTGCTTGGCCGACGGTCGGGATGCCGGTGAGTGCGGGACCCGCACCTAAGATCGACGGCTACGTTGAGGGCGATGAAATCCACATCAGGGCGGATTTGCCAGGTATTGATCCTAAGGATGTTGAGATCTCCCTTGATGGTAACCGGCTGACGCTCAAAGCCGAACGAAAGGCTAGCAGCCATGAGGAGAAAGACAGCTATTTCCATAGAGAGATTTCATACGGTCCATTCGAACGGTCGTTTGTCCTGCCGAGAGGCGTGGATGTTGAGAAAATAGCAGCGATCTCTGAGAATGGAACGCTTGAGGTGGTTGTCCCGCTGCCGGAATCCGCGACGCCAAAACGGATTATGGTTGATGTGAAAACCGAGGATGCGACTGCTACAGCCTAAGGGCTACTCCTGTCCTTCTCTCTCCAACGTGCTGGGGGGCTCAGGATGAGCCCCCCCCCTTCCTCTTTCGTCAATCCACCGATTAAAGCCTTAACTCCCGAGGCTACCAGATCACGTTGGCTCCAACTACTAGTTTATTGACAGACACAGGCAGACCAGTGAGCTGAGCCAAGAGCTGGTTTGACGGCGCAAGCTGTTCGGTCACAACATTCGTTGAGAGTCTCGAGAAGGCATCTACCAGAGCCGTAAGCGCGGTTACTACTTCTTCCAATGGGTTATTGCCACCCCGCTCTCCGATGCCATTCGGCGTGCACCCGGCGTGGGTGTGGCAGTTGACGAGCCCCGGTACCCACAAGGCAACCGGTTGCGTCGGTCTCGATGTCACCGCTGGCCACGATGCCGTCTTCGATGATAAGGTCGCAGCCGTAGTGCGTCGTCGCTTCAGCGCCAACGGTTGCAGTCTGTGCCATTGCTTCAAGCCTCGCTAATGTCTTTGTCTTCGACGAGCGAAGTGATACAGTGCGCCCCGCACTGACGTGTTTCTATCAGAAGAAAAAAGGAGATTATTATGGCCCGCATCGGAGTGGTTGCTGCCAATATGTCAGGATTAACGTTCGCTGAGCTGACGGGTTTTGCCAAGAGTGCTGAGTCGGCCGGATTTGAGGCGATCTTTTCTCCGGAGTTTATGAACGATTCTTTGATGAATTGCCAGATTATGGCCCAGGTAACTTCCAGCATCAAGGTTGGAACCTGGATTACGAACATTTATCTGCGCCACGCTGCCCTGTGCGCGCAGTCGGCCATTGCGATTGACGATACGTCGAATGGTCGGCTGATTCTTGGCCTTGGTGTGAGCCACCGGCCCATTGTTGAAGGATTGTACCAAGAAAAGATGGAAAAACCGCGCAACTTCATGCGGCAATACATCGGGGCGATCCGTGACATGGCGGCTGGCAAAGAGCTGCCTGGCATGGCTATGCAACCGCGCGCTGCTACCAACCATATTCCTATCTATATTGGAGCGTTGGCCCTGGGGACGGTTACCTTGAGTGGCGAACTTGCAGACGGAGTGATGCTATACCTCTGTCCCAAGAGTCGCATTCCTTCAGCCCTCGCAGCGGTAGAAAAAGGAGCGGCGAAAGCTGGACGTCCGGTATCTGATATTGATATCACCACCGGTATCCTTTCTTGTATTCATGATGACGTTGGTTTGGCAACACAAGCCGCGAGAGATAATCTCAGCTTTTATGGCGGGTTGCCGTATTACAACAAGCTCTTCCAAGAGAGTGGCTTTGATGCTGAAGCAAAAGAAATGGCAAAAAGTGCAGGTCAGGGAGCATCCGATCGAATGGCTCAGGAATTGGCTGTGATTGGACCGCCGGCTCAATGCAGAGAACAATTAGCCGCCTTTTGCGAGGCAGGCATCGACATGCCGATTCTTAATCCTGTGCCGGTGGGAGACCAGACCTACGCCCAAGCGGTGCAAAAGGCGATTGAGACGTTTGCTCAGTAATTGAAGGGGCGCAGCATGCTGCGCCCGGGCGAGATGGCCTCGCCCCTACCGCGCTGCCGGAATCTTCCACCGCTCGCCAACGGCGAAAATCTTAATTGGATCGAGCGGTCCGCCTGCTTTCTCAATAACCCGCCGGAGTTGGCGCGGCGGTTCGTCAATGGGCTCGTCCGTGAGCGGAAATGTTCCCCAGTGACAGGGCAGCATCCAACGCGCCTTGAGATCGTGAAAGGCCTGATATGCCTCCGTTGGGTTCAGATGGGAGTAGTGCATGATCCAGCGCGGTTCATATGCCCCTATGGGTATCATCGCGACATCAATGGGGCCGAATTTTTTTCCTATTTCGGTAAAGCCGTGAAAATAGCCGGTGTCGCCGGCGAAAAAATAGGTCCGTTCGTCATTGGCAATGACCCAGCCACACCACAGGGTTGAATTCTGCCACTGGTCGATACGCTGCGACCAGTGCTGAACGGGAACACAGGTCACTTTCCAGCGGCCGTGTTGCGCCGTTTGCCACCAGTCCAATTCGACCGCTTTCCGCCCTTTTTCCTCGATCCATTTACCTAACCCTAGAGGCACAAACCATGTGACCGTCTGGGGCAGATTCTCAACCGTGTAAGCGTCGAGATGGTCGTAGTGGTTGTGGGACACCACAGCGAAGGCGTTGTCCGGAATTGCTGAAATGGGCACGCCGGGCGGATGGTGGCGTGCTGGCAGGAGCGCGCGTTTGCCGAAGTGCGGATCCGTCAGAAACACATCTGCTTCGTCATGAACGGCAAAGGTCGAATGGCCCACCCAGGTGACGGAAGCCGAGTCTTCTTGCGTGGCAAATGAGCTGCCGTCATTTTCTACCCGAGGCACATCGAGCGGATCACGCCGTTGGCCGGTGTAAGCGCTGCGGGACATGGTCCAGCGGAACAGGTCCGTATAGCTCTTATCCCACGCGCGCCACGGATTAAACCATGCGCCGGGTTGGCCGTGAGCGGCATATAACAGCGATGGATCGGGATTCATCGCCGGCGTACGATCCGGCGGAACAGAACAGGAGACAAGCGCTGAAAAGACGATCAGGTAGAAGACATGACAAATCATGCAATACGAGGGGTATCACGTCTTATACAGCTGGGCGACAAACTCTCCATAGCCGTTGTAGGGCAGGGTCGCTCGGATTTCTCTCGTCCCCAAGATGCGCTCACTAGCCTGCGACCAACGTGGATGCGGAATAGCAGGATTCACGTTCGCAACGTAGTCGTACTCCCAAGGAATCAGCGTATTCCAGAAGGTCTTGGGCTGTTCCTCCACAAACTCCACACGCACGATGGACTTGATGCTCTTATAACCATATTTCCACGGCAGCGCGAGCCGAATCGGGGCGCCATGTTGTTTGGTCAGCTCATGGCCATAAATACCAGTCACAAGAAGTGCCATATCGTTTGTGGCTTCTGCTATGGTCAAACCTTCAAAATACGGCCAGGGGTAGGTGTCATTGCGCAAGCCGGGGGCTTGTTCCGGATTGTTGAAGGTGAGGATTTGCACATGCTTGGCCGACGAGAGAGGTTGGACGAGGTCAACAAGCGCTTTCATGGGAAAGCCCGTCCAGGGAACGGCCATCGACCACGCTTCGACACAGCGGTGACGGTAGAGGCGCTCTTCGAGCGGCATTTTGCGAATCAAATCGTCGATATCAAGGGTCTGGGGTTTCTCAACGAGACCGGTCACTTCGATCTGCCACGGGCGGGTCTGAAAACGCTCGACTAAACGGGCGACGAGTTCTTTACGCGAGCTGAATTCGTAGAAGTTATTGTAATTCGCGGCGTCTGTTTCGTTCGTTAAGGGATGCTCCAGTGTAAATCGCTCATTACGCTTAGCCGGATACAGGTTGGCAGTTAGACTCGGCTTGGGAAGCCCAGGGATGGCAGAGGGGTTTTGTGTTTCCTTCGCGCCCGGGCTTTCGCAGCCTGAGAGGGTGCCGAGCGTACTGATACCGGCAATGCCCAGGGCTTGAAGAAATGTACGCCGGTTGAGGTAGACGTCCTCCGAGGTCGCCGTGCGTTCAGGGATTTCCCAACCGTGCCGGTTGCGAATCAACATGACATATCCTTATCTGCTATTTTTTGCATGTTTTTCATGCAGGCTTTTCATCTTTGATGCTTGTCCGTATTGGTTCGTTTCGGTGGGCTGTTCTTTATAACGTAGAGCTAGGCCATGTCCAAACAAGAAGCTGTCTCTTGAATGATGTCCGCGTGGAAAGAAGATGCCACGATGTCGATGTCTAGAGGGTGACAGATGCGAGTGCGGGACAAAAGGTCCACGCTGAAAGCTGTATAAGTGGCTTCGGCGCGAGAAGTGGTTGGAGTGGTAGGGGGCATACGGACCGATGAAACCGTAGAAGGGGGTAGAATCATGAGAATAAAGATGGCGGACCTGGGGCACTGACTGGCGAAAAATGATCTGGGTTGGAGGACGGCGAGGGGGGCCTCCAAGACCGTTCGGCAGTCTGCAAGTCGCGTTCGAGGCCACGTTCGTATGTGGTAATATGCGCTTGTGCAATACTCGTTTGCACAGCAGACGAATCTTGGGTGCGGTTAGTTGACACCGGGGAGGCGACGGCCGGGGGGCTTTTGACTGCGAATCTTGAAGTAAACGTCCGCGCGGCATCTCGTTTATCCGCTGGGACTGTCGCGACATCATTACTAAAATGGCAACTACCGTTTGCACTCCGCCACTCGTAGACGGTAGCCCAAGCGTCAGGAGAGAAAGAGGCGGAGAGTATCAGCACCAGGCCGAAGCAGGTGCATGTCACAGGTTTTAGATGTGTCAGACGCATAGGCAACACTGTCTCCGCTTAACGACTGGACATTGCCGGCTTGTCGTTCGCCCCATTTGTGCAGAGCCTGTCGAAGCATGTACGCGAATGGACAACTATCCAAGGAGAGGTCATAGAACGCTTTGATATCTCATTCGCGCTTTCTGCGCTTCATCGTAGGCTATAGGCGTATAGAGTCAAGCGAGCAGGGAGATTCCTTCACACTGTTACGCAGAGCATTGTCAAGCATTCATCAATCAGCCACAATCGTTCATTCGCACGTTTGAGATTCGCACAGGAGGGGATATGGCTCAAGAGATAAAAGGCTCGAAAAAATTACTCGCCGGGATAAAGGTGCTCGACTTTACCCAATATCTGGCCGGTCCGTCTGCCACCCGAATTCTGGCCGACCTGGGTGCCAATGTCATCAAGATTGAACGTACCCCCAGCGGCGACCTAGGTCGGAAAATCCATCTTGTCGATCATGGCCAAAGCGCGTTCTTTATCGCTGCCTGCGCGGGCAAGAAAAGTGTGTGTGTTGAAATCAAACACCCAAAAGGAAAAGAAATCGTGTACGAGCTGGTGCGTCAGGCTGACGTGGTGGTTGAGAATTATAGTCCTGGGGTCATGGCACGACTTGGGTTGGATTATGACACAATCAAAGCACTCAACCCTAAACTGATAATGTGCTCTGTGTCGGGCTACGGGCAGGACGGTCCGTACGCCAAACATACCAGTTTTGACATTATCGCCCAGGCGCAGAGCGGGGTGATGTCCATGACCGGTCAGCCGGACGGCCCGCCAACCTATGTCGGCAACTATTTCGGCGATCCGAATGCGGGCATTCATGGAGCGCTGGCGATTTGCGCGGCGTTGTTTAGCCGCGCCATGACTGGCGAGGGGCAATATATCGACGTGTCGCAGCTCGAATCCCTGGTCTATTTGGATTACATCAACTTCCCGCTATATATGATGAGCCAAGGCGAGATCGTCCCGCAGCGGTTTGGCGGAGACTTTTTTAACGTCTGCCCGTACGGTGTATACAAGGCCAAAAAGGGCTATGTTGTTCTTGCCGTAGTCGAACACCAGTGGCCGGCTTTAACCAAGGCCATGGGAAAACCCGAATTGGCGACTGACGAACGCTACGCCACAATGGCCGACCGTTTAGGGCGGCGGGTTGAAGTCCGCGAATATATCGAAGACTGGCTGCAAACTTTTGAAGATGACGAAACGCCGTTGAAAATTTTGCTTGAAGCACGGGTGCCGTCCGCGCCTATTCTGGATATTCCTGCTGCGGCGGCGCATCCGCAGTTGAAAGCGCGCGGCTTATTCCAAGACCTGCCGCATCCGCTACTCGGCGCAACACCGGTTGCCAAATCGCCGTTTCATTTTTCGAATGCGGACGTCGAGATCCCGTTCCGTGCCGCATTTCTTGGTGAACATAATGAAGAGGTTCTTCAAGAACACCTGTCCTACACAGAGGAGCAGATCGCCACGCTGTATACGGAGGGCGTGCTTATCCAAGAGGAGCAGGTGAAGGAACTGCGCGCGGCCGGGAAGTTGTAGGCTGAATCTGGAGTATCACTGACTAACTTGGCAATGCCGAGGAATTGATAAGGGGCCGAGACGGCGCGAAGCAGCGTTGCCGCTTGCGACTAGGGCGCCTGTCACACCGTCTGCTCCCTGGCAATTAACACCACCAAGGCCGGCGAACCATCGGCGGGGGCTCCTAACTCCAGTCACATCTTCACATGGGGGTCGAGGAAACTTAAGCGAGGCCTGCCATCGCCTAGCAGTCCCAACTCCAGCCGAGTTTGTCCATCGTGGTCGAACACCACGAGGCGGGGGGCCTCATTAACCATCCCGAGTCCCATGCGCTTTTGGCCGCTCGCATTTACGATGACTATCCGCTGTGTCCAGGTGCTCTCCTGTAGCGGGGACGCGTACAGGAACGAGCCGGACGCGAGTAGGCCGGCGGCACCCCCGCCCGCTAGGCCCACGAACAATGCCCCAAAGATAGAGAGCGTGTGCGTTGAGTAGGCATTCCATGTCCTCCCGTTTGGGCTGTTCTAGGGATTCCCCCTCAGCCACGGCACGCCCACGGTAGTCGCGGCTTGGAGAGGGCGGTCTTGTCGGAGAGATTCTTCGCTGCACTCAGAATGACAGAACCGGGCGCCTATAGTTATTCGGATAGGCACTTAGTAACATTTCAAAATTCTCGTTTCTTGGCTTGCGGCTCGTCCAACCTGTTCCAAGCGGGCGACGCCCTCTTGGGGGTTAATCCGATTCTTAAATAAGAACACACTGCCCGGCACATCGGCGAAGT
>CAZXFE010000061.1:5201-16635 GCA_964639795.1 uncultured Enterobacteriaceae bacterium | reverse complement strand
GCCGCCGGTAATATGGGCCAGGGTCCACACGATACCGACATGGTGGCCATACCGGATTTTAATAGTCTCAGCATCCTTCCCTGGCGTCCTAATGTGGCCTGGGTGGCGAGCGACATAACCGTCAACGAGAAACCGTGGCCGTACTGTCCACGCACGATTCTGCAGCGTCAATTAGCGCAGGCCCGGGACAAGGGCTACGTGTTGAAGACCGGAGTTGAGCCGGAGTTCATTCTGACGCGCCAGAATGAGCAAGGAGTCTTCGTGCCGCTTGATCCACTCGATACGCTGAGCAAACCGTGTTACGACCTTCGCGCCCTCCATCGCAACTTAGACTTTACTACTGCATTGCTTTCCCACATGCAGGAACTCGGCTGGGACCCGTATGCCAACGACCACGAAGACGCGAACTGCCAGTTTGAGATCAACTGGACCTACTCGGATTGTCTCACCACAGCGGACCGACACAATTTTTTCCGCTGGATGGTGCGTACTGTTGCAGAGGAACAGGGATATATCGCCACGTTTATGCCCAAGCCTTTTTCGCATCTGACCGGGAACGGCTGCCATTTTCACACCAGCGTCTGGGACGCAGAGACGGACGCCAACCTCTTCCTTGATCAAACAGACGAAAATGGACTTTCGGAATTCGCCTACCATTTTATTGGCGGACTCAAGCATCATGCCCGAGCCATTACCGCAGTCACTGCACCTATTGTGAATTCATATAAACGTTTGATTCGTGGCGCACCAGTCTCAGGCGCAACGTGGGCTCCTGTGTATATCTCGTATGGCGCTTCTAATCGGACCCAGATGATCCGTATTCCCGGCCCTGGACGCATAGAAAACCGGACCATTGATGGGGCAGCCAATCCTTACCTGGCTCCAGCGGTCATGCTTGCCGCCGGCCTGGACGGTGTTGAGAACAAGATGCCGGCCGGTGACCGCAACGACCGCAATCTATACGAAGTAGCGGAGGAAGAACTGGAAGCCGAAGGCACCGGTTTTCTACCCACGAATTTGATCGAAGCGCTGGATGAACTCGAACAAGACGAGGTCATCAAGGCAGCTCTGGGTCGTGAGTATGCCGACTATTATATTCAGGTCAAGCGCGCCGAATGGAAACGCTATCACGACTCGGTCTCGCAGTGGGAAGTCGAGAATTATCTAGGTTTGTACTGAGCGCAGTCTGCAGAATTCCCTCTACCTAGAGCACGTTGTCAGCGCTCCGACCACTCCCTGGATTTTCGTTTCCACGGGAATGCCTATCCTTTTTACGTTTCACCTGCGAAAGCAAGCATCCAGGCCTACGGAACAAGACTGAGGTTTGTTAGTGGCTCTAGTAGTGTCATCTGGCGAGGAGCATTACCGCCAATTTCGATTAGCCTGATTCGGCCATGCAACATGTCATCTTTATCCCCGGTTTTTACGGAACGCGGCTCGTACAAGCAGCGGATCGCAGCATCGTTTGGCTCTCAGCCCGGCAAGCCTTGTTCGGATCAAAGACAGCGGCGCGAACTGGTTTTGAGGTGCCGGGGGCAATGGAGCTAGATTCGAGCACGGTGTTAGATCGTATTCCCATCCTACCCGGCATCTATAGCGTGGATGTGTGTGGTGGTTTTCTGCACGAACTCAGAAACAGCCTATCTACACCCGGATCGCAGCTCCACCTCTTCGCCTACGATTGGCGAGATGATTATCTTGTCGCAGTGAAAAACCTGGCACGTCTCGTTACTGCACTCAAAAACAAGGATGCTACGTCAATTTCCATTATTGCGCATAGCATGGGCGGTCTCATTGCAAGCTATTACTTACGTTATGGACACCAGGAACCGGAGGAGGCTGTTGAAACCTGGGAAGGTGCCACGCATATAGAGAAGGTCGTTCTCGCTACGGTTCCATTTAGAGGCTCCATGACGGCTCTACGCAATATGAAACATGGCGCCAAATTCGGACTCAATACAACACTGATTAAAGCGCATGCCTTTGCCACTTTCCCATCCGCGTATGAAATGATGCCGACGTATGCACCGGTTCTTCTCGACGGAGAACTCAAGCCCCTGTCTCATACTTTGTTTGAAAGCGATCTTTGGCAGCACTATGGCTGGGGCTTCTTGGATAATGCAACTGCAGCCCCGGAACAGACCAAACAAAGAAGATTAGCATTCGTCACACAGGCGCTGCACAAGGGCAGCAGACTGCATGAAAGGATGCACAATCCACTAGAGAATGCGCCTCGACTGCATACCCAAATGCTGCATACGTTCGCCACTTCGCACGCCACAATTGCTCGGGCAGCGCTCATCGAAGCGGGAGCAACTCCGACTTTGATCTTCCGTAGAGACGAGTTTACAAAACACTTTCCAAGAGGACGCTACGGGACGTTGTTTGAAGATGGGGATGAGACCGTCAGTGTTTCGTCAGCCCAATTACCATCGGCCTTTAAGCATGCCTTGGCAGGCGTGGCAGAATATCAAAGCCAAGCGGTGCATTCGCAGATATTCAATGACAGGAAAATGAGAAGCCATATTTTCGATTTTCTCAACACCTGACAGTAGAGCCGTACGCATAAAATCTATCTCGTCAGTCAGCCCCTAGAATGCAAAAAGAATTGCTTGGAATACGTTATCAGCATCAAAGCCCGTCCCCCTTGATTTCCGTTTCCACGGGAATGACAGTCTTTGTTGTGTCACACCTGCAAAAGCAGGTAGCCGGGCCTACGGCACAAGACGGAGTTTTGTGAGTGCCTCTTTGCAGTCAGACGCTACCAGGATGCTCTAATATACACGTCCGATTGCCATCGCCTCTTTCGACCTGCAAGGTAGTGTGGTTTATCCCAAATTGATCGTGTAGATTGGACGACACATTTTGCAAAAAGCCGTCGTCAACACGGGCTTCAGGAATGATGAGATGCGCCGTCAGTGCCACTTCGCTTGTACTCATACCCCAGATGTGGAGATCGTGCACCCGAGTTACATTAGGCAGTCGGGACAGATAGGATTCAACCGCCAGCGGATCTATACCACTCGGCACAGAATCGAGCACCAGATTGACCGAGTCCCGTAGCAAGCCCCACGTCCCGATAAGAATAATAGCGACAATCACCAAACTGATCGTCGGGTCTAACCACACCCAACCGGTCAGCATAATCATAAAACCTGATATGGCCACCCCTAGTGAAACGCCGGCATCTGCCGCCATATGCAGATATGCCCCTCTAATATTCAGATCGCTCTTGCGACCAGACTGAAACATCAAAGCCGTTATCGTATTAATAACGACCCCGATGCCGGCAACCACAATAATGGTTCCCCCGCTCAATAGTCGAGGCTGATTAAAGCGGTCGACTGCTTCCCAGGCAATCGCGCCTAATGCGACCAGGAGTAGAAGCGCGCTGATCAACGAGGCCAGTATGGTTGCTCGACGAAACCCATAGCTGCGGCGTAGAGTGGGTTTTCGCGTGGCTAACAGACTGGCGCCCCAGGCCAGTAACAGACTGAAAACATCACTCAGATTGTGTCCAGCATCAGCAACCAGGGCCAATGAGTTGGTTAAGATGCCATAGGTTGCTTCGACCCCGACGAAGACGACATTGAGCACCACGCCAATGGCAAAAGCGCGATTGAAGTCAGGGGCAGCGTGGTTGTGTCCGCGACTATGCAACATGGACTCAATCGTTCGATATAAAAATTTCGTAGGGTGGGTAGAGGCCTAGCGTCACCCACCGACAAGGGTGGGTCAACGACCCGACCACCCTTCGGCTTTCTTTCCTAGTACCAAAATCCAAGCGGCGACCTCGATCTGTACATATGCCGTGCACAGAGCAGCTATGGGTTTTCGCCACGGTCAGTTTCGCATTGCTGCAACACAATCGTCAAAGGTCGGACATTCACAACTCGCAACCATCCCCAGCACCTGTTTCATAGGTTGGTGCGGGCGATCGCCTCGTCCAGTCCTTGAGATTTACGTTTCGCAAGTACGCGCCCCCGGGCGGCCGGTCACGTTCGACGTGAGAAGCCGTAGATAAGATGTTTCATTTCAGCAACAGAGAAACCCGCAATCGTAGCCAGCTCGATCAGAGCCAGACGGTCCGAGACTGATCCAGCATACACCCGCCGCCCACTTCGACGCAGGGGTTTGGGCAAGAGCGCCTCACTCTCGTAATAGCGGATAGCAGAGGTTTTGTGTCTCGCCCGTTTTGCTACTTCTCCGATCAGCAATATTTTTCTTTTTACCCCCTTAACTTCAACTGCACTTGAACTTTTAGCATAGCCACACTGTTTACAGAAGGAGCGGTATACCCATGCAAAAATCAGAGGCAATGCAGACAAGCGGCGACCTGGCAGGTGCAGTGCGAGGCATGTGTAGACTTTCAGATGATCAGCTCACAACCCGCCTTGCGGAGATTCGGCGGGACATACTTCCCCATATTCGAAAGACACACAACCTTGAGGACGGACTCGTTCTAGACTTCAATGATACACCCAACCTGAAAACAAAGTTCGAGAGGTTGGGTGCCCTTGAGCAGGAGTGCTGTGCAGGGCTGCGGTTTGAATTCCAGAAAAGACCTCAGTCTGAAGGGCTAAAACTAAAGATTCGAGGGATCGAACCGCAGGCAGGGACCTTTGAACAGTTGCTTGCCGTAATCTAGAGCAGTTCAGGGACACCATCACAAGGATGACGCTTGCGTCGAGCCTTGAGCTCGACTGGAATTGGAGTGGCGGCCTTTGTCGGCTTTTGTCTGCTTCCCGTTGACCTTGCCGCTCTTTTAGGAGCCCGCACGACAGCCTATTTGGCCAAGCTGGACAATCCGCTACTGCTCTCTATTGGAGCGATTGTGTTCGGGGGCGCGGCCGGATGCCGGATGAGTTATCCAGCATCCATTTTCCAACCACCCAATGCTGGCTCTTCTCTTTGGCCAGGGCATTAAAGAGACGGCGCGTTTTCATCAGCCGCAAAAAAGTTACGCCATACGGTGCGTCAAAATGGTTCGCCTGTCCGCCTATGCCCAGCAGGGCGAAAGCACGCAGAAAATGTTCGACCGTAATCGCCTTCGGCTGAAAGGCGATTACGGAAATGGCCTGATCCCAACTGATCCGTTCAAATCCTCTGTCGGGTTTGCCTTTTGGGCGGATGGCTCAGATGGTGGCCACGGTTGACGTAGTAGTCAACACTAAAGCCTTTATCGCAGATATAGTCGTGTGCGAGCGGGCAGGTCTCATCCGCCCGGATATTCTCGATATGCCCGTCCGCAATGTCGACGGTGAGTCCACAATTGTGGCTAGAAAATCTGCACCCCGTGGCTTTGTCTTTTTTCTCACTTTCAATAGAGATCTAGAAAATAGACGGGTCAACCTGGACGGCTGGTATAGCTTGGGCCTCCTTTTTTCCTCCTTTGTAGCGATATCATTTCAACCACAGTAACCGGGGTCCAAAAATGTTTCAGCCTATCTGCCAGCTGATCTGCGTTTTTCTCGACTTCTCATCAGCGCTTATGTTACTGTCCTGACTGTCTTTGAAAAAGGAGGCAGACCATGCATACGGTCTATAAGGTCGGCCCGCGCGATCACCACGTAGTTGAAGAATTTAATGCCAAACCCATTGGCCATCACAGCCCTGCCTTGCAGCGTGTGCTCAACGTCTTTCGCGGTGGGCCAACCCAGGACAAATATGTCCTAATCTGCTCCAAGCCGCATAAAGAATGGACGCTTGGACAACTCACCGGAGAGCGCGGCAAGCCGGTCAAGATATTTAAGGACCAAGTGTTCACCAATGTCGAAGATGCCGAACGTGAGATTTTTCGGCGGCGCTGGGACCAGCACACCGAAAAAGCAGCCGATTAGGTCGAGAGGCCAAGCGCATGAAGATTACCGGCTACTCCGACAAGATTAGTGCCCGCCCCGGCGAAACCATCCAATACATGGTCAACTGCGAGCTGCCGCGCTACAAGGCCGAAATTGTTCGCCTCATTTGTGGCGACATCAACCCTGAAGGTCCTGGGGTGAAAGAGCAAGTCGTTCAGACACCGGCGAACAAGTCATACAAAGGTCGTAGGCAGACAATCGAATTCGGCTCGTATGTGACGATTCCTAACCGTCCCCTCCTTGGACAACTCAGTAGTTTTACTTTTCAGGCCATGCTGTGGCCAACCACGCCAGGCACAGGCACCCAAGCCGTTGTCTCGAAATGGCAAGATCGCAGGCAATCGGGTTTTGCGTTGCTTATTCACGACGGAGCACTCACCCTTCAACTCGGCGATGGCAAAGGTAATGTCGAGGTTTTCAGCACGAAAGAGCAACTACTCAACCGGCAGTGGTATTTCGTGGCGGCGAGCTATGATGCAGCAACACAGCGCATCACTCTCTATCAAGAACCATTCGTTGACTATCCCCTAGCATCGGGTAACGCCGCAGTCCGACAAAAGACGGGCCTGAAGCGAGTAGGAAATAATCAAATGCCACTGATGTTTGCCGCAGTACGCACAGGTGCGGGCAAAGGTAAACTCGACCATAAATTCAACGGCAAAATCGATAGTCCTCGACTGGCCAACACGGCGCTAAGTCGCGCTGAGATGGAAATGCTGAAGAGTGGAGCTATCCCCGCTGGATTGCACAACGTCGTTCTTGGTGTGTGGGATTTCTCACGAGATATCAGTGCAGCAACGGTCTCGGACATCTCTCCGAATCGGCTCCACGGAGAGACGGTCAATATGCCGGCCCGAGGTATGAAGGGCTATAACTGGACCGGCGACGTCATGGACTGGAAACACGCGCCGGAGCAGTACGGAGCGATTCATTTCCATGAGGACGACCTATACGATGCAAGCTGGGAGGTAGACTTTTCGCTCACTGTCCCCGCTAATCTGAAAAGTGGTCTGTACGCCGCACGACTGCGCTCCGGCCAAGAAGAAGACCATATTCCGTTTGCTGTCAAACCCGCCAAGGGCAAGGAAAAGAAGATAGCCTTTCTTCTACCAACTGCCAGTTATATGGCCTATGCCAACGAGCATATGGCGACCAACGCGGGACTGGTC
This sequence comes from uncultured Enterobacteriaceae bacterium, assembly GCA_964639795.1. GTDB lineage: Bacteria > Desulfobacterota > Binatia > Bin18 > Bin18 > Bin18. The sequence goes on along the minus strand of CAZXFE010000061.1, from coordinate 9,605 downwards.
GAACTCGTCAGTGGCCGGCTGGCCCCACTTGATAAGAACAGTCTGTTTCTCAACGAACACCGCGAGTATGGCGCGTCGTGCTACGACTCACATTCCGACGGCTCTGGTGTATGTTACTCGTCCCGCCTACGACCCATTCTCAATATGCGCCCCAAGCATATTTCCGCGCTGGGCGGAGATGGATCATCGATATGGCAGTTCAACGCCGACACCCACATCACAGACTGGCTTGAAGCCATAGGCTATGGCTTTGATGTAATCACAGATGAGGATTTGCATTATGAAGGGCTTGAGCTGCTGAAGCCCTACCAAGTGATTCTTACCAGTACTCACCCGGAATACCACTCGCTAGAAATGTGGGATGCTATGAAAGCTTACCAGAACCAAGGCGGACGACTCATGTATCTGGGCGCCAATGGGTGGTATTGGCGCATTGCATTTCATCCCGACTGCCCCGGACTCATGGAAATCCGTCGCAATGAAGGTGGCATTCGCACCTGGGCTGCTGAGCCGGGCGAGTACTACCATAGCTTCACAGGCGAATACGGCGGGCTGTGGCGGCGCCAAGGACGCCCGCCTCAAACGATACTGGGGACGGGGTTTACCGCTCAGGGCTTCGATATCTCGGCACCCTACCATCGCTTACCGGGTAGCCTTGATCCGCGGGCAGCCTTTATCTTCAAAGGCGTGGGCAAAGATGAAATTATCGGTAATTTTGGCCTGATTGGTGGCGGGGCATCCGGTCTGGAGATAGATCGGGCCGATGAGAAGCTGGGTACGCCTCCACATGCACTCATACTCGCAACGTCCCAGGGCGGACACACGGATGTGTATATGGTTGTGTGTGAAGAAATATTGGCAACAGTGCCAGGGTTAGGCGGAACGGAGAACGGGCTCGTCCGGGCGGATATGGTGTTCTATGAAACGCCCCATGGCGGGGCCGTGTGGTCGTCCAGCTCGATTGCCTGGGCGGGGAGTTTGTCACACAATAATTACAATAACAATGTTGCGCGCATTACGGGTAATGTGCTCAAGCGGTTTCTGAATCCAGCTTCGTTTGTGAAGTGAAGAGGAGTCGTATAAACGGCGTGGAGAGGCAGTATGCAAGCCGTCCAGGACAAACACGACCTGCAGGTAGCGTATGCAGTCGCCGGCGAAGAGATTCCGATTATTGATCTCGGTCCATATCTGAATGGCGAGTCCGGTGCATCCGAAGAGGCCGCCCGTGAGATGTGCCGCGCCCTGGAACAGATTGGATTCTTCTTCATAATTAACCATAGTGTGCCAGCCTCCCTGCGTGGCCGAGTGATAGCAGCCACAGCCGATTTCTACGCTCTCCCCCTAGAACAAAAAATGGCGCTCAAAATCAATCACGCCGGCGTTGGCTATATTCCCAATCGTGGTGAGTTCGGCAAACACTCACGTTATTACACTGGGCAAAAGAAGCCCGATGTGAGCGAAGCCTTTCTGCTGCAACGAGACTGGGCACCCTGCCCTACCCAAAACCGTAACCAATGACCTGAAGAGGCCGAATTTCAACATGCCATGCGGGGGTACTTTGAAGCAGCAACGGTTTTGAGCCAGCGTATGCTGCCTTTGTATGCCCGGGCGCTCGATGTATTGCCAGACTTTTTTGCGGATAAGTTCCCGGCGGACCGCGCCTTAAACGTACTGCGCATTTCTCATATGCCGCCCGACCCGCTTGAAGACAATGAGTTTAATATCTGTCCGCATAGCGATGGCTCGTTTGCCACCTTGCTCGCGACGTCAGACCAGCCAGGATTAGAGATTCTGTCACAGTCAGGCCGCTGGCTCACAGCACCGTTGATCCCAGACGCCTTTGTCGTCAATTCCGGAGACCTGCTCACGCGCTGGTCAAACGGACGCTTTCTCTCAACCCCGCATCGCGTGCGTAATGCATCCGGGACGCACCGCTATTCTACGTCGTTCTTCTTTCAGCCTACGCCGGAAACACTCATTGACTGCTTACCGACCTGCTGTGGACCGGATAATCCTCCGAAAAAACCAACCATTACCTGCGGGGCGTATATGAAGAAGTTCCTGAAGGCGAGTTTCGCTATGGGTAATAGCGTATACAACGAGCGTGGCGAGCTGGTGTCAGCTTCTAAAACCCTAGCTCCATAGCTGCGATCATTTCGAGCACCTCATCGCGTTTGAGCGAGTGGAGTGGCGCTGAGCGCAGATCACGGAAAGCGCGCTCTAAAAAATTACTCTTCAGATACCCAAGTCCACCGGCGATACGTGTCGCCATATTGCCGACCGCCAGCATCTCCTCCGCCATATAGGTACGGAGCATTTCCACCGTTGGCACTTGACGCTCTCGATACGGACGTTGTTCAGAAATCTCTCGGGCAGTCGTATACAGCAGTGTCCGGCAGGCTTCTAAACGGTTATACATCTCACCAAGGGCAAACCTATTCCAGGCGAGATCGCCAACCCGCTGGCCAGGCTTTTTTTGCACTTTGCGCGTACGGGCGTATTCCAGGACGTGAGAGTACATGGCCTGGCCAATGCCAAGGTAGCAGGCGGAAAAGGACAAACAGTACCAGTGCGCGACTTGGGCAAACTCTTCAAAGAAATAGCCTTCTTCGCCCACGCGTTGATCTGAAGGGACGAAGACGTCGTGCATGGTAATGGCGTGACTGCCCGTGGCCCGCATCCCCATAGCATCCCAGTTCTCAATGACTTCAAGACCTGGCGCGTCACGTGGCAACAAAAACACACAGCCACCGGAAGCTGGGCCGGTATAGCCTTCGAGCGATACACTAATGCCAAAATAGTCGACTGCTGGCACCAAGGTGGCAAAAACCTTCTGGCCGTTGATGATGTAGCCATCAGATACTTTACGCGCCGTTGAAGACGGAGCCATAATCGAGCGTGCCCCACCCCCCTCAGTATAGTAGCCGTTCATGAGCATCTGTTTATGACCCACATTGCCAAGATAGCGATCCTTCTGAGCCGGGGTCATGAACGGCGTATAAAAGCCAACCGTATTGCAGTGCATATTGATGGCAAAGGCGGTAGCTGCACACCCTTGAATAAGCTGCTCTTGGGCAAGAACAAAGGTCAGCGGGCTTGCGCCCCAGCCACCATATTCCTGCGGCGTGGTCATCGTGGTATAGCCGGTCTCTTTTAACCGAGCGATATTCTCGAAAGGAAAGCTGCCTTCACGGTCGTGCTGTTCAGCCCGTGCTGCAAACTCAGTCGAAAGCTCCTTGGCGAGATTGATAATGCGCTTTTGGTCAGCCGTTAGGTCGAGAAACACGCTTTCCTCCTGGGGGACGGGTTGTCCTCTTTGCTACCACTATCATTTCATGGAGTCACCTAGCACTGCTGGGCCAAAAAGGAAGTTAGTCTGCGGCAAATACCGGGTACGCTTCCATATAACCCATCTCGACAAGCTCAGTACGCGGTGACCGGCGAGCCATTTCCTTTCGAATCGGTGCAGTGTCAATCTTGCGCGAAAAGCCGGGCAGCCAATCATCATGATGACCGAGAATGACTCGCCGCGGACGCAGTAAACCGACCTGCTGGGCAACGAACTGTGCAAGCGTCCCCTGGATCGGCTCGCCATCAATATTTCCCCGCCCGGCTGCCGCGAGGATGGCGACATCAGGCCGGATATCCTGCAAAATACCTTGCCAGTGGCCGGACGTGTCTTGGTACAGTAAGCTACCTTCGGGAGTATCGAAAAAATACACCAGCGCCCCACCATCACCGCGCGTCTCCTGCGCAGAGGCTTGGAGGTGGGAGACTACTTCATCACCCATGGCTTTGAGTTGGCCCCACAGTCCCTGCATTTTCACTTGTTGCTCTTGGTAGGTCACACCAAGTTCGCCAATGCACACCACGTCAGATTCTGGCAGGGGTTCTGTGCTCCATACACACGAGTGTTGGCTGGGATAGACGTCAACGGTGACACTTGGTGATAAGCGAATCTTTTCTCCGCCAGCAACCGGCAGGAGTTGTTCTTCGGGCACACCTTGAGCAGCCATAATGCGAATCGACTCGTACGAGCCAATGATTTTCGCGCCGGTCGCCTTGGCAATACGCTCAGCCCCATACAGATGGTCGAAGTGGGAATGGCCCACAACTATCCAGTCGGCCTTACGGATGGAATCAACGGTAGTACCGGTTGGCGCGGCACTGGGCACCCGGTCGATGTACGCATCTAGCATGACAACCAGATCGCCAAGCGTTAGTCGAAAGGTTGCACAACCCATCCAGTCTAAGGTGGCGGCCATTCAGTCTCCCCCGTCCCTGCCTGCGAACCGTGTTTTAGGCAGCAGAGACGGATTGTTTGAGCTTACGCGCAAATCCCTTACGGAACTTTCTCATCTTGGGATGGATAACCATCATGCAATACGGCTGGTATGGGTTCTG
>CAZXFE010000061.1:0-5101 GCA_964639795.1 uncultured Enterobacteriaceae bacterium | reverse complement strand
GTGATATGCGCAACCTCAGCGTGTCCCGTTGTGCCCGAACAAACGGCTTCGTAGGTTGGATTATCCACCGCTCCTCCGGTGTAGCCCGACACGACGCTAAGGACACCCTCAACCTCCAGATACACCGCCTCAATACACCAGAAACAGCCTGCGCCCAGGGTTACGATTTCCTGCCGATCAGCCATAGTTCCCTCCGGTTCTTCTTACTGTCTGGTAGCCGGTCATCGTTGTGTTGACATTCACCCCGAAGATCTCCCCTGGCCGATACAGATGAACGGCTACTTGACTACGCAGAAATGTATCAGTTTCAGACGGGGTATCTCAAGACATCAGACAAGATTGTGCAAAGTTGTTAGCGGAGTAAAGAGCTTTTCATAAAAGAGAGAATTCAAACACTCAGAAAGCAGCATAAAATGGTCCAGGTCATGCTGTTTTCCGCGCCAATATTTTTTGCACGCTGGTGATCTTGTCCTGCATGCTTTGGTCTCTATACGTTCGCGTGCCAGCACTTAGATTAGTCGGGTTACGTGGCGCGCCCATGGCGTGCAGCACTTCGTGGCAGCGCTTCATTGGTACAAAGACAGCATCCCACTCGCCTTCGATATTGGTCCCATACGCAAGCAGCTCGATCTCCAACGCGGCTTCTTCCAAAATCCACACGCACGCAGCCACATATTCAGCGACCGAGGTCCCAATTCTGAGAGGAACGATCCACAGGTCAGCGACGACCTTTATCCGATCACTCTCGAAAATTCACGACAATGCACAACGCAAAATGCACGGCAGAGGCTAACCACACAAAACCGTTTTCCGGATTAAGGAACACCTCACTCTGATAAAATTTCCTCCGAAGTTTATGGACCGACTTCACATACATAGACAACATCGCATTAACCGTAATTAGCCTCGACATGAGCGCTACAGACACGCCCGCCTTCGCACCCATAATCGCCGTCACAATCGCCTTCAGCCACGCCACACGGCGCGGGCACCGAACAAAAATTGTTGCTGCCTGCTGTAGGGATCACACACATCGATGAACGCCAAGAAGCCGTAGCCCGCCCCTATATCGTTCCGACATGCAATGCCGACCTCACACTCATCGTTGCTGTGGCAATCCCCTTCACCTTCCCCACACGCTCCAGTGCCGTGCAGTAGTGTGAACTGCCTAGTACGGGCAGTTCACACTACTGCATTGAGCGACGCAGAGCCCTGGTTCTCCCCCACGTTGTTATGACAGACAAGCCCAGCTTGGCACTCATGCTGAACGTCGCAATCACCCTCGCCCGCCCCACACCGTCGAGCGAAAGTGCGGAAGTAGTTGCTGCCGAGATCCGGAAGCGGCCGGGCCGCACAACCATCGATGTGGGCGGGAAAGCCGTAGTCCGTCCCTACGGTGTTTTGACAGATAAGCTCGTCTTCGCACTCCTGGTTGCTGTCACAGCCACCTTCACCCACCGCGCACGGGCCGTTTACCGTACAGAAGTCGCCATCGCCCACCATACAAATTCTCAAACATCAATGTTAGACGCGAATCCGTAGTTAGTCCCGACACATCTGGTCGGCCTCGCAGTCGTTGTCACCGTCACAATCGCCGACTCTGACTGCGCGTGGTCCAAGGACCGCACAGAAATTTGGCCTTCCACCAATACCCTGGCCACTTACCGACACAGGAAGTAGGACAGTGCAAGCCAAGAGTCTACCTACAAGCCGCGCAGCGCAGGGCACGATGCCCGGTGTCTTTTTTCGAATAGCACTTGCTACGGACTCTTCGCAGGTGCCCAGTGGGACCAACAGTCCCGGCATCGTCATTGGGTGGATCAATTTGGTTAAACATTCTTTCCTATAGGGTCGCTAACTGTTTCATTTGCATCGCCATCACACTGGCCCATTTTCCCTGCGCTTTGAGACAGACGGAATGTAGCTACCAAATTGTGGCAAATATAAAAACCAAGACCGAGAGGCTAGGCGTGCCCGCAGACAGGAGGCCTGAGGCAACGGAATATTTCGCAATTTCACGTCCGGCAAGCCGGTTACTCTCAACACTGAAATGGGAATCATATTGACGATACGGCGCCGTATTACCCTCCGCCGCGCGCGGGATGGAGACAAGATCCAGGCACTCAATGTTCTGCTGTGTGAAGAACTCGGCCAAGAGAAGCTACGGCTTGTCAATATCCAACTCACCATAGGCGGCCTGAGAGGCGGCAGAGCCTTGCGCCAGTTCGGGCACTATCACCACGACAAATCGTGCTCCGTGCTGTTGACTCAGACGCGCCATAGCGCCAATCAGCTTCGCAACTCTACCCACAAGCGTATTGGTCTGGGGTGAATGAAACGGTTGGTAGAGGGGCCAACCTTGATTGTGGGTTTCAGCGTGCGGCGTAGATTGCATTGGGTCGTATACAGCAGCTGAAAGACGTACCAGGCGCGCCAGAGAGGGATCTTCCAGCTTGAACGTCGTTTTACATGCACCCGGCGGCCCTACTCGATCTGCGTGTCTGCCAAGCCGATCTGGAGCAGTAAACTTTCCGCATCCATCCGTGACCATATCGGACACCGCGCGTCCGGAACATGGCTATCGTTCCTTAAAAACAGCCTCAGAAGACGAGGGCGGGCTCGAGTACAAGACCATACTCCTCAAGGTAGAGATAATGCACACCTGTCCACCAAGCCAGGACGCCAGCGTTGGGGACTTCGACTGGTGGCAAAGCATTCACGGTCCGGACCCCAGCCAACTGACATTCAAGAACACGCGGATAACTGCCACGTTCTCCGACTCCGTAGCCAAAGGTGAACGACTCCCCTACCACTACGGTGCGCAGCCCCTGCCCCTCGTGCGGAGTCAACTCGCCTTGTCTAGTTCGCAACGAATTCACACGAATAGACGTCTCAAACTTTGACTCGCACAGGGCACCCTGAAAAAGAGACCGCAGTTCCATGAAGAGCACGTCGCTTGAAAGGTACATGGCGGGTCGATCCTTCACGACCTGTTGCACCATCAGCTGGGGGAATCAGCGCTCCAGAAAGAATTCAGCCCCGAAGAGCGCAAGATCAGTATTAGCGATGGTTAGGCGGACCTCCCTACGCAAGGGGGCGGTCTACATGAAAGGACTAGGTCTGCATGGACAATATGGAAACCAGCTTGGATCCAATTGAGCCGTATTGAGTTTGGTCGAGCCTGATGCAGAGCGTGCTGGATATTTATCAAATGTACGGGTACATGCTATCCTTCAATTAATTGAGCGAGTCCCGACACTGCTTAGGGACTCCCCAGGCAGAGGCAAAACAAGAGTGACAGATATATTAGGCATTTCCGCGTTCTACCATGATAGTGCGGCCTGCTTAGTCCGTGACGGACATATCATAGCGGCCGCGCAGGAGGAACGCTTTTCGCGTAAGAAGCATGATGCACAGTTTCCCCAACATGCTATTCGCTACTGTCTACAGGCGGGGAAACTCTCCCTGGCAGACCTGCACTCGGTCGTCTTCTACGACAAACCCTTGCTAAAATTCGAACGCCTGCTCGAAACCTATCTCGCCTTTGCACCAAAAGGACTCCGATCCTTTGTTGCGGCGATGCCGGTCTGGCTCAAAGAAAAACTTTTTCTCAAAAGTCAATTACAGAAAGACCTCGTAGCACTCTCCAACAGCCTCGACAAGTCGTCTCTCCCTCCCGTTTTGTTTACGGAACATCACGAAGCCCATGCCGCATCGGCCTTCTACCCTTCGCCCTACAACACGGCCGCCGTCCTGTGTCTGGACGGGGTGGGCGAATGGGCCACCACCTCGGCGTGGCACGGGCAGGCAAGCGAACTGACTCCCCTGTGGGACCTTCCTTTTCCACACTCGCTCGGCCTCCTGTATTCGGCCTTTACGTATTATACGGGTTTCAAGGTCAATTCAGGCGAATACAAAGTCATGGGTCTCGCCCCATACGGCGAACCGAAATACGTGCAGACCATTTACGACCATCTCATCGATCTCAAGCCCGATGGGACCTTCCGGGTCAATATGGACTATTTCGATTACTGCACGGGTCTGACCATGACTAACGGAAACTTTGCAAGGCTCTTTGGCGGTCCGGGCCGTACGCCGGAGACTCCCATCACGCAAAGAGATATGGATCTGGCCCGGTCTATTCAAGAAGTGACAGAAACAATCATGTTGCGCCTGGCCCAGACACTGCACCGGGAAACGGGCGAGAAAACCCTGTGTCTCGCCGGCGGCGTGGCACTGAACTGTGTGGGCAATGGTCGCGTTCTTCGCGAGGGGCCGTTTTCTAATCTCTGGATACAACCCGCAGCCGGGGACGCGGGGGGAGCAATTGGAGCGGCCCTGACCACGTGGCATCACTATACACAGCATCCCAGGAAACCGCCGGGCCAGCACGATGCCATGCAAGGCAGTTTCTTAGGGCCGGCCTTCTCGAATGAAGAGATCGAAGCGTTCCTCACCCACCGCAGGGCTCCGTACGTGCGCGTGGACGGTGCAGCCCTTTACGAGCGGGTGGCGCGGGAACTTGCCGCCGGCAAGGTGGTGGGCTGGCTGCAGGGCCGCATGGAGTTCGGCCCGCGGGCACTCGGCGGACGCAGTATATTGGGCGACCCACGTAATCCGCAGATGCAATCCGTGATGAATCTCAAAATCAAACAGCGAGAATCGTTTCGGCCCTTTGCGCCATCAGTACTCCGCGAGCGGGTCGCGGACTATTTCAAGCTAGATGTAGATAGTCCGTATATGTTGCTGGTCGCCCCGGTGCAGGAGAAGCGTCGGGTAGAGATCAGTACAGAACAAGACACGTTATTTGGCATTGAGAAGCTCAACATCCCCCGCTCCGATATTCCGGCTGTGACGCACGTCGACTACTCTGCCCGGGTCCAAACGGTCGATACTGATTCCAACCCAGGCTACTGTCGTTTACTGCAAGCTTTTGAAGCCCAGACAGGCTGCGGCGTCTTGGTCAATACATCGTTTAATGTCCGTGGGGAACCCATTGTGTGTAGCCCGCAGGACGCGTATCAGTGTTTTATGCGCACCGAGATTGACCTGTTGGTGCTCGAAAATTGCGTCCTTGAAAAAGGGCAGCAAACACCGCTCA